>JAQGHX010000171.1 GCA_028288745.1 Roseomonas sp. | reverse complement strand
CGGACGGTCGCCAAAGTCACGGCGGGGCGGACGTTCGGCAAACCGGTCATTGCCGAATTCACGGCGGGGGGGGCGATCTCCACCACCCGGGCCAAGCTTGCGCTCGTGGATCTTCGTGACCAACCGGCGGCCCTGACGGTCCGAGCCGATCTCGCAGACCAGCTTATCGCCAGTTTCGGGGGGTTCGATTCCTGCTTCGGTCAGTGCCGACGCATGGAAGAACACATCCTGGCCGTCCGGGCCCAGCACAAAGCCAAAGCCTTTGCGGCCATTGTACCACTTCACCTCGGCCTCAATCGGCCCGGCGCCACCCTGCGAATCGTTGTCCGGAAACACTGCGTCTCGTATCCGTAAAAAGCACGCGGCCCCACGGGATGCAGGACCGATGCGGTTATCCTCGCATCACGCAGGACCGATTGCTAGCCGAATCGATAAGAATACCGCGCAATGTACCACTTTTTGGCACTGACAGCCCTGCTGGAACCGGAATGAAACAAAACGGCAAAGGCCCCGCTCCATCCCGGATCAGTTACATGCGGATCCCGCTCAGCCGGCGTCGGCCAAGGCGCGCTTCGCCATCACGATGACGAGGTGCGCGCGGTACTCCGCGCCGCCATGAATGTCACTGTTCAGATCGTCAGGGGACTGGGTCACGCCGCTTAGAGCATCAGCGGACCAGTTAGCGGAAAGGGCCGCCTCCATCTCGGTCTGACGAAATGCGCAGGACGCGGCGCCATTGACGCCAACCTTGACGCCGGCCGGCCCCTTGGCCACGAAAACCCCGGCCATCGAATAGCGGCTGGCCGGGTTGCGCAGCTTCGCGTAACCGGCCTTTTCCGGAATTGGGAACGACACGGCGACCAGCAGCTCGTCGGGCTCCAGCGCGGTGGTGAACATGCCCACGAAGAAATCGTCGGCGGGGATGCTGCGCCGGCTGGTGATGAAGGTCGCACCCAGTGCCAGCGCCGCGGCCGGGTAGTCGGCGGCCGGGTCATTATTGGCCAGGCTGCCGCCCAGGGTGCCACGGTTGCGGACCTGCGTGTCACCCACAGTGGAGGCCATCCGCGCCAGCGCCGGAATGGCTTCCTTGACCAGCGGGTCGGTCGCGACCTCGTAGTGCTTGGCCATCGCGCCGATAACGATGGCATTCCCTTCCCGCTTCACGCCACGCAATTCAGCGATGCCGCCAAGGTCAACCAGCGCGCTGGGCTTGTTGAGGCGGTGCTTCAGCGCCGGCAAAAGCGTCATGCCGCCCGAGATGGGCTTCGCATCCGGGTCAGCGGCCAGGATCTTGACCGCATCGGCGATGGTGGTCGGCTTATGGTATTCGAAATCATACATGCTGCGCGCTCCGTCTCAGCCGATAGCCGGTGCAAGCTCGGTACGCTTGCCATGCATCACATCGGCCGCCGCCGCGACAGCCTTAACGATGTTGTGGTAGCCCGTGCAGCGGCAGATATTGCCGTCCAGGCCTTCCCGGATGTCGTGCTCGGAAAGCCCCTGCGGGTTCTTCTGCACCAGGTCGATGGCGCTCATCACCATGCCCGGCGTACAGAAGCCGCACTGTAGCGCGTGATACTCGCGGAATGCTTCCTGCATCGGATGCAACGTGCCGTCGGCCGCCGCCAGACCCTCGATCGTGACAACCTCTGCCCCCTGCGCCTGGACGGCCAGCAGGGTGCAGGACTTCACGCTCTCGCCATTCATATGCACGACGCATGCGCCACACTGGCTGGTGTCGCAGCCGACATGGGTGCCGGTCAGCCGAAGCGTCTCACGCAACAGCTCCACCAGCAGCGTACGCCCCTCGACCTCGACGGTATGAGTCTGGCCGTTCACGGTCACCGTGACCTGCGGCATGTTGCATTCTCCCCAAGCGACGGCGCCGCGATACGCGGCAACCCAGCAAGGAAGAGCGTCATCCAAGCCCCTACGGCCCGTCAAGCGGTGGGAGACAGGTTTCGGCGGAGATTGACCGGGTAATTACTGCAATTGCGATGCGTTCTCAAATATTGACGAAAGAAAAGGGGCCTTTGGCCCCTTCCCTTCCGCTTTACGAGTAGCGCACCACACTACGCGCCAGCGGGTTTTGCGACTCTGGCAGGCTGTGCAGGTGGCAGGCGGCCCAATGGCCTTCATCGGTTTGTTTCAGAAGCGGCTCATCGCTTCTGCACCGGTCGAAGGCATAGGGACAGCGGGTGTGGAAACGGCAACCCTTAGGCGGATTGATGGGGCTCGGCACATCGCCCTTCAGGATGATCCGCTCGCGCGAGGCCCCCGGCTCGGGCACCGGCACGGCCGAGAGCAGCGCCTCGGTATAAGGATGCTTCGGCGCCGCGAACAACGAACGCTTGGGTGCGACTTCCACGATTTTACCGAGGTACATGACGGCCACGCGGTGGGTCATATGCTCGACGATGGCGAGGTCGTGGCTGATGAACAGCATGGCGAGACCCAGCTCCTTCTGCAGGTCCTGCAGCAGGTTAATGATCTGCGCCTTCACCGAGACGTCGAGCGCAGAAACCGCCTCGTCGCAAATAATCAGTTCCGGCTCGCCGGCCAGGGCTCGTGCGATGCAGATGCGCTGCCGCTGGCCGCCCGAGAATTCATGCGGGAAGCGGTTCACCGCCTCGCGCGGCAGCCGCACCGTATCCATCAACTTGGCCAGGCGTGCATCCAGGTCGGCCGAATTTTTGGCCAGCCCGTAGTTGCGGATCGGCTCAGCCAGCAGGTCCCGCACCCGCATGCGCGGGTTCAGGCTGCTGAACGGGTCCTGGAACACCACGCCGACACGGCGGCGGATGGGGCGCAGCTTGCTGTCCGACAGATCGTCGATCCGCTGGCCATCCAGCACCACCTGCCCGCCGGTCGGGCTGTAGAGTCGCAGGATGGTCTTTCCGACAGTCGACTTGCCGCAGCCCGACTCGCCCACCAGCGAGAGCGTCTCACCCTTGTTGATGTGGAACGAGACGCCATCCACGGCATAGACATTGCCGGTTTTGCCGCCGAAGAAGCCGGCCTTGATCGGAAAGTACTTCTTGAGGTCGTTGACTTCCAGCAGCGGGCGGCCGGCATAGGCCGCCGGCGCGTGGGGGCTGCCCATGGTCATGCTCATGCTCATGCCGCCACCAACTCCTTGATCGCGTAATGGCAGGCCGCCGAGTGGCGCGGCGCCTTATCTTCCAGGGCCGGGGCGATCTCGCGGCACAGGTCGGTGGACTGGTTGCAGCGGCTGGCGAAGACGCAGCCCTGGATGCGCTGCTTCAGGCTGGGCACCAAGCCGGGAATTTCAGCCAGCCGGATAGTCTCGCCGGTCAGCGAGGAGCCCAGCTTGGGCACCGCCCCCAGAAGGCCCTTGGTATAGGGGTGCTTCGGGTTGCGGAACAGCTCCACCACCGGAGCCTCCTCCACCTTGCGGCCGGCATACATGACGATCACCCGCTCGGCGACCTCGGCCACCACGCCGAGGTCATGGGTGATCAGCACGATGGCCGCGCCGACGCGGTGCTTCAGGTCGCGCATCAGGTCCAGGATCTGGGCCTGGATGGTCACGTCCAGCGCCGTGGTCGGCTCGTCCGCGATCAGCAACTTCGGATTGCAGGCCAGGGCAATGGCGATCATCACGCGCTGCCGCATGCCGCCCGAGAGCTGGTGCGGATATTCCTTCACCCGCCGCGCCGGCTCGGGGATGCCGACCAGCGTCAGCATCTCGACAGCCTTGGCTTCCGCTTCCCTGGCGGAAAGGCCCTGGTGCAGCCGCAGCGTCTCGCCGATCTGCTTGCCGATGGACAGCACCGGGTTCAGCGAGGTCATCGGCTCCTGGAAGATCATGCTGATCTCGTTGCCGCGGATGCTGCGCATCTCCGGCTCCGAAAGCGTCAGCAGGTCCTTGCCCTGGAAGCGGATGGAGCCCGCGATCTTGCCCGGCGGTTCCGGGATCAGCCGAAGGATCGACATGGCGGTGACGGACTTGCCGCAGCCGCTCTCGCCCACGATGGCCAGGGTCTCGCCGGCCCCGACCTCGAAGGACACGCCATCGACCGCGCGATTGACCCCGTCCGGCGTGCGGAAATGGGTCTGCAGGTTCTCGACTTCTAGCAACGCCATCGGATCAGAGCCTCTTCGCCATGCGCGGATCGAGCGCGTCGCGCAGCCCGTCACCCAACAGGTTGACCGCCAGCACGGTGATGGACAGGAAGACCGCCGGGAAGAAGACGATATAGGGCTTCACCTGCCAGAGCGCCCGGCCCTCGGCCATGATGTTGCCCCAGGAGGGGATGATCGGCGGCGTGCCGGCGCCGATGAAGGACAGGATGGCCTCGGTGATCATCGCGCTGGCGCAGATATAGGTCGCCTGCACCGTCAGCGGCGCCAGCGTATTGGGCAGGATGTGGCGGATGATGATCCGCGGTGCCCGCGTGCCGGAGGCGACGGCGGCATCGACATAGGGCTGTTCGCGCAGGCTCAGCACGACACCGCGCACGAGGCGGGAGACGCGGGGGATCTCGGCGATGGTGATGGCGAGGACCACGTTGCCGACGCTGCCGCGGGTCAGCGCCATCAGCGCGATCGCCAGCAGGATCGAGGGGATCGCCATCATGCCGTCCATGATCCGCATGATGATGCTGTCGGCCATGCGGACGAAGCCGGACATCAGGCCGATGGTCAGGCCG
>JAQGHX010000169.1 GCA_028288745.1 Roseomonas sp. | reverse complement strand
GAAAACGCCGCCCCCCGGTTCAATGGGAGGCGGCGTTTTTTTTAGCACGTTTTCAGGCACGGCGTCGGGGTGGCGGAAGGCTCAGCCGGCCTTGCCGCGGACGCCGATGCTGGCGAACCTCTTGTTGAACTTGGCGATCTGGCCACCCGTGTCCATCACGCGCTGCACGCCGGTCCAGGCCGGGTGGGACTTCGGGTCGATATCAAGGCGCAGCGTATCGCCTTCCTTGCCCATGCAGGACTTCGTCTTGAACGTCGTCCCATCGGTCATGATGATGTTGATATCGTGGTATTCGGGGTGGATGTCGGGCTTCATGGCGCAAGGTTCCAGTCAGATATGGAGCAGCCGATGCCGACCGGCCGCGCGAAGCGGCGCTTCTACCCCGCGCCACCCCGCCCTTGCAACAGCGTAAGGCCGTGCGGGCAGCCCAGGCGTCGCATTGACCCCTTTCCCCCGCCCTCCTAGACCTTAGAGCCCGTTTGAGAAATCTGGCGGCTGATGTCGCGGTCGGGACTTTGTGTGCCAGTGCGAAGGTAGTGTGTGCCCAATGCAGGGACATTGGGCCAAGCCGACGACATGCGCAGAAAAGACCGCCGCGATCTCAGCTGCCAGAATTCTCCAACGGGCTCTTAGCCGTATCCGCAAGCCGAGACACCGCATGAACATCCTCTCCATCCAGTCCTGGGTCGCCTATGGGCATGTCGGCAATGCCTCCGCCGTCTTCCCGCTGCAGCGCCTGGGCGCCGAGGTCTGGGCGGTGAATACCGTGCAGTTCTCCAACCATACCGGCTACGGCACCTGGCGCGGCCAGGTCTTCGGCGCCGAGCTGGTGCAGGATCTGGTGCAGGGCATCGAGGATCGCGGCGCCCTGCCCGGCTGCGACGCCGTGCTCAGCGGCTACATGGGCGATGCTGCCATCGGCGAGGCGGTGCTGGGTGCCGTGGCCAAGGTCCGGGCCGCCAACCCCCGCGCCCTGTATTGCTGCGACCCGGTGATCGGCGATGTCGGTCGCGGCGTCTTTGTCCGCCCCGGCATTCCGGAATTCATGCGGGACCGCGCCGTGCCGGCCGCCAACCTGATCACGCCCAACCAGTTCGAGCTGGAGAACCTGACCGGCCTGCCCGTCACCACCCTGGCGGAAGCCAAGGCGGCGGTGGCGGCCCTGCAGGCCACCATGGTGACCGCCGGCCCCCGCGCCGTGCTGGTCACCTCCCTCCAGGTGGCCGAGACGCCCCCGGACCAGATCGAGCTGCTGGCCGCTGAGGGCGGCGAGTTCCACCGGGTGCGCACGCCCATGCTGCCGCTCTCGGTGAACGGCGCCGGCGACGCCATCGCGGCGCTCTTCCTGTTCCACCGCATGAAGACCGGCTCCTCGGCCGCCGCCGCCGCCGCCGCCGCCTCCTCCGTCTACGGCCTGCTTCACCGCACCGCCGAGGCCGGGTCGCGCGAGATCCTGATGGTCGCAGCACAGGACGAATTCGTGGCGCCGAGCCGGGTCTTTCTGCCCGAAACCTGCTGACACGCGGGCGCTGCCGCCCAGTACGGGAAATACCGCCGGCATTCGCGCCGGCTGAACCGGGAAAGCCGGGCCAGCGCATGGCCGGGCCGCACGCCGCCTGGCCATGGCAGCGCTAGGGCCGGATGGCGGCACCCTTCCCGTTCAGGCCGGCGGGCGTGCCCTCAATCCGCCGTCGCGCCGCTGGCCCGCACCAGCGGCACCCAGTATTCCAGCTCACTCCTGAGGAAGCCGGCGAAGTCCGACGGGCTGCCGGCCTCGATCGGCGGCAGTTCCATGTCCAGCAGCTTGCGCACGGTGGCGGGCTCGGTCACCGCCTCGCGCACCGCCTGGTTCATGCGGGTGACGATGGGCGCGGGGGTGCCGGCGGGCGCGAAGACACCGAACCAGGAATAGGCCTTGTAGTCCGGCAACCCGGCCTCCCGCGCCGTCGGCACGTCCGGCATCAGGGTGGAATGCTGGCTGGTGGCGATGGCCAGGCAACGCAGCGCGCCGCTTTTGTGGTGCTGGGCGATCAGCGCGGGCGTGTCGAAGCCCATGGCCACCTGCCCGGCCAGCAGGTCGTTCAGCATCGGGGCGCTGCCTCGATAGGGCACGTGCTCGGCCTGGGTGCCGATGGTGTTCAGGAAGCTGACCGCCGCGATATGCGCCGAGCCGCCGGCGCCCCCGGTGCCGTAACTGTACTTGCCCGGATTGGCCTTCAGCAGCGCGATGAACCCGGCCAGATCCGTCACGCCCAGCGACGGATGCACAGTGATGCAGATCGGCACCAGCACCGTCGGCGCCACCGCCACGAAATCGCGCTCCGGGTCGTAGGGCAGCCGCTCCCGGTACAGGCCGACCGCCAGCACGTGGGTGGAGACGGTACCCATGACGAAGACGCTGCCATCGGGCGGTGACTTCGCCACGGCATCGGAGCCCACCGTGCCGCCGGCGCCCGCGCGATTCTCGATGATGACGGACTGGCCCAGCACCTCACTCATTCTCGGCGCCAGCAGCCGGGCGGAAACATCGGTGCTGCCACCAGCCGCGAAGGGCACCAGCATCCGCACCGGCCGTGTCGGCCAGGATTGCGCCGAGGCCGGGCAGGACGTGACCAGGGCCGGCATGGCGAGGGTCGCAGGCAGCGCCAGCAAGGCACGGCGGGTGGCGGGCATGAATATTCCGGTCCCGAAAGAATGTGGAATGCTGCGATGCCGCAGGGCGGCGGTCAACCCGAACCGCCGCCCTGCCGGTGCGATGTCAGCCGCGCCGGACGTTCAGCGGGATCGGAATACCCTTGCGGATATCCGTCAGGCCTTTCCGATAGGCGCTGTCGACGAAGTACTGGCCCAGCGGGATGTAAGGCACATCCTGGAAGGCCTGGGCCTGCATATCCCGCGCGATGCGCTTCTGCGTGTCCAGATCCGGCGCATCGAAATAGGCGTCGCGCAGTTCCTCGAGCTTCGGCGAATCCGGCCAGCCGAACCAGGCATCGGCACCGTTGGCGCGCAGCAGCAGGTGGCCGGCCGGGGTGCTGAACTCCATGCCGCTGAACAGCGCCATCAGCGCGTTCCAGCCGCCCTGGGCCGGCGGGTTCTTGTTCTGCCGGCGCTGCAGCAGCGTGCCCCAGTCAGAGGTCGCGTCCTCGGTCTTGAAGCCGACCTTCTGGAACACGTCGACACCCACCGACATCAGCGCATTCTGGTTGGAAACATCCGTGGCATGCAGTGCTACGACAGGCGCCCCGCCCTTGCCGGCGGCGGCAATGGCCGCCTTGGCGGCATTGATGTCGCGCGGGCTGCTGAGGGCGTCCAGGCCCGCATCGTTCACCAGAGGGCTGCCAACCGGGAAGAAGCCGACATTGTCCCGCCACAGCTTGCGGTCGTCGCCGGAAACGGCGGCCATGAAGTCGGATTGCTGGATCGCCTTCAGCAGCGCGCGGCGCACCGCCGGGTCGTCGAAGGGCGGCTGCAGGTGGTTCAGGCGCAGATTGGCCAGGGTGCCGCTGCTGTCGATCAGGTCCAGTACCACGTCCCGCGCGCGCGCCAGCAGGGGGCGCAGGTCGGCCGGCACCACTTCCCACCAATCCACCTCGCCCGCCTGCATGGCGGCGGCGGAGGTCGCGGGGTCGGGAATGACCTTCCATTCCATCCGCTCGAAATGCGCGAGCTTAGGGCCGGCGACCATGCTGACGCGGCCCACCGGCGTCGGCACGTATTTGTCGAACTTCCGGTAGACGATCTGCGAACCCGAGACCCGCTCCTCCGCCACGAAGCGATAGGGGCCGGAACCGACAACCTCGGTGAAGGGCTTGGTCGGGTCGATATTGGCGAAACGCTCGGGGTAGATGAAGCAGGGGTAGGACGATGCCTTGCCCAGCGAATCCAGCATCAGGCCGAAGGGCCGCTTCAGGCGGATCTCGAAGCGGCGGTCGTCCAGCACGCGGATCTCGTCCACCCGCTGGGCCAGGGTCTGGCCATGGGTGTCGCGCGGCATCCAGCGCTTGATGGACGCCACGGCATCCTGCGCGCGGATCTTCTCGCCATCATGGAAGGTCGGACCGTCCCGCAGCGTGAAGGTCCAGCGCTTGCCATCATCCTCGACCACATGGCCTTCCGCCAGTTGCGGCTGCGGCACGAAGGCCTCGTCGATGCCGTACAGCGTATCCCAGCACATATGGCCGTGGTTGCGCGTGGGATAGGCCGTGGTGGCCAGCGGGTCGAGAATGGTGACATCGGCCTGCGGGATGAAGCGCAGCGTATGGGCGGCACTGCCCTGGGCGAGGGCGGGACGGGCGAAGGAGAAGCCGCCCAGGGCCGGCACGGCCGCGGCGCCGGCCAGGAAATGACGTCTCTTCATCGTGATACCCCGTTTGTACGATCTGGTTAACGCTGATAACCTGACACGGGATCGCGTGAACAGCGCCAACCGCCAGAATCATAGGCGCCGCCGCCGGTGTTTCAAGCCGCTCGCAAATTCGCGAGCAGCCCTTGCAGTTCCCGCCGCAAGGCCCCCCCTTGCCCCGCCAGCTCGTTGCCCAGCTCATGCAGCCCGGCGGCCGCCTGCGCCGCTTCCGACGTCGCCTGGCTGACCGCCTGCACCTCGATGGTGACGCGGTCGGTGCCGGTGGCCGCTTCCTGCACGTTGCGGGCGATCTCCCGCGTCGCCGCCCCCTGCTCCTCCACCGCCGCCGCGATGCTACCGGCGATATGGTCCATCTCCGCAATCACGTTGGCGATGCCGCCGATGGCATCCGCGGCGCCGCGCGCGGCCCCCTGCATCGTGGCTATCTGGGCGCCAATCTCCTCTGTCGCGCGCGCCGTCTGGCTGGCGAGGTTCTTCACCTCGCTGGCCACCACGGCGAAGCCCTTGCCAGACTCGCCCGCCCGCGCCGCTTCGATGGTCGCATTCAGGGCCAGCAGATTGGTCTGCCCGGCGATGTCGCCGATCAGCCGCACCACGTCGCCGATGCGCTGCGAACTTTCGGACAGGCTTTTCACGGTGGTATCCGCGGCCTGGCTGCGCTCCAGCGCGCGACGGGCGACGCTGGCCGCCTCGGCCACCTGCCGGGTGATCTCGGCGATGGCGGCCGAAAGCTCCTCCGCCGCGGCGGCCACCGTCTGCACATTGCCCGAGGCGGCCTCCGCGCCCAGCGCGGCACCCGCGCCACGCTGGCCGACGATCCCGATGCTACCGGCCAGGCTATGGGCCTGCGATTGCAGCATGGCCGCGCTCTGCGCCAGTTCCTCACCCACCGCGCCGATGGATTGCTCGACCTGCCCGGCCAGCGCCAGCGTGCTTTCGCGCCGCTCCCGCTCGCCGGCGGCGCGGGTCTCGGCCTGGGCGGAGCGCAGCACCTCGGCTTCCGCCGTGCCCTGGCGCAGAACCTCCACCGCCTTGGCGACCTCGCCGATCTCGTCGCGGCGGTCACGTCCCGGCACGGCCACGCCGGTACGGCCGCCGGCCAGGGCCTGGGCCGCCAGGGCCAGCGCCTGCAACGGCCGCGCCAGGCGTGCCGCCATCAACCAGCCCGCCAGCAGGGCCAGCACAGCCGCCGCCAGGGTGGCCAGCAGCGCATTGAGGTCGGCCGCATCGGCCAGCGCCGCACGGTCCTCGACATCGATGCCGATCTCGATGACACCCAGCACCTGGCCGTCGATGCTCATCAACGGCTCTGCCGCGGCGATGCCGCGCCGGGCACCGATCATGACATCCGCCTGCACCGGGGCCGAAAGCGCGCCGGCCAGGGTGGCGGTATCCAGCAGCGCACGCCCGCCCTGGCTGGAGCCGATGGATATCAGGGCCTCGCCACGTTTCTGGAAGAAGGTGACGTCGGCCATGCTTGCCGCCTTCAGCCGCGCCGCCAGCGGATCGCCGATGGCGAGGCCGAGATCGACCACCGCGCCCACCGTGCCGTCCGGCCGCAGAATGGGTGCGTCGGCATAGGCGCTGATATTGTCCCGCCCCGCCTCCAGCCCCGCCACCGGCTGGCCGGTGCGATAGGTCTCGCGCACGGTGGTGCGGCGGGTGGCGACATCGTCGCCCCAGGCCGCCGGGTCATGCGCGCGCGACAGGACGATGCCGGGGGACGTGGTGGTGGACAGGATGACGCGGCCGAAGCGCTGTACCAGGGCGTCATAGACCGGCTTCACCTGGGCTTCCAGCGCCAGGCGGTCCCCGGCCAGCGCGGCAGCGGCCACCTGCGGTGTGCGCGCGAGGCCGATGGCCAGCGCGGCGGCGAGGCGTTTTTCCTCGTCCAGCGCCGTGCGCACGGCGGCCCGCCGCTGGCTCACCTCGCGTTCGGCCTCATGCCCCGCGGCGCCGGAACGCTGCATGGCGTTCAACCCGAACAGCAGCGCCGAGGCACCGAGGCTGGCGGCCAGGATCGCCAGTGCGATCCTGATCTTGACCGAATCCAGACGCAGACCCATCGAACGACTCCCCCCGTTCCGAACAGGAACCGGGGGATGATGCCCGCCCGAGGTTAAGGGAGGGTTGCCGCGGAGCCGGAAGCGGGCCGCCCGGTCAGAAGCTCCGCATGCCGGCGGTCGGGCTCCAGCCGCCATCGCGGTCCAGTTCCGCGATCATTTCCGCCGCACGGCCGGTGGCGATGCCGGCCTGCGGCAGCGGCCCGGGCGTGGTTAGCCGTTGCAGGCTACGCTCTGCCCCAGCCGGGAAAATCGCGGCCGGAAAGGCCGGGGTGGCGCCGGCCTCCAGCGCCCGCGCGATGGCGGAGAGGCTGGCGGTGACGGCCGCCGGCGGGGTGTCTTCCACGATGCCGAGCGCGCCCCGCGTCTCGGCCGCCGCCGCGCGCATCGACATGCCGATCCCTTCCGGCAGCGCAGCGTAACGCGGGTCGGTCGAGAGCGTGGCCGTCAGCCATTCCAGGCGGGCGATGGCGCGGGCTGCCTCGGCCGGCCTGCCCTGTAATGCCGCGCCCTGGTCTGCGAAATCGCGGGCGGTCAGGTTGGCAGCGGCGCGCACCGGCTCCTCATTCGCCGGCAGCAATTCGGTCGGCACCGGCTGGCTGGCGCGGGGCGCGCGCAATTCGGAGCACCCCGCCAGCAGGAGGGCGGACAGGGCCATGGCGGGCAGCAGGGTGAAGCGCATGGGGGCGGAGGTTTCCAAAAGGCTGGATGGGCGCGGGTGGGAAATGGCAGGCAGCATGGCGCGGATGCCGGGCGGCGTCACCGCCACGGCATCATGTTCCATTCCGGCGGGCCGAATTCCATCTGCTGCCGTGCCATGGCGGTGGCCGTATTGGCCTGTGGCAGGCGCGGCATGGCCGACAGCCGGCGCAAGGTCTCCTGCGGCCCGGCCGTGAACAGGGCTGGCTGCGACAGGGCCGGCGGGGTGGTCAGCAGCGCGTCGATCACCGCCTGCGGCGGCGCGTCCGCCGCGATGCCCAGATATTCGCGCATTTCGTTCCGCGCCGCCTGCAAGGCCGGGCCGACAATGCCGGAGAGATTCAGGCTGGTGCGCTTGGCCATGATCTCCACCGCCAGGAATTCCACCTGCGCCACTGCGGTGGCGGCTTCCTGCGGAAGTTTGGCCAGGGTCTCGGGGTAGGCGATGGCGTCGGCGGCGCCACGGATGTCGGCGCGTACC
>JAQGHX010000152.1 GCA_028288745.1 Roseomonas sp. | reverse complement strand
CTGCTGGGCGCCAGCACGGCGCAGGCCGGCCTGTTGCAGACCGCCCAGACGCTGCCCTTCCTGCTGCTCTCGCTGCCCGCCGGCGTGCTGGCCGACCGCATGTCGCGGCGGCGGCTGATGGCGGGGGCTGAATTCCTCCGCGCCTTCTCTCTGCTGGCCGTCCTGGCGCTACTGATCGTGGGTGGGCTCAACCTGCCGGGGCTGGCGGCGCTCGGCTTCCTGGGCGCCATCGGCACGGTGGCCTATAGCGTCGCGGCACCCGCCCTGGTGCCGTCGCTGGTGCGGCGGGACCAGCTCGGCGCCGCCAACCGCTGGTTGGAACTGGCGCGCAGCACCGCCTATGCCGCCGGCCCGGCGTTGGGCGGCGCCCTGGTCGGCTGGTCGGGCGCGCCGGCCGCTTATGTGGTGGCCACCACCCTGTCGCTGCTGGCCGCCGTGGTCCTGGCCGGCCTGCCGGAGAGCGATTCCCCCCGCCCGCCGCGCCGCCACCCGCTGGCCGAGTTGCGGGAGGGCGCGCGCTTCGTCGCCACCCATGCCCTGCTGCGCCCCATCCTGCTGACGGCGGTGTTCTTCAATACCGCCTGGTTCGTCCTGCAATCCGTCTATATCGCCTATGCGGTGCAGACGCTCGGCCTGACGGCCACGGGGGTCGGGGCGACGCTGGCGCTCTATGGCGCCGGGATGGTGGCGGGGGCGCTGCTGGCGCCACGCCTGTCGCGGCGCCTCGCCTTCGGCACCATGGTGGTCATCGGGCCGTTCTGCGGGCTGGTGGCCGCGCTGCTGATGCTGGCGACGGCCTGGCTGCCACGGGGCGCCCTGGCCGGGCTCAGCTTCTTCCTGTTCGGCGCTGGGCCCATCCTCTGGACCATCGCCACCATGACGCTGCGCCAGGCGGTCACGCCGCAGGCCATGCTGGGGCGGGTCTCGGCGCTGATCATGACGGCCACCTTCGGCGCCCGGCCCATCGGTGCGGCCATCGGCGCGCTGCTCGCCAGCCGCTGGGGGGCGGAGGCGTGCCTGGCGGTGGCGGCGCTGGGGTTCCTGGCGCAGTTCCTGCTGATCGCGGCCTCGCCCGTGCCGGGGCTGCGGGCCTTGCCGCAGCCGGCGTGATGGCCCTGGCGCCCGCCCCTCAGGCGGGCCGGGCGGCGCCCCGCGTGTTCCGCCACCAGATGCCCAGGCCCGCCGCCACCAGAATGACGATGCCCAGCGCGCTCCACCCATCCGGCCATTCGCTCCAGAACAGCGCGCCGAGCAGCGTGGTCCAGAGGATGCTGGAATACTCGAAGGGGGCGATCAGCGTCGTCTCGCCACCGCGATAGGCCGCCGTCATCAGCAATTGCGCGAAAGCCGAGACGACGCCCACCGCCAGCAGCAGCCCCCATTGCCACGCCTCCGGCCAGATCCAGCCGGGGATGGCCGCGACGGCGCCCACCAGCGAGGCGCCGAGGGCGAACCACAGCACGATGGTGGTGCCGGACTCGCCGCCTTCGCCCATGCGGCGGATGGTGATCATGGCCATCGCCCAGCCCACGGCACCGAGCAGCACCAGCGCCGCCGGCAGCAGCGGCAGGCCGGATTCACCGATGCTCTGCCAGGGCCGCAGCATGACCAGCACGCCGCCGAACCCAACCAGCATGGCCAGCACCCGCCCGCGGTCCAGCCGTTCCCCCAGCAGCGGCACGGAAAGGGCGGCGAGGAAGAAGGGCATGGTGAAGCCCAGCGCCGTCACGGTGGCCAGCGGCAGGTGCACGTAGCCGTAGAAGCTGCCGAACATGCCCATCAGCCCCCAGAAGATGCGCTGCGCGTGCACCATCGGCTGCCGCGTGGCCAGCATGCGGCGCAGCGAGCCCTCGCCACCCGCCCGCTGCGCCATCACCACGGCCAGCGCCAGCAGCACCGGCAGCGCCAGCAGGTTGCGGAACAGAATCACCTGCATCAAAGGCACCGTGCCGTTCAGCCCCTTCACGGCGGCGGCGGACAGGGCGAAGGTTGCGGCCGAGCCCAGAACGCAGAGAATGGCGTGGCTGCGCCTGGCGCGCAGGCGCGCCGCGCGGTCACCCCGGCTATCATCGGCGGTAAGATCTGGGGAATCGGGTTCGGAAAGGATGGTTGGCTGCATGTTGAGGACGTTCCGCCACGAAGCTAGGCCGCGCGGCGCAGGGTACGCAATCCAGGCTCTCGCCATGGCCCGCGCGACCGGCGCCACGGGCCGCGCCGCTTGTTCCCACGCCACGGGGCGCGAAGCCAGGACCCACGCCGCATGATGGCGAGGCCGCTCAAGGCGCCCGAGGTACCGGACCACCCGCTCTATCTGCCCGAGAGCGACGAGGTGGTGTGGAATGGCCGCTTCCCCTTGCAGCGCATCCGCTTCCGCTACCGCCGCTTCAACGGCAGCCTCTCCGGCACCCTGACCTGGGAATTATGGCGCCGGGGTCAGGCCGTGGTGATGATGCTCTACGACCCCTGGACCCACCGCATCGCCCTGATCGAGCAGTTCCGCATGCCGGCGCTGGCGGCGGGGGAAGACCCGATCACGCGCGAATGCCCCGCCGGCATGCTGGAGCCGGGCGAGGACCCGGTGGAATGCGGCATCCGCGAGGCGCAGGAGGAAACCGGGCTGACAGCGGACAAGCTGGAACATATCGGCGACTTCCTGCTGATGCAGGGCGGCTCCGACGAGCGGCTGCACTTCTATGCCGGCCGCGTCCGCCTGCCCGAACCGGGCGACGGCATGACGCTGGGGCTGGAGAGCGAGAACGAGGAAACCCGCGTGCTGATCGTGGATGCCGACGAGGCCTTCGCGATGCTGGCGCGCAACGATATCCGCAACGTCACCACCGCCCTTTGCCTGTTGTGGCTGCAACTGCACAGTCCCCGGCTGCGGCAGGAATGGACCGCCCCATGACGACCGAATTGCTGTTTCGAGACGACGCCTACGCCACCGGCTGCGATGCCCTGGTGGTCTCGGCCAGCCCGGCGGGCGTGGTGCTGGACCGCACCGTGTTCTACCCCCAGGCCGGCGGCCAGCCGGGCGATGCCGGCACCATGCGCTGGCCCGGCGGCGAAATGCCGGTCGCCAATACCGTGAAGGGTGAGGCCGGCGCCGTGCTGCACGTGCCGCCGGAGGGTGCGGACCTGCCACCGACGGGCGCCACCGTGACGGTGGAACTGGACTGGCAGCGCCGCCACCGGCTGATGCGCATGCATACCGCGCTGCATCTGCTGTGCAGCCTGATCCCGGGTGCGGGCGTGACCGGCGGGCAGATCGGCGCCGAACGCTCGCGCCTGGATTTCGACCTCGCCGAGCCGCCCACCAGGGAATGGCTGACCGAGGGCCTGCGCGCGCTGGTCGGGGCCAACCATCCCGTCACCGACCGCTGGGTGGACGAGGCCGAGCTGGACGCCAATCCCGGGCTGGTGCGCACGCTTTCGGTGAAGCCGCCGCGCGGCGCCGGGCAGGTGCGGCTGGTGCGCATCGGGGCCGAGAACGCGGCGCCGGTCGACCTGCAGCCCTGCGGCGGCACGCATGTGCGCCATACCGGCGAGATCGGCACGGTCACTGTCACCAAGCTGGAAAACAAGGGCAAGCAGAACCGCCGCGTCTATCTGGTTCTGGAGGAGTGAAGCAGATGCAGGAACTGGTTTCCGCCGGATGGCTGGCGGGCGAACTCGGCAAGCCTGACCTGGTGGTGTTCGACGCCACCTATTACCTGCCGCCGGAGGGGAAAAGCGCCACCGCCCTGTTCGAGGCCGCGCATATCCCCGGCGCCCGCTTCTTCGACATCAACGCGGTGGCGGACCCGGAGACCGATCTGCCGCACATGGCCCCCACGCCGGGCCGTGCCGCGCGGATGCTGGGGCAGCTCGGCATCTCCAACGACGCGCGGGTGGTGTTCTACGACCAGAAGGGCCTGTTCTCGGCGGCGCGCGGCTGGTGGCTGCTGCGGCTCTTCGGGCATGAGCGCGTCGCGGTGCTGGATGGCGGGCTGCCAAAATGGCAGGCCACCGGCGGCACCATGGAAGCCGGCCCCGCCACGCCGGCGGCGCCGCAGACCTTCTGGGCCGATTTCGTGACGCGGCGCCTGTCCGGCATCGGCGACGTGAAGCGCGTGGTGGCCGACCGCTCGGCACGTATCGTCGATGCCCGGCCCCGCGGCCGGTTCGATGGCTCGGCACCCGAGCCGCGGCCGGGCCTGCCCTCCGGCCACATGCCGGGCGCCGCCAACGTGCCCGCCACCGACCTGCTGGCCGCCGACCAGACCATGCTGCCACCCGAGGCCCTGCGCGAGATCTTCGCCAAGGCCGGCATCGATGCGTCGAAGCCCATCATCGCCTCCTGCGGCACCGGCGTAACGGCCTGCGTGGTGGCGCTGGCGCTGATGCGCGCGGGGCTGCCCGAACCCGCCATCTACGACGGCTCCTGGACCGAATGGGCCGCGCGGCCCGAAACAGCAAAAGAGAAGACCGCCTGATGCCCGACGACCTTCATATCAAGGCGAACCACCACGGCTTCGCCACCCGCGTCGCCCATGTCAGCCGGCCGGGCACCCGCAGCCACGGCTTCGTCAACGGGGGCGTGCATCGTGGCTCCACGGTGCTCTACCCCTCCTGCGAGGCGCGCGGCGAGATCAATGACAAAGGCTTCGACAAGCACGCGCTGACCTACGGCACCTCCGGCGGCCCCACGCATTTCGCGCTGGAAGACGCCATCGCGGAGATCGAGGGCGGCACGCGCACGATGATCGTGGGCACCGGCCTCGCCGCCTGCGCGGTGCCGCTGCTGGCCTTCCTGAAAGCCGGCGACCATTGCCTGATCCCCGATACCGTCTATGGCCCGACGCGCCGGCTGGCCGACGGGCTGATGGCCGGCTGGGGCATCGAGACCACCTATTACGAACCCACCGTCGATGCCGCCGGGCTGGAGGCACTGATGCGCCCCAACACCAAGGTGCTCTATACCGAGAGCCCCGGCAGCCATACCTTCGAGCTGCAGGACATCCCCGCCCTCGCCGCCGTGGCGCATGCCCGTGGCGCCAAGGTGCTGATGGACAATACCTGGGGTATTCACCACTACCAGCCGTTCCAGCATGGCGTCGATGTCTCGATCCAGGCACTGACCAAGTATGTCGGCGGTCATTCCGACGTGCTGCTGGGCAGCGTGACGATGAATAACGAGGATGACTGGAAGACGGTCGCCAGCGCCGGCCGCTTCATGGGCCACTATGCCAGCCCGGACGATTGCTGGCTGGCGCTGCGCGGGCTGCGCACCATGGCGGTGCGGCTGAAGCACCAGGAAGCCGCCGGGCTGGAAGTGGCGCGCTGGTTCGAGACGCGGCCGGAAGTACTGCGCGTGCTTCACCCCGCCCTGCCCAGCCACCCGCAGCACGCCCTGTTCAAGCGCGACTTCACGGGCGCCTGCAGCCTGTTCGGCGTGGTGTTCCAGCCCGACTACGACATGGCCCGGATCCACGCCATGGTGGACGGGCTGACGCTGTTCGGCATTGGCGCCTCCTGGGGCGGGTTCGAGAGCCTGGCGCTGCCGACCACCGGCTATGTCACCCGCACCGCCACCGGCGCCGAGGTGCTGGGCGGCCCGGCGGTGCGCTTCCATATCGGGCTGGAAGACACCGCCGACCTGATCGCGGACCTTGAGGCTGGCCTGGTGGGCCTGTCCCGCTAGAGCAGGCTCTGTTCGCAAGGGCTCACTACACCCGCTCCAGCATGGTGTTTCTTCGCGTGATTCACACTTTGCGGTGATTCCACCTGAAGCGATCACGCTCTAACGGTCGTGGCGCGGCGGGGCCTCAGCCCCGCCGCGAGGCCGCGCGGCGCGCCAGGAACCGCGCCAGCGCCGCCGACCCCGCGGCCAGCGCCAGCATCGCTGCCTGGAACAGCCAGAATTGCGGGCTGGCATCGCCCCGCACCGCGTTCAGCACCACCAGCACCAGCACCAGCACCAGCCTGGGCACCACGGGCCAGGGCCAGCCGAAAGCCCGGCCGTAGAGCAGCGGCACGGAGAGCGCCACCGCAGCCAGGGCGGCACCCATGAAGACCGCCGCCGGCGCATCCACGCCGGTCAGGGCCGGCCAGGCGAGAATCACGGCCAGCGGCGCCAGCACGGCCTGGCCCATGAACACCGCCAGCGCCGCGCCGGCCTCCCCGGCCCCTGGCGGTCATGCGCCGCCAACAGTAGGATTCGGCCACGTAGACCACCACCTCGTTGACCGCGCCGCCTGTCGCACTGCCGCTGAGGTTCAGCCCGGCCCCGATCGCTTCCAGAAACTCCGCCCTCGCCCGTGCCGAGAGCGCGGCGGAGGTCAGCCGGCCGCTCTTGCCCAGGCCCTGCGTGACGGCGCGCCGCATGGGGCGCGAGATGGCCTGGCCCGCCAGCACGCCGCCGCAGAAGGTTCCGGCCCCGGCCAGCACGCCGGAGAAGCGCACCGCGCCTCTGGTGGCGGCCCCGGCCAGCCCCACGACATCCAGTACCAGCATGGATTTCTGGTAGACCGGCGAGGCGTCCAGCTCGTCGTTGCGCGGCCCCTTGTCTGTCCATTCGTTATAAACGCGGTAGCCCGAGACCGT
>JAQGHX010000149.1 GCA_028288745.1 Roseomonas sp. | reverse complement strand
GCGACCGTCCGCCGCGCCGCGATTTTGGTGGCCCGGCCGCCGGTGGCTTCGGTGCGCCGAGCGGTGGCTTTGGCGACCGCCCGCCGCGTCGCGATTTTGGTGGCCCGGCCGCCGGTGGCTTCGGTGCGCCAAGCGGTGGTTTCGGCGACCGCCCGCCGCGCCGTGACTTTGGTGGCGGCGACCGCTTTGGTGGTGCGCCCGGTGGCTTCGGCGCGCCCCGCCCCTTCGGTGACCGTCCGCAGCGCCGCGAGTTCGGTGGCCGTGACGAGGGTGGGCCGACCTATGCCATCAATGGTACGGTGAAGTGGTTCGACCAGGTTCGTGGCTTCGGCTTCGTGACGCCGGATGATGGCGGGCAGGACGTGTTCCTGCATTCCTCGGTCCTGCAGCGTGCAGGAAAGCAGGAAGTTCAGCAGGGCGAAAAAGTCGCGCTTGAGGTCAAGGACGGACAGCGTGGCCGTCAGGCCGTGATTATGAAGGACTGATTCTGGCAACAGGATCGGCCTGAAGAGCCCCTGGCGCCTTTGGCGCCAGGGGTTTTTTATTTCGGCAGCCCCGGTTCTTGCTCCGCCATGTTGGATGCTTCTATGTTTTTCTGACATGTCAGAAAAAGGTCAACCTGATGTCACTGATGGCGGCGTTCGACGTGCCAGCTTCGTTAACGCATCAGGCCGCCGTGGCACTGCGGCGTGAAATTCTCACGGCCCGCATATATCCTGGCGAGACATTGAGCGAAGCGCTCCTCTCTCAGCACCTCGGCCTGGGCAAAGCGCCGGTGCGGGCCGCACTCGCCAGACTGGCGGAAGAGGGACTCGTCCAGGCGGTGCCAAGACGAGGTTGGGTCGTATCGCTGGTCACAATCCGCGATATCCATGAAGTATTCGGGCTACGCATTCTTCTGGAGCCCGAAGCAGCACGTATGGCTGCGGGCCGCGTGGATGCCACCCTGTTACGGGATTTAGATGCCGTCTGCGCCTGCGGGTACCAACCCGGCGATGAAGACAGTACATATGCCTTCCTGAGCGCAAATAAAGCATTCCATGTGGCTCTGGCGGAACTGTCCGGGAACGGTCGTTTAGCGCGCCAAATCGACCGGTTACTGGATGAAAGTACGCGGATGCTCGCGCTGGGCCTGCGCCGCCGCGACCGTACCGGCGAAATGGCCCATGAGCACCATACGCTGATTGAAGCCCTCGCTCTCGGGCACCCAGAGGAGGCGGCAACCATCATGAGGGAGCAGGTCATGGCGTCCCGCGCCATGGTGCTCTCTGCCTTGACGGCGCCTGACGCGACAACGGCGGTATAGCGGCAATGGCCCGTCAGTCGCCTGAACTCATTGCCATGCTGTCCGGCATTGAAAAGGCCGTATCGTCTGCGGACGGGCAGGTGCCGGCCCGTATCGCCGGGGCTATTCAGCCCTTCCTGGGGAAGCCGGGCCTGCTGGCCGCCGATACCTGCATGGGATGCCCTGACGGATATATTCGCCACCTTCTTCATGCGAACAGCGCCGCGCGCTACGCCGTCGTCGCCCTGGTCTGGAAACCGGGCCAGATGAGCCCAGTCCATGCACACCGCACGTGGTGCACCCTTGGTGTGCAGGACGGCACGCTGACAGAGGGCCATTATGCCCTTCCCGGCGGCCATTCGCCCCCCCGGCAGATTGGTAGCCGCCTCCTCAATGCGGGCGCCGTTTCTTATGGAACCGCGGACCCCCGGCTGATCCATCGCTTGGCCAATCTCGGCATGAAAGACGCCATTTCCATCCATATCTATGGGGCGGCATTCGATCGCTTTGGCTCTGATGTAAACCACATTTATTGATAGCTGAAATTTTCTTCAGACCTGCCGCGAGACATTTTTCCACTAGAGAAAAGTGGGAAACAGCTTACATATGGAATTGAGAGCCGATAAAACGATGTGAAATAGTGAAAGCGTTACCGAAATGACCAAAGTTCACGTCATCCACGAGAACCCCCTGTGGCTGCCGCCGCTGGCGGAGGCCTTTGATCGTATTGGTCTTGCATGGGCGGAGCTCGATCTGTCGCGGGGTACTTTCGACCTTTCGGCAACGCCGCCTGAAGGCGTCTATTACAACCGGATGAGCGCCTCGTCGCATACGCGCGGGCATCGCTACTCGGCCGAACTGACGGCGGCGGTACTGGCGTGGCTGAAGCGGCATGGACGCCGCATCGTGAATGGGCCGTCCGCGCTGGACCTGGAGATCAACAAGGTCCGCCAATATGCCGCCCTGGAAGCGGCAGGTTTGTCGGTTCCCCGCACTATCATGGTGCAGGACGAACTCTCCGCCGTTCTGGACGCCGCCCGGCAGCATTTCGCCCCTGGCCCGCTCATTCTGAAGCCGAATCGCGGCGGCAAAGGGCTTGGCGTGCGTCTCTTCTCCTCGGTGGACGCTCTGGAAACCCATCTCGCGGCTGCGCCCGCCGATGAGGCCCCGGTCGACGGGATCTGGCTGCTGCAGGACTATATTCGTGCTCCGCAGCCTGTGATAACCCGCGCGGAATTCGTTGGTGGCCGCTTCGTTTATGCTGTCGAGGTCGATACCACAGCGGGCTTTGAACTCTGCCCCGCGGATGTCTGCGCGGTTGGCGATGCCGTTTGCCCAGTTGGCACCGAAGCCATGGCTACAACCCAGGCTCCAAGATTCACCATTCTTAAGGGTGGAATAGAGCCCGCCCTCAAGTCGCTCCTGGAGAACTTCCTGGCGCAGAGCGGTATCGACGTCGCGGGCATCGAGTTCATCCGTGACCTGGAGGGGCGCGCGCTGGTCTACGACGTCAATACCAACACGAACTACAACGCCAGCGCCGAGGAAGTGGCAGGCCTCGCCGGAACGCCTCGTTCAGGCCCGGGCGCCCTGGCCGCTTTCCTGGCGTCGGAACTGGCCAGCACAAGACAACTGGCCGCCTGACCAGGCTGGTTGCGGGGAGGGGCAGAGGCACGGCATCCTGGGATGCCATGACACTGCCCCTTAACCTTTCGCGCGTCGTCAACGGCTTCCGCGACACCGCGCTGTTCAAGCCGCGCGTGGTGGTGCTCGTGGCCGATGGAGCCCTACCGGAATCGCGCATCCTGGCGCGCAATCTGGCGTCAGGGGGTTTCCATGGCAGCTTGTATGGCATCGGGCTGGCAGCGGAAGGGCTCATGGCCTGCGAGAGTATCGAGGCCATGCCGGAGACGGCGGACCTTGCGGTTTTGTGCCTGACGCCGGAGGCGCAACCGGCAGCCATGAAGGCGCTGGCGGCCAAGGGCTGCTTTGCCGCCGTCATTCCAGTCGCCTCGCCCCATCTGGCCAGCCTCAGTGCCGAAACTGGCGTGAAAGCTTTCGGCGCTCATAGTTTCGGCCTCTGCCTGCCTGCCATCGGCCTGAATGCCAGCTTGTCTCATATGGCGCCGAAGCCCGGGCGGCTGGCCCTCGTGAGCCAGTCGGGGGCCATGGCCCGGGCGCTGATCGACTGGGCCACCGGCGAGGATCTAGGTTTCAGTCATATCGTCGGCATCGGCACGAACCAGGGAATCGGCTTCGCGATGGTGCTGGACTGGCTCGCGCGGGATACGACGGCCGGCGCGGTGCTGCTGGACATTCGCCGTATCAAAAATCGCCGGATGTTCATTTCCGCCGCCAGAGCCACCGCCCGCACCCGTCCTGTCGTCGCGCTGCGGCCGGGTGGGCGGCAAAGCGACGCGTCCGGCATCGCGGATGCGGTCATGGAAGCCGCGCTGCGCCGCGCCGGCGTGCTGCGCATCGGCGGCTTCGAGGATCTGATCGCCGCCGCCGAAACCCTGGCCCGGGTGCGCCCCGCGCGTCGCGCCGGGCTGGATGCCATCGCCGGGGACCGCATCGCCATCGTCGCCAATGGGCAGGGGCCGGCCCAGCTTGCCGCCGACGCCGTGATCGCCGGCGGTGCGCGCATGGCGGTATGGACCCCGGCCGCGCGCAAGGCCCTGGCCTTGGCCCTGCCGGATGCGATTGGCGATAACCCCTTGCTCCTGCCGCAGGGGCAAAGCCATCGCTTGGCGGAAGGTGCCACTCTCCTGGCCGCCATGCCAGAGGTGGACGCGGTCGTGGCGGTTCATGCGCCGTCGCCGGGGGCGGACCATGACGTTGACGTGGCCTCCATGATCGCCGCGGCGCGCGCGACCCGTGGTGCCCCGCTCCTGGTCGGCTGGCTTGGCCATGCCAGCGCGGAGCCGGCGCGCCGGCAACTGGCACAGGCAGGCATCGCCGTCTTCGCCTCACCGGAAGCCGCTGTACGGGGCGCGCTTCATCTGGCCATGGACCGCCGCAACCGTGCGGCAGCGGCCGAATTACCGCCGCATGACGTGCTGCATCTGGCCCCGGATCGCGCCGCAGTGCGCCGCATCCTGGACGCCGCCAGGGCGAATTCACGCCTGACCCTGACGGAGCAGGAGACCTTGTCGATCCTGGCCGCCTATGGGCAACCAGTGGTGGCTGGCGAGGAAGTGGCTGGCCCACAGGAGGCGGCGCAGGCCGCAACCCGTCTGGGTTTCCCTGTGGTACTGAAATTGTCCAGCCCGGACCTGCCCCGCAAGACCGAGGTGGGCGGCGTCGTGCTGGGGCTGCAAACCGAGGCGGCTGTCGAGGAGGCGGCCATCGCCATGCTGGCCCGCCTGCGCCGCGAGCGGCCTGAAGCGCGGGTGCAGGGCCTGCTGGTCCAGCGCCAGGCCGGGCAAGGAATTCCGAAAGGGCACGAGTTGCGCCTGCGGCTGGGCGACGACCCGATGTTCGGGCCCTGGATCGGATACGGCCGGGGCGGCACGACCTCCGACTTCGAGCCCGACGTGGCCTATGACCTTCCGCCCCTCAACCGCACCCTGGCCATGGCGCTGATCCGTCGCACCAGGGGTGTTCGCCTGCTGGCCGGCTTTCGTGATCTGGCGGCGGTGAACCTGGACAGGATGGTCGATGCGATCGTGCGCCTGTCGCAGATCGCGGTCGATTTTCCCGAGATCGAGGACCTGATTATCAACCCGCTTCTCGCGCGGGGGGACGACGTTGTGGTGCTTGATGCCTCGTCGCGGCTGCGGCCGGGGCGGGAAGGCTCCTTCCTCGCCATTCCGCCTTATCCGTCGGAATTGTCCCATGCCTGGCGTGCGCGGGACGGCCGGGAATTGCTGGTGCGCCCCATCCGCCCGGAGGATGCCGAGGCCCATGCGGAAGCCTTCCGGCACCTGACGCCGGAGGATGTCCGGTGGCGCTTCTTCAGTCAGATCCGGGCTCTGCCAGCCGAACAGATCGCACGCATGACGCAAATCGACTACGACCGCGAGATGGCCTTCGTCGCTGTGGAACGAAGGGGCGGGGAGCGGGACCGCACGGTTGGCTCAGCACGCCTGATCCGTGAGCCCGGTGGCGATACCGGAGAATTCGCCATCGTCACCCTGCCAGGCTGGAAGGGGCAGGGACTCGGCCGCCACCTGATGCAGTTGTTGCTGGAATGGGGCCGCAGCCAGGGGCTGCGTACCGTTTCAGGTCAGGTGCTGGCGGATAACCGGCCGATGATCGGCTTTATCAGCGCATTGGGCTTCACGCTGAAACGCTCGCCCGATGATGACGAAGTCATGGATGCCCGGATCGAGCTTTAGCGGACCGCCGCCTCGCGGATCAGGTCGCGCACGCGGCTGGCGGCGGCAGCGCCTTTCAGTGCGTCACGCCATGCGTTTTCTGCGACGCGCTGGTGGGCCGCCACCGCTTCATCGGCCGCGGTGATGCTGCCGACGCCGATTCCGGCCCCGGCCGTTGCCTCGGCGCCGAAGGGGCTGAGGCAGACATGCGCCCGGTCGCGGCCCCGCAGCACGGCGAAGTTTCCCGATGGCTCCGCGGCCAGCAGGCCAAGCTGCAGCCCGATCGGTACGCTTTCCATCAGGTTCGCGATGCTCTCGGCTTCCGCCCGCGCCGCTAAGCGGCAGCGGTTGCGTGTGCGGTCCGAGACGGCGATTCCCGCGGCCACGCCTTCAGCCAGTAGACGCCGCAACGCGGCTTCCGACAGCATGGCGATGATATTGGCCCGGCGCGACTGGTGCAGCTTCTTGCGTGCCACCAGCAGGCCCATGGCCTGGTCGGCCGCCGCGCGCGCGGCGATCCGCTCCTGCGCCTGATCAGCGGATTCGGCCCAGGCTTCCGCCAGGGCACCGTCGAACGCCGCCGTGGTGGTCTGGTAGCAAATGGCGCCACCGACCTGGAGGATCTGGTCCGATTGTTCCTCGACCTGGCGCAGCCGTTCCTGGAAGGCGAGGGGGCGGGAGAAATATTCCACCCCGATGCCGAGCAGCGACAATGGCGAGATCTTCAGCAGTTCAGCGAGGCGCCG
Organism: Roseomonas sp.; assembly: GCA_028288745.1. Lineage (GTDB taxonomy): Bacteria > Pseudomonadota > Alphaproteobacteria > Acetobacterales > Acetobacteraceae > Pseudoroseomonas. Next base: position 15,333 of record JAQGHX010000149.1, on the reverse strand, counting down.
GATGGTGTCCAGCTTGATGACCTCGCCTTTCTCGTACCGGTAGAGCGCGGCCCGGGAGACGCCGAGACGTGCGGCGATCTCCTCGGCCCGCATCCCGGACTCAAGGCGGTAAGCCCGCAACTGCTGCCCAATATCGGCGAAGCGCATGAAACCTCGTTACACGGTATAAACCGGTCAAATCACGCCACTCAGGAGATGTGTCTCGCGGGATGGCTTTCGGAAATGAAAATGCGGTGCTGCCGATTGAATGGCAACACCGAATTTAATCAGACCGGAAATACACGCGTAATCAGGCGGGAATTAATCCTGCGCGACCTTGTGCGCCGCCAGCGTCTCAAGCGCCCTGACCATGCCGGAATGGTCCCAGCCACCGCCACCCGCCGCCACGCAGGCGGAGAAAAGCTGCTGGGTCGCGGCCGTATTGGGCAGGGCCACGCCCAGTTCCTTGGCCGATTGCAAAGCGAGATTCAGGTCCTTCTGATGCAGGGCGATGCGGAAGCCCGGGTTGAAGGTGCGCTTGATCATGCGGTCGCCATGCAGTTCCAGGATGCGGGAGGTGGCGAGCCCCCCCATCAGGGCCTGGCGCACCTTGGCAGGGTCGGCGCCCGCCTTGGAGGCGAAGACCAGCGCTTCGCCGACGGCCTCGATGGTCAGGGCGACGATGATCTGGTTGGCGACCTTGCAGGTCTGGCCGGCACCATTGTTCTCGCCGACCAGCGTGATGTTCTTGCCCATCGCCTCGAACAGGGGTTTGGCCCGGTCGAAGGCCGCCTGTGGCCCGCCCACCATGATGGTCAGCGCCGCCTGCTGCGCGCCGACCTCGCCGCCGGAGACCGGCGCATCGAGATAGTCGCCACCGAGGCCGTTGATCTTCTCCGCGAAGGTCTTGGTGGCCGTGGGGCTGATCGACGACATGTCGATCACGAGCTTGCCCGGGCCGATTCCCTCCGCCACGCCCTTGGGCCCGAACAGCACGGCTTCCACGTCCGGCGTGTCCGGCACCATCAGGATGATGATTTCGGCCGCCGCCGCCACCGCCGCCGGGTCCGGCAGCACGGTCGCGGTCTGGCGCATCTCGTCATCCAGGCTGCCACGCTCAGGCACGAACAGCGCATGCCCGGCCTTGGCCAGGTGCAGTGCCATGGGACGGCCCATGATGCCGAGGCCGATGAAACCGATCTTCATGTTGACTTCCTCTTTTCTGACCAGTTGCTCAGGATTTATACGGGGCAAACCAGCCCAGGCCCGCCACCGTCTCGCCCAGAGGGCGGTACTCGCAGCCGATCCAGCCGCGGAAGCCGAGCGCATCGATACGCTCGAACACGAAAGGCCAATTGACCTCGCCCGTGCCCGGCTCATTGCGGCCCGGCACGTCGGCGACCTGCATGTGGGCGATGATCGGCAGGTGCTTCTCCACGCGCTTCACGATGTCGCCCTCGGTCACCTGGCAGTGGTAGAGGTCGAATTGCAGGCCAAGCCGCTCCGCGCCCACCGCCGCGATGATGGCGGCGCCCTGCTCCATGGTGTTGAGGAACATGCCGGGGATGTCCCGGTGGTTGATCGGTTCGATGACCGGCTTCACGCCGGCCTTGGCGGCTTCCTCGGCCGCCCAGGCCAGGTTGGTCGCATAAAGCCCGGTCAGGGTGTCGCGCGCGACACCGGCGGGCGCCAGCCCCGCCATCACGTGCACCAGGGGGCAGGAAAGGGCGGTGGCATAGTCCAGCGCGACCTTGACGCCATCGCGGAATTCCTGCTGGCGCCCGGGCCGGCAGGCCGTGCCGCGCTCGCCTTCAGCCCAGTTGCCCGGCGGGGCGTTGAACAGCACCTGGGACAGCCCGTTATCGGCGAGACGCTTCGCGATCTCCCGGGCCGGGAAATCATAGGGGAACAGGAACTCGACGGCGCTGAAGCCTGCCGCGCGGGCGGCGGCGAAACGGTCCAGGAAGGGCACTTCCTGGAACATCATGGACAGGTTCGCGGCGAAGCGCGGCATTCGTCTCTCCCTTGTTTGCATGGCGGCTCCGGGCGAGAACGTCCCGCTAGAGGCCGCTGTTGGAATCACGCTATCGCCGGCGCGCAGAAGAGCAAGCCTCCGGCCGCCCGGAAGGCCGATGCTGGCGGAAGCGGGGAGGCTCGGGCAATCTGTGCCCATGAGTTTATCCTCCCCTCCCGACGACCGGTCGCTACGCCCCGCGCGCCTTCTCGGCCTCGCCGCCTTGGCGGCGCTGATGGTGGGATGCCTGCTGGTCCTGCGCCCCTTCATCTCAGCGCTGCTCTGGGCGGCCATCCTGGCCTATTGCACCTGGCCTCTGTGCCGAATGCTGCGGGAACGCCTGGGCCTGTCGCCAACACTGTCGGCCCTGGCCATGGTCACGGCGGAGATGCTGCTGGTGGGCCTGCCGATCCTGTTCGCGGCGCCGATCCGCGCCGAGGATGTGGAAGGGCTGCGCCATTCGGTCGAAGGCTTCTTCGCCAATGGCCTGCCCGGCATCGGCGACAAGCTGGCATATGTTCCATTGATCGGGCCGTTCCTGCAGGAACGCTGGGCGGCGCTGCAACTCGACTTCACGCCGCTCACCAACCTGGTTCGGCCCTACGCGGGGCTGATCGCGCAGAACCTGCTGGGCGTGTTGCTGGCCGTGCTGTCCGGTCTGGCGGAACTGGTGGTCGCCATCCTGCTATCCTTTTTCTTCTACCGCGACGGCCCCCGCATGGCCTCGGTGCTGGATGCCCTGGTGGGGCGTATCGCGGGGCCGCAGGCGCGGCGGCTGGTGCAACTGACCGCGGCGGTGACCACCGGCGTGGTGTACGGCCTGCTGGGCACCGCCGTGGCCCAGGGTGCCTTAACGGCGCTCGGCCTCTGGATCTCCGGCGTGCCGCAGCCGGTGCTGTTCGGCGTGCTCGCGGGCATCGTGTCCATCCTGCCGGTGGGCGCGCCCGTGGTCTGGCTGCCCGCCTCCATCTGGCTTTTCGCGCAGGGCTCGACCTTCTGGGGTATTTTCCTGCTGATCTACGGCGCCGTCGGCATCAGCAGCGTGGACAATTTCATCCGCCCCTGGCTGATCAGCCGCGGCGCGGATCTGCCCCTGCTGCTGACCATCCTGGGCGCGCTGGGCGGCGTCTTCGCCTTCGGCTTCCTGGGCCTGTTCCTGGGCCCGGTGCTGCTGGCGGTGGGCTTCACTCTCCTCCGCGACTGGGCGGAGGAAGAGCCGCAGAGCATGCGCTGAGCCACGCCAGCGGCGGCCCCTTTGCCGGGGCCGCCGGGAAGCGCCTTCAGCGCCCCACGGCGTAACCCTGCATGCCGCGTGGATTGGCGCCGGCGAAAATCTGCCCGTCCGCTTCCTGCCGCACCGCCGAGAGCCGGCCTTCCGACCAGTCGCCGCCCAGTTCTGCCTTGTGGCCCCGTGCCAGCATGGCATCCAGGACACCCTGGCCCAGCCGGCCTTCCAGCACGGCTTTGCCGGGCCGGGCGGTGCGGGGCCAGAAGCTGGAAGGCCAGTGCTCGCTATGGAAGGCGGGGGCGTCGATCGCCTGCTGGATGTTCAGGCCATGATTGAGCATCCGCGCGATCAGCATGATCTGCCACTGGTCCTGCTGCTCGCCACCCGGGGTCCCGAAGGCCATCCAGGGCTTGCCGTCACGCAGTGCCATGCCCGGGGAGAGCGTGGTGCGTGGCCGCTTGCCCGGCTTCAGGCCGTTGGGCAGCGATTCGTCCAGCCAGAACATCTGCCCGCGCGTGCCGAGGGCGAAGCCCAGTTCCGGAATGGCGGGCGAGGATTGCAACCAGCCACCGGACGGCGTCGCCGAAACCATGTTGCCCCATTTGTCGATGACATCGACATGGCACGTATCGGCGCCGGATACGCCAAGCCGCGAGACGGTCGGCTCGCCCGCGCCGGCGGCGCCCAGCATGGCCAGGCGGCTGGCGGCGTCATGGTCGACCCATGGCGTCTTTCCGTCCACGCTGCCGGGCCGCAGGTCCAGCGAGGCCTCGCGGCCGATCAGCTTGCGGCGCTCGATATTGTAGGGCTCGGAAAGCAGCGTCCCCATCGGCACATCGGTGAAGTCCGGGTCGCCGTAGAAGGCTTCCCGGTCGGCGAAAGCCAGCTTCATCGCCTCGATGACCGTGTGCGCGAATTCGTCGCCCACCGGGTCCATGGCGGCGATGTCGAAGCCGGCCAGCAGCGCCATGGTCTGCAACATGGCGGGCCCCTGGCTCCAGGGGCCGCATTTCAGCAGGGTGGTGCCACGGTATTCGTAGGTCAGCGGCGCCTCGACCGGTGCCTGCCACTTCGCCATGTCGTCGCCGGTCAGCACGCCGTGGTGCCGGCGGCCGGACGCGTCCAGCACCGCGTTCTCGCGGCAGAAGCGGTCCACCGCCTCGGCGACGAAACCCTGGTACCAGGCGCGGCGGGCGGCATCGATCTGCGCCACGCGGTCATCGCCGGCGGCGGCGGCCTCGCGCAGCACGCGGGCATAGGTGGCGCCGAGCGCCGGGTTGGTCCAGAGCGCGCCCGGCTTCGGCCCACCGTCGCGCAGCCACAGGGCCGCGGAGGTCGGCCAAGCGCTCTCGAACAGCGGCTTCACGGACTGCACCGTGGCGGCGATGCGCGGCACGGCGTGGATGCCCCGCTCGGCATAGCCGATGGCGAATTCCAGCACGTCGGCCAGCTTCCAGGTGCCCCAGTCGCGCAGCATGGTGGCCCAGGCGTCGAACGCGCCGGGCACCATGGCGGCCAGCAGCCCGGTGCCGGGGATCAGGTCCAGGCCCAGCTCGCCCTTCACCTTCGCCACGCTGAGGCCGGCCGGTGCCGGCCCCTGGCCGCAGATCACATGCTGCCGGCCCGTGCCGGCGTCATGGATGATGATGGGGCAGTCACCCAGCGGGCCATTGAGATGCGGCTCCGCCACCTGCAGGGTAAAGCCGGCGGCGGCCGCGGCGTCGAAGGCGTTGCCACCGCGCTCGAGCACGGCCATGGCGACCTGGCTGGCGATCCAATGGGTGCTGCCGACGGCGCCGAATGTGCCGGCGATCTCGGGGCGGGTTGTGAACATTTGATGGCTCCGGGCGAGGGGGCTGCCAAATCGTGCCCCGGCTGCTTGCGCCTCTTCCTCTGCGCGCGGAAAAGCATCGGGTCAATCGAGGGGCGGTGATGTCTGGCTGGCTGGTGACGGTGGTGGGGCCTTCGGGCGCGGGCAAGGATACTCTGCTGGGTGCGGCGCGTGTGGCCCTGGCCGGCGACCCGCGATTCGTATTCGCCCGCCGTGCCATCACCCGGCCGGCCGAGACGTTGGCCCATGCCGGGGCGGAAGACCACCTGCCCCTGACGGAAGCGGAATTCGCCACGGCGCGGGATGCCGGCGCCTTCGCGCTGCACTGGCCGGCGCATGGGCTGCATTACGGCATTCCCGTTTCCATCGAGGCCGACCTGCTCGCCGGCCGCGTGGTGATCGCGAACCTGTCGCGAGCCGTGCTGGCCGAGGCCCATGCGCGCTACCGCCTGCGGGTGATCCTGGTGACGGCGCCGCCGGCGGTGCTGGCGGCCCGGTTGGCGGGCCGGGGGCGGGAAACGGTGCAGGAGATCACGGCAAGACTGGCACGCTCCGCACCGCTGCCGCCCGGCCTGAACCTGACCGAAGTGGCCAATGACACCACGCCGGAGGAAGGCGCGGCGCGGCTGCTGGCCGCGCTGCGCGGTGTCGCGGATTAGCCCCGCAAGGGCAGGCGTTCGGCGACCAGGAAGGGCGCGCCGGGGGCGGCCTGGGTGAAGAGGCAGAGTTCCCGCACCACGCGCGGCAAGGCGGCCACCTCGGCCAGGGCCGCCTCGGCAGCGGGCAGCAGCAAGGCCTTTTCCCCGGCTGAAAGGCGGCGCGACAGCGTCATGTGGAACCGCCATTCCGCGAAGACATAAGGGTAGCCCCAGCGGTCGAGCATCTCCCTCTGCCCCGCGCTCAGCCGCTCCGGGCGGCGGCGCGCGATCTCGGCCTCGCTGGGTGGCGCCCGATGCGGGTCCAGCGCCACGACGCAGGCATCCGAAAAGGCGTGCAGGGCCGGGCAGGGCTGGCTCTCCCGCAGAGCCAGGAAGCCTTCCAGGTCTTCGACTGCCAAGGGCGGCAGATCGAAGGGCACGGTTTCCGCCGCCAACTTGTCCGCCGCCGCGCGCGCCTCGAGGTAGGAGGTCGCGAGGCGGAAGGGCGGCTTCAGCGTGGCGTGAAAGCCGTAGCCCCGCGCGTCGGCCGTGGCCTCGATGATATCCAGCCCGGGCAGTTCGGGCTGGGGCAGGGTGGCTCCCGTCTCCGCGTCCCTGCCCAGCCAGCGGGAGGCCGCCGCGTGCAGCGGGTCTCCCACCTCCGGCGCCCAGTAAAGCGCGAGCCGCATGGTCACGCCACGCGCTCGCCGGCGCGCCAGACCGAGCGCACCACCGGCATGGTGCCGAGCGGGCGGATCCGCACCAGATCGGCCCGCAGGCCGGCGGCGATGCGGCCACGATCGGTCATCTTCAGCATCCGGGCCGGCGCATCGGTGATGGTGGCGACGGCCTGCGGCAGCGTGATGCCGGTTACGGCCGCCGCGCGCCAGGCGGCCTCGATCATCGCCGGGGGCACGTAGTCGCTGGCGAAGACGTCGACCAGGCCGGCGCGCACCAGGTCGGCCGCCGCGACATTGCCGGAATGGCTGCCACCGCGCACCAGATTGGGCGCGCCGGCGATGATCTGCATGCCGTGCCTTCGCGCGGCCTCAGCCGCCACCATGGAGACCGGGAATTCGGAGATCATGATGCCGTCGGCTTCGTTCTCGGCGATCTCGTCCTCGCGCCAGTCGTCATGGCTGGCCAGGGGCAGGTGACGATGGGCCATGCGGTCCAGCAACGCCCGGCGCTGCGGGCCACGCAAGCGTTCGCGCTGGGCGAGAAGCCCCTCGATGCGGCGCTCGACCTCCGGCAGAGGCATGGTGCGGGCGCGCATGGTGCGGTAGCGGCCGATATCGGCGTATTGGCCGACCCCGGGCGAATGGTCCATCAGGCTGACCATGCGCACGGCGGCGTGGTCCGCCACGGTTTCCAGCAGCGGCATCAGGTCAACGGCCGGCAGTTCGCAGCGCAGATGCAGGAAGTGCTCGCTTTTCAGCAGGCCGGTGGGGGCCAGTGCGTCAAGGTCCTTCACGCCGTTCAGGAAGGTTTCCGTGCGCTCGGCATCGAAGCCGAGATCGCCGAGACAGAGCGCGTCCAGCACCGTGGTCACACCCGCCGCCGCCGTCTGCGCGTCATGCGCCAGGAAGGCGGAGCGGGACGGCCAGCGCGCCGTGGCACGGGGCTGCACCTGGCGTTCCAGGTTGTCGGTATGGACGTCGATGACGCCGGGAATCAGGTGGTCGCCATCCATGTCGATGGCGCCGGGGGCGTGGCTGCGGCCGGGTTGCACCTCGGCGATCCTGCCTTCGCGCAACAGCAAAGTACCAAGCTGAACAGAATCGGGAAGGACCAGCAGCGCGTTGGTCAGAATGGTCTCGGAGGTCATGCGGCGTCCTGGATGGGCTGTACTTCGAAGAGGCGGTCGGCGACGCGGCCGCGCACTTCCACGTCGTGAAAGATGCCGATGATGGCGGTGCCGGCGGCCTTGGCCTCGGCGATAAGGCCGATCACCACCTCGCGATTCACGGCGTCGAGGCTCGCGGTCGGCTCGTCCAGCAGAAGAATGGGGTAGCCGGGGGCGAAGCCGCGGGCAAGGTTCACCCGCTGCTGCTCGCCGCCCGAGAAGGTGGCCGGGGGCAGGTGGTGCAGGCGTGGCGGCAGGTTGAGGCGCAGCAGCAATTCCTCCGCCCGAGCCCGCGCGGCATCGCGGCCCGCGCCCCGCGCGATCAGTGGTTCCGCGACGATATCCAGGGCGCCAATACGGGGAATGACACGCAGGAACTGCGATACATAGCCCAGCGTATGGCGCCGGATGTCCCGCGTCGCGCGGGCGTCGGCGGCGGTCAGTTCCACCTCCTGGCCAAGATGGCGCAGGTGGATGCGGCCTTCCTCGGCGCCGTAATTGCCATAGAGGCAGCGCATCAGCGTCGACTTGCCGGCACCCGAGGGGCCCGCCAGTGCCACGCATTCCCCCGCCGCGACGGCGAGGCCGACATCTTCCAGCACCGGAATGCGGATGCCGCCCTGCAGGTGCAGGCGGAAGCTTTTGCCCAGGCCCTGGGTCCAGAGGGACGCGCTCATGCCGCCAGCACCGATGCGACCAGGAGTTGCGTATAGGGGTGCTGGGGGTCGTCCAGCACCCGGTCGGTCAGTCCGTGTTCCACCACCTTGCCATGGCGCATGACCAGGATGCGGTGGGCCAGCAAACGGGCCGCCGCGATATCGTGCGTGACCAGCAGCACCGCGATGCCGAGATCGGCCACCAGGGCGCGGATCAGGTCCAGCAGCCGCGCCTGCACCGAGACGTCGAGCCCGCCCGTCGGTTCGTCCATGAAGACGAGGCGGGGGCGGGTCACCAGGGTGCGCGCGATCTGCAGGCGCTGCTGCATGCCGCCCGAGAAGGTGCGCGGCAGATGGTCGATGCGCGTGGGGTCTATTTCCACCCGCCGCAGCCATTCGGTGGCTTCATCGCGGATATTGCCATAGTGGCGCGCGCCAATGGCCATCAGCCGCTCCCCCACATTGCCGCCGGCCGAGACGCCCATCCGCAGCCCGTCCCGCGCGTTCTGGTGCACGAAACCCCAGTCGGTGCGCATCAGGCGGCGCAGGGCCGCCTCGCCCATGTCATGCACCGCGTGGGTGGTCCCGTCCGGCGCGCGGTAGGTGACGCTGCCCGCCGCCGGCCGCATCTGCCCGGCCAGGACACGCAGCAAGGTCGATTTCCCTGAGCCTGATTCACCGACGATGGCGACGACCTCGCCCGGATGAATATCGATGGCCACGCCATCCAGCGCGCGGAGGGCGCCGAAGTTGAAGGTAAGGCCGGATGCTTCCAGCAGAGCCTCGCTCATGCCGCTTCCTCCTTCGCGTTCCCGGCCTGCCGGCTCTCGCAGTAATCGGTATCGGAGCAGACGAACATCCGGCCGCCGCGATCGTCGGTCACCACTTCGTCCAGATAGCTGCTGCCCGAGCCGCAAAGCTCGCAGCAGGCATCGGCGCGGTGGGGGCGGAACGGGTGGTCCTCGAAATCGAGGCTGCGGACATCAGTATAGGGCGGCACAGCATAGATGCGCTTCTCCCGCCCGGCACCGAACAATTGCAGCGCCGCCATGCGGTGCATCTTCGGATTGTCGAAGGCCGGGATGGGGGAGGGCGACATCAGGTACCGTTCGTCCACCATCACCGGATAGCTGTAGGAGGTGGCGATATGCCCATGCCGGGCGATATCCTCGTAGAGCTTCACATGCATCAGCCCATAGTCGGAAAGGGCATGCATCCGCCTGGTCTCGGCCAGGCGCGGTTCCAGCTTGAACAGCGGCTCCGGCATCGGCACCTGGTAGACGATGACCTGCGCCTCGGTCAGCGCGGCTTCCGGAATACGGTGCCGGGTCTGGATGATGGTCGCATCCCGCGTATGGGTGGTGGTCTCCACTCCCGCCACACGGTTGAAGAAGCGGCGGATGGAGACCGCGTTGGTGGTGTCGTCGGCGCCCTGGTCGATCACCTTCAACACGTCGCGTGGCCCCAGCACGGCGGCCGTGACCTGGATGCCACCGGTACCCCAGCCGTATGGCAAAGGCATCTCGCGCGCGCCGAAGGGCACTTGATGGCCGGGAATGGCCACCGCCTTCAGCAGCGCGCGGCGGATCATGCGCTTGGTGTCCTCGTCCAGGTAGGCAAAATTATAGGCTTCGTCCCGGCTCATGGCGTGGCCTGCTCCGGCTGTAGGGTGGCGGTCGCGCGCATGCGGCGCACCACTTCCAGCTCGCTCTGGAAATCGACGTAATGCGGCAGCTTGAGGTGCTCGACGAAGCCGGTCGCCTCGACATTGTCACTGTGCAGCAGGACGAATTCCTCGTCCTGCGCGGGCGCGGTGCGGTCCTCGCCCAGGTCGCCGGCCTGCAACGCACGGTCCACCAGCGCCATGGACATCGCCTTGCGCTCGCCATGGCCCAGCACCAGCCCGTAGCCGCGGGTGAATTGCGGCGGCTCGCTGCGGCTGCCGTGGAACTGGTTGACCATCTGACATTCGGTGACCGCGATCTCGCCGATCTCGATCTCGAAGCCCAGTTCCGGCGGTGTCAGGCAGATTGTGACAGTGCCATGCCGGATCTCGCCGACGAAGGGGTGGCTGTTGCCGTAGCCGCGCTGGGTGGAATAGCCGAGGCCCAGCAAAAACCCTTCATCGCCCCGCGCCAGATTCTGCAGGCGGGTGGGGCGGGCGGCGGGGAAGGCCAGTGGCTGGCGCGTCAGGTCGGCAGGCTCGGCCGTGGCGTCATCCTCCCGCCGCATCAGGCCCTCGCGTGACAGCAGCTCCGTCACACGGGGGGATTCGGTGTCCCCGGCGGGGGCTTCAGGCGCCGGGGCGGGCGGTTCGCCGGCGGCGGCCAGGGCGAAATCCAGCAGCCGATGCGTATAGTCGAAGGTCGGCCCCAGCACCTGCCCGCCCGGCAGATCCTTGTAGGTGGCGGAGACGCGGCGGCGGATGCGCATCGCCGCCGTGTCCAGCGGTGTGCTGTAGCCGAAGCGGGGCAGGGTGGTGCGGTAGGCCCGCAGCAGGAAGGCCGCCTCGATCAGGTCGCCTTTCGACTGCTTGATGGCGAGGGCTGCAAGATCACGATCGTAGCAGGAGCCTTCCGCCATCACGCGATCCACCGCGAGGCTGAGTTGCTGCACGATCTGCGGCACTTCCAGTTCGGCCAGCGTCGTGTCGCCACGGCGGGTCTCGGCGAGCCAGGCATGGGCGTTGCCGATGGCCCGCTCGCCGCCCTTGACGGCTACATAAGCCATGGCTCAGCCCTCCTCGATCCGGGTGCCGCGCGGCAGGGCCGCGACACGGTCGCCCGCGCAGAGAATGATATCGACGCCGCAGGGGAAGCGCCCACGCTGCGCCGCCCACTCCGATATGAAGCCGGCCGGCATGCCCCGCGCGTTCAGGCGATGCTCGTGCTCGATGCCCGGGCCGGTCAGGCGCCAGCCGGTGCCGGCTTCCAGCGAAGCGACCTGCAGGACCAGCGTGGCGCCGCGCTCGGGTTCTTCCTCGCTGCCTGCGGGCAGGCCGGCCAGGGCGGGCGGCTTGCCGGTCGCGAGCACGAAGGCGGCCTCGCCCACCGCCGCCATCGGGCTGCCGCAGTGGAAGCGCAGCCAGGAATCGGCCTCTGCGCCGGCATCGTGGCTCAGGGGCGTTTCGGCATCGACCAGGGTCAGCAGCACGGCGGCCGTGGCGATATCCAAAGGCGCCGGCGGCGTCAGGCCGAGAGTGAGTATCTGCACGCGGCCCGGCCGGCTGATCGCGTCCAGCACGGCGCGGAAGCAGGCCTGGGCATTCTCGACGGGGGCGGTAAAGCCGGGGCGCATCATCGCATATTCGCCATGGTGAAGAATTGCACGCGGGTGGCGGCGGCCTTGCGGGCCTCCCGCGCCACGGCCTCGGCTTCGGCGGCGGCCAGGGGCTCGATCACGGTTGCCATCAGGGCCGGGCGAAGCGTCGCGTCCTGCAGGGCGCCATCCAGGGCGGCAGCCAGCTCCGCCTGCTGGCGGTCGCGGCCGGCAACATAGGCATGGCCCACATTGCCGCCGTGCAGCGTCACCGCGCAGCGCGTCACTGTCATTTCCGACAGATTGAACGCCGCGCCGTCGCCACCCGCGCGGCCCCGCACCATGACGAGGCCGGTTTCCGGGCCGCGCAGGCGGGTATGGGGTGGCAGCGCCGGGGCGGCGCCCAGGCGAGCCTGGATCGCGCCATGACTGGCGCGGGCCAGAATGCCCATCCAGCGGCGCCGAGATTCGGTATCCTCGGGCAAGATCGGCTCCTTGGCCTGTTGAGACGTCTAGACGAGTAGATATCTAACAGGATACCGTCAATGCCAATGTGCCAGTTTCAAGGATCAGACGGGTTGAAGCTTTTATGACGTCGCCACCCGATATCGGCGCCTCCCCCCTGGCAAGGGGCGAGGGCGTCGCGCTGTGGCGGCAGATCGCGCAGGCCCTGGAACAGGCAATCACGGCCGGGCAACACGCGCCGGGCACCCGCCTGCCGACCGAGGCGGAATTATCCGCGCGTCACGGCGTCAATCGCCACACCGTGCGCCGCGCGATGGAGGCACTGAGCGCCCGCGGGCTGATCCGCATCGAGCAGGGGCGCGGCTCTTTCGTAGCCGAGGACGTGCTGGATTACCGCGTCGGGCCACGCACGCGCTTTTCCGAGCTGATCCGGGCGCAGAACCGCGAGCCGGCGGGTCGCATCCTGCGCATCGCCGATCAACCGGCCGATGCGGCGGTGGCCGAGGCCCTGCGCCTGCGCCCGGGCCGCCCCGTGCTGATGGTCGAGCGCCTGGGGCTCGCCGATGATCGTCCGGTGGTGCTCGGCACCCACCATTTCGTGCTGCCGCGTTTCGCCGGGCTGGTGGCGGCGTTGGAACAAAGTGCCTCCATCACCGGGGCGCTCGCGGCCTGCGGCGTGGCGGATTATCGCCGCGTCTCCACCCGCCTGACCGCGCGCCTGCCCACGGCCGAGGAAGCCGAGGCGCTGCAACAAAGCCGTGCCCGCCCCGTGATGGTGGCCGAGGCGTTGAACAGCGACCCGGAAGGACGGCCGATTGATTTCACCCTGTCACGCTATGCTGCCGGGCGCGTGCAGATCGTCATTGAAGGCAGCGGAGACCAGATATGAACGACTGGACCATCGCCGGCGGCACCGTGCTGCTGGATGGTGCCCTGCGCCCCGGCGAATTGCATCTGGCGGCGGGTGCCGTGGCCGGCACAGCGGCCGGGAGTGCCCGGGGCTTCGATGCTTCCGGCCTGCTGGTGCTGCCCGGAATCGTGGATATCCATGGCGACGCGCAGGAGCGGCAGTTGCAGCCGCGCCCCGGCATCGGCATGCCCGCCGCCCTCGCGCTGCGTGATTCGGAGGCGCAGATCCTGGCCGCCGGCATCACCACGGCCTTCCTGGGCGTCACTTTGTCCTGGGAGCCCGGGCTGCGTTCCCTGCCGGCCTGGCGCAGCCTGCTGGTGGCATTGGAGGAAGCGCGGCCGCATCTGGCGGCCGACCTGCGCGTGCACCTGCGTTTCGAGGCCGATAATCTGGACGCGGTGGAAGATGCCGTGGCGGATATCGCGGCTGGCCGGGTGCAGTTGCTGGCCTTCAACGACCATACGCCAGGCATCCTGAAGAAACTGCCGGATGATGCCCAGGCTGCCAAGTTCGCGGGGCGCGCGGGAGTGGGTATCGCCGCCTTCCGCGCCATGGCCGAGGCCGTGGCGGCACGCCGCGGCGAAGTGCCGGCCGCGCGGCGGCGCCTGGCGGAAGCAGCCCGCCTTGCGGGCATGCCGATGGCGAGCCATGACGATTCTTCCGTGGAACAGCGCATGGCATTCCGCACCTTGGGCGCAGGCATCTGCGAGTTCCCCATGGCTCAAGAGGTGGCCGCCGCAGCCCGCGCCGCTGGCGAAGCGGTGGTGATGGGGGCGCCGAACGTGGTGCGCGGCGGCAGCCATATCGGCTGGGCCAATGCCGCGCCCCTGGCGGAGCAGGGCTTTGTGACGGTGCTGGCGTCCGATTACGTCTGGCCAGCGCTGCTGGAAGCAGCCTTCGTGCTGCTGGACCGGGGCGTTCTGGGCCTGCCAGCCGCCTGGGCTCTGGTCAGCGCCAACCCGGCCGCCGCAGCGGGATTAACCGACCGGGGCCATTTCGGCCTGGGCCTGCGCGGCGATGTGGTGGTGGTCGACCCGGCGCGCCGTGCGCCGGTTGCCACCTTCTGCGCCGGTCGCTTGGCATGGCTGTCCGCCGCTGGCTCCGCGCGGCTATCGGCTGCATGAGGGGGGCGCCGGTCCTGAGGGGCCGGACCGCCAGCGCCTGGCCCAGACAGCAAAAAACCCCTGGATGCCAAGGCATCCAGGGGTTTTCTGATTTGGCTCCCCGAGTTGGACTCGAACCAACGACCTAGCGATTAACAGTCGCGCGCTCTACCAGCTGAGCTATCAGGGATCAGCGTGTGGGCGGCGGTATAACGGGGAAGTTCATAGCCTGCAAGAGGAGTTTGAAATCATTCCGCCATAACGCCGCAGTCTGGAGGCCCGAGCCGGAATTGAACCGACGTACGCGGATTTGCAGTCCGCTGCATCACCACTCTGCCATCGGGCCTTGCGCGCTGTATCGGGTGCCGGCGCGCCATGGTCAAGGGGGTGGGCGGCATTGCCGTGCCTGCCGCTTGGCCGCATGGCGCGCCAAGCCTATAACCGCCGCGAAGCACGGGGGATGGTCCGTGCGGTGAACGAGGATGAGCGGCCGATGAACTTCGCCGATGCGCGCAAGTGGATGGTGGACGGGCAGATCAGGCCCAACAAGGTCACTGACTTCCGGATCATCGATGCCATGCTGGACTTGCCGCGTCATCTGTTCGTGCCGGCCGATCGCATGGCACGCGCCCATGCCGATGAGGATGTGCCGCTCGGCCATGGCAGGGTGCTGATGCAGCCGATGATGCTGGCACGGCTGGTGCAGATCGCGGAGGTCCAGCCAGGCGAAGCCGTTCTCGTGCTGGGTTCAGGCAGCGGTTATGGCGCCGCTCTCCTGGCCCGCCTCGGTGGCCGTGTCACGGCGGTGGAAGACAACGCATCGCTGCTGGCGATTGCCCGTACCGCCCTGGCCGATACGGCGGCGCTGGCGCCCGGCTCCGTCCAATTGGTCGAGGCCCCGCCGGCGACAGGCGCGCCGGCCGGCAAATCCTATGATGCCGTGCTGATCGAGGGCGAGGTGACCGAAATCCCCCCCGCTGTGTCCGGCCTCCTGGCGGAAGGCGGCCGCCTGGTCACCGTCTGCCGCAGGCCGGGCCGTTCGGGCGCCGCCGTGCTGGGGCGCCGCGTCGGTGGCGCCTTCAGCATGACAGAAGTTTTCGACTGCTCCACTGCGCCGCTTCCGGGATTTGCCCCGGAACCCGGCTTTGTCTTCTGACGGCTAACCCGCCCGGGATGCTGGCCGGATCGGATTGCCTCGTCTAATCTCCCGCTGCCCGGACAGGCTCCGGCGCGGCGGGGAGATAGGGCGGTGTCGATGAAGAAGCTGTTATCGGCGTCGGGCGTTTTGGCGTTGGTGTTGGTGTCGGGCGGCGCGCGGGGGCAGAGCCTGCAGGACGCGCTGAGCCAGGCTTATGCGAACAACCCGACGTTGCAGACGGCGCGGGCGCAGTTGCGGGTGGTGGAT
>JAQGHX010000094.1 GCA_028288745.1 Roseomonas sp. | reverse complement strand
AGGCTTTCCTGCCTCGGTTCGCCATCAGGGCGACCGGCCATGCGCAGCACTGTCACATGCCGTCGCCCCTGCCAGGCATCTTTGCCGACGAAATGCCGCGCGAACCCCGGTTGAGGGAGGTGTCCAGGTTCCTGCGCCGTTCTCCAGTAAGCTCGATCGATGCAAGTATTTCTTCAGGCCCCTGCCCTTGCTGGCAGTATCATCGTCCGTTCATAGCAATTTCAAAGAATTCGATCTGCCGATGGGCAGTCAAGCTATGGCAACAATCCACACCCTGCAGTTTTGTGCAGCTTTATGGTCTATTTTCAAGGTTAGTGCATGACTATGCCCCTCAAACCATAATCTTGCGCTGTTACGTCATTCTTTTCAATACCTTAACCTAGAAGTCAGTGCAAGATTACCGCCTTACCCACACCGGCAACTGACGCCGGGCAGTCCCAGGACATGACACCGCAAGCCTGACGCGGCAGGATCCGGTATCGGGGGGCCATCATGCATTTCGATATCTGCGGCAGCTGCGCCTCGCGCGACCCGTTCAGCTTCCTGGAGCCGACGGGCCACGACGTGCATTTCTACGCCGCCCGTCAGTCCTTCGTCAGCCTGCGCGATCCGCCGCTCGGCTACGATCCCGCCTGGTATATCGCGCTGCCGCCCTTCGAGCGCCGCTGCGTGGCTATAGACCTTGAAAAGGGCGACGGCTACTTCGCCTTTCGGACCAGGCCGAATACCTGATCGTCGACTTCATCGATGAACGGTTCGGCCTGATGCAGGTGGAGCGGAGCCATGTCGGCGCCACCCGGTATGTCCTGCAGGAACTGTTCCAGGACCGCTACACGGGCCGGATGGCGCGGCGCCGCCGGCTGGCCCCGCCCATCGTCGGGGACTGGCCGCGGGGAGCGGAGTATTTCCTGGAGCGCGCCACGGAGCGTTTCGCGCCCGGCAGGATCATTCTGCACGAGGCCCGCTGGTCCAGCCACTTCCAGTCGGCGGCGGGCAAATTGCTGCCTTTCGCGCCGCCGGTCCAGGCCCGCATCGCGCCGAATAACGACCTGCTGGAGACCTATCACGGTATTTTCCGTGGGTTGCAGCCGTCCTGCCGCACGTTGCGCGTCGCGGATGAATTCGTCTTCGCCGACCCGGAACACCGCTGGAGCAAGGAGCCCTTCCACTACATCCCCGGCTACTACACCGCGTTCCTGAGCGTCTGAACGAACTGGTGGCGCCTGGGCCCAGGGACACCCTGGGCCTTAGGCGACCTCTTCCGCCCCGAAGGCCACCGGTGGCGTCCAGCCCTTTCCCGGCACCGCCGCGAAGAGGGCGCGGGTATATTCGTGTTGCGGATTGGCGAAGATCGCGGCGGTGACGCCTTCTTCCACCACCTCGCCATCGCGCATCACCGCGATGCGGTCGCAGAGCTGCGCCGCCACGCGCAGGTCATGGGTGATGAACACCATCGACAGGCCGAGTTGCGCCCGCAGCCGCGCCAGCAGCTTCAGGACCTGCGCCTGGACCGAGACATCCAGCGCGGAAACCGGTTCATCCGCCACCAGCACTTCCGGCCGCATCGCCAGCGCGCGCGCCAGGCCGATGCGCTGCCGCTGCCCGCCGGAGAATTCATGCGGGAAACGGTCCAGCCCGGCCGGGTCCAGCCCCACCAGTTCGAACAGCTCCTTCGCGCGGGCCATGGCTTCGGCGCGCGGGGTGCCATGCACCATGGGGCCCTGCGCCACGAGTTCGCCCACCCGCCGGCGCGGGTTGAGGCTCGCGAAGGGGTCCTGGAATACCATCTGGATACGCCGCGCATCCCGCCGCAGGTCGCCGCGCGAGAGTGCCAGGCGGTCCTGCCCATCGACATGGATGCTGCCCTGCTCCGGGTCCAGCAGCCGCACCAGGCAGCGCGCGAGCGTGGACTTGCCCGAGCCGCTCTCCCCCACGATGCCCAGCGTGCCGCCGCGTGGCAGCTTCAGGGAGACGTCGCGCACCGCATGCGTCACCCGCCGGTTGCGGGCCAGGAAGCCGCGCTTGCGATAGGTCTTGGAGAGATGCGCGATCTCCAGCACCGTCTCGCCGCCCAGCACCTGCGCAGGGGGGGGCGCCAGCGGCGGGACGGCGGCGACCAGCGCGCGGGTATAGGGGTGGCGCGGGTGGTTCAGCACCTCGCCGGCGGGGCCCTGTTCCACCACCACGCCCTGGCGCATGACCGCCACGCGGTCCGCGATATCGGCCACCACGCCGAAATCATGCGTGATGAACAGCACCGCCGTGCCGGTGCGCCGCTGCAAATCGCGGATCAGTTCCAGGATCTGCGCCTGGGTGGTGACATCCAGCGCCGTGGTGGGCTCGTCGCAGATCAGCAGCTTCGGCTCCAGCGCCAGGGCCATCGCGATCAGGGCGCGCTGCCGCTGGCCGCCTGAAAGCTCGTGCGGGAAGGCGCGGGCGGCGCCGACGGGGTCCGGGATGCGCACCTGTTCCAGCAGCGCCAGCACGCGGATGTCGCGTTCGCCAGCGGACAGCGACGTGTGGACGCGGAACATCTCGCCGATCTGGCTGCCGATGGTACGCAGCGGGTTCAGCGCCGTCATGGGTTCCTGGAACACCATGCCGATGCGGGCGCCGCGCAGCTTGCGCATCTCCGGCTCCGGCAGCGTCAGCAGGTCGCGGCCTTCGAACATGACCCGCCCGGCCTCCGCCACGACGCCCTCGGGCAGCAGGCCCATCACGGCGCCGGCGGTCAGCGACTTGCCGGACCCGCTTTCCCCCACCACGCAGAGGATTTCGTTGGCATCCAGCGCCAGCGACACGCCGCTGAGGGCATAGGGGCGGTCGCCACCCCTGGGCAGCGCGACGGTCAGGCCTTCGATGGAGAGCAGGCTCATCGGTACTTCAACCCCTGCCCTTCAACCGCGGGTTCAGCGCGTCGTTCAGCCCCTGCCCCAACAGCGAGACGCCCAGCACCGTCAGCAGGATGGCGACCCCTGGGATGGCCGAGATGTACCACTGCACCCGCAAGGTGCCCCGCCCCGCGCCGATCAGGTTGCCCCAGGACGGCACGTTGGGGTCTGACAGGCTGAGAAAGGCCAGCGAGCTTTCCAGCAGGATGGCGACAGCCATGATGACGCTGGCATAGACGATAACCGGCGGCAGCGCGTTGGGCAGGATCTCGCGGAAGATGATGCGGGTATCGCGCATACCCAGCACCCGGCAGGCCTGCACGAACTCGCGCGAGCGCAGCGACAGGAACTCGGCCCGCGTCAGCCGCGCGGAAGGGGGCCAGGAGACGATGCCGATGGCGATGGTGACGGTCTTGATGTCGGAGCCGAACACCGCCACCAGCACCAGCAGCAGCAGGAAGTTGGGCAGGGTCTGGAAGGCTTCGGTGATGCGCATCAGCACATCGTCCACCCAGCCGCCATAGAAGCCCGAGACAGCGCCGACCACGATGCCGATGCCGATCGAGATGGCCGTCGCCACCAGCCCGATCAGCAGCGAGACGCGGGCGCCATGGAAGATCTGGGCGGCGATGTCGCGCCCGGTATTGTCGGTGCCCAGCCAGAAGCGCGGGCTGGCCCCCGGCCATTGCAGCGGGCGGCCCGCCAGCCCGAGCGGATCACGCGGGAAGACCCAGGGGGCGGACAGCGCCATGCCGATGACCAGCAGCACGAGCAGCAGCCCCACCACGGCGGCGGCACTGCGGCAATAGCGGCGCAGGAAGCCCATCAGCGTTCCGCCGAGATGCGCGGGTCGAGCTTGGCGTAGAGCATGTCGATGATGAAATTCACCAGGATCACCAGCAGGGCGGAGACGAAGACGATACCGAGCAGCGTGTTGAGGTCCCGCTGCACCACGGATTCATAGGCCAGCCGCCCGAGACCCGGCAGGTTGAACACACTCTCCACCACCACCGAGCCGCCCAGCATGGTGCCGGCCTGCAGGCCGATCAGCGTCAGTCCCGGCAGCAGCGCGTTGCGCAGCACATGGCGGACCAGCACGCCGGTCTGGCTCAGCCCCTTGGCGCGGGCGGTGCGGACAAAATCCAGCGTCAGCACCTCCAGCATCGAGGCCCGCATGATGCGCAGGTAAGTGGAGAGGAAGATCAGCGCCAGCGTCGCGGTGGGCAGCACCAGGTGCCAGGCGATGTCGGCCACGCGGGTGAGGCCGGTATAGCCGGCGCCGATCTCCTCGAACCCGCCGGAGGGCAGCCAGGAGAGGCGGATGGCGAAGACCACGATGCCCATCATGCCGAACCAGAAGGATGGCGTGGCGTAGAAGATCAGGCCCAGCGTGGAGATCAGCGCATCCGGCCACTTGTTCACCCGCCGCGCCGCCAGCACGCCCAGCGCCATGCCCACCGCGAAGGCGAAGCTCAGCGACGTGCCCATCAGCAGCAGCGTGACCGGCAGGCGTTCCAGGATCACGCTGGCCACCGGCTTGCCATAGATGGCGGAGAACCCGAGGTCGAGCTGCACCAGCCGCCAGATATAGCGCGACAACTGGATCAGCACCGGCGCGTCCAGGCCGTAGAAGCTGCGCAACTGCTCCGCCATCGCGGGGTCGCCACCGCCCATCTGTGCCATCAGCGCATCGACGGTATCGCCCGGCGCCAGTTGCAGCAGCAGGAACAGCCCGATCAGGATGAGGAACAGCGTCGGCAGGCTGGCGGCCAGCCGGCGCAGCGCAAGGGCAAGGACGCGCATCTATCGCCTCAGGACGGCAGCAGCCAGGTGTCGTGCCAGTCACCCGAATCCCAGCGCGGCGAGATGTGGTGGTTCTGCACCTTCTTACTGGTGACGGCGTAGAAGGGCCGCTCAGTCAGCATCCAGACCGGCAGTTCGTCATTCACCGCCTTGACGAAATCGGCGTAGAGCGCCTTGCGCTTCACGGGGTCGATCTCGGTCGCGGCATCGTCGATCAGCTTGTCCACGGTATCGGACTGCCAGCCGTACTGGTTGGTCCAGGGCGAGCCCTTGGGGCTGCCGGAGCGGTACCACACCGTGGTCGAGACCGCCGGGTCGCCACGATACTGGTGCCAGCCGGTGGCGAGGTCGAAATTCCAGTCGCGATAGACATTGGTCAGCGCGCCCGCGATGTCGAGCTGCACGATCTCGACCCGGATGCCGACGGCGGCCAGGGATTGCTGAATGAAGGTCGCCAGCAGCGGTACGTCCTCGCCATTCTGGATGGGCACCAGGCGCAGGGTGAAGCGGATGCCGCCCGCGCCGCGCTTGTAGCCGGCCTCGTCCAGCAGTTTTTCCGACGCCGCCTTGTCGAAGGCATAGGGGACCGGATTGTTCGGGAAGAATTCGGTGCTCACCGACGGGATCGGACCGGTCGCCGGCTTGCCGAGGCCGTAGAGGAAGTTCTCGACGAAGAAGTTGACGTCGACGGCATGGGCGATGGCCCGCCGCACGCGCACGTCCGAGAGTTCCTTGCGCCGCGTGTTGAATTCCAGCGTGTTGTTGAACACGTTGGCCTCCACGCCGCGGGTCGAGACCTCGAACCGCTCATCGGTCTTCAGCCGGTCGATATCGGCCAGCGGCAGGCCGTTATAGGCCGAGAGCTGCACCTGCCCCGTCTCCAGCGCCGCCGTGGCGGCCGAGCGGTCGGTGATAAAGCGCCACACGATGCGGTCGAGATAGGGGAAGCCCTCGCGCCAGTAGTCCGGGTTCCGCTCCGCGATGACATACTGGCCGCGCTGGTATTCCACGAACTTGTACGGGCCGGTGCCGATCGGCGCGGTATTCGCCGGATTCTCCAGCACGTTGGTGCCCTGGAACACGTGCCTGGGCACGATGTAGCCCAGGTCGCAGAGGGCGCGCAGCAACAGGCTCAGCGGCATGGGGCGGGAGTAGCGGAACACCGCCGTATGGGCGTCCGGCGTTTCCACCGCGTCGAGATAAAGCTGCAGGGTGGTGCCGTAGTTCAGGTGCACCTTCCACTGTTCCATCGCGGAATACTGCACATCGGCGGAGGTGAAGGGCTTGCCGTCATGCCATTTCACGCCCTCGCGCAGCTTGAAGGTCACGGTCTTGCCGTCCTCCGACGCGGCCCAGGAGGTCGCGAGCACCGGCTCCGGCCGCCCGCTGGTACCGAGGTCCACCAGCGGCTCAATGATTTTGCTGGTGATGACGTAGACGCCGGTGGAAGCCCGCAGCGCCGGATTCAGGATGCGCTGCTCGGAGCCGAGATGCACCGTCATCACGCCGCCCCGGTGCGGCGGGGCGGCCTGCGCCAGTGCGGCGCCCTGTGGCAGCGTGGCTGCCAGAACCATGCCGGCCCCGGATAGCAGGGCCTCGCGGCGTGTCATCGTCATGAACCAGGTTTCCCTTCGCGGTCGCGAATGACAAAGAGGCAAAGTGGGATCCTGTCAACGCCCATCAAAATTCGTGGATTGATGGCACGCGGTCCTGCCCTGCGATCCGGCCTTGCATCGGGGTAATGGCGGATGCTTTCCGTTCGGCCGTCCATCGCTGCATCGCAACAATGCCAATAACGGAGGGCTTCGCGAGGCGCCCCGCTGGCGCTGCTTCACGCATCCCGCCGACGCCGGCGATGAAGCAGGGGCGATTGCCACGCACGAAAAAAAAGGGACGGCCGAAGCCGCCCCTGGTCCATTCCGGTGTCGCCGTTCAGCGCAACGGGGTGCTGGCCGGCGGCGTGCCCGTCTGGCCTTCCGTCGCGCGCCCCATCGAGGAACCGGTCGGCGCCGAGGGCCGCGTATCGGGCGGCATGGTATTGGCGCCCGGCGTGGGGTTGGTATCGGTGGCGCTGTTGCCATCCATCGCACGCCCGGCGGCGGTGCCCGGGGGATTGCCCGGGGTGCCGTCCGAATTCTGCGGATAGGCGCCGGAGGTATTGGTGCCCAGCGTACGGTCCAGCAAACGCGTCGCCGCCGTGCCCGGCGGGTTGCTGGGGTCGGTGCCCGGCGCCACCTGTGCGCCGGGCACGGGACTGCTCGGCATGGGGCTGCTGGGCGCGGGGCTGCTGGGCGTGGGCGCGGAGGGGCTGCTGCTGCCCGGGGCGTTACCTGTCTGGGCCTGGGCGGCGCCGCCCAGGCAGATCAGGGCAGCAGATGCCAGGGCAATGATCGAAGTGCGCATGCTGGTTCTCCGTTTTTTTTGGCCACTTGACGCGGCTATGGCGGTGAAACGCGGTCATGCGGGGGCGGTTGCGCGCCGGCCGTCCCGCCAGCGCGGCGCGACGGTTGCCGGCGGGCGGGGATTGCGGCACCATGGTCGTTTCCACGGAGCGATGCCGGGCGATGGTCGCGCGGCCCGTGGAATATTGCGGAGCAAGTGACAACGTGATCCCCGCCCTGATGCCGACCTACAACCGTGCCGACCTTGCTTTCGAGCGGGGCGAAGGCGCCTGGCTGTGGACGACGGACGGGCGACGATTCCTGGATTTCGGCAGCGGCATCGCCACCACCTCCATCGGCCATGCCCACCCGCATCTGGTCGGGGCCATCACGGCCCAGGCGGCGCGGGTGATGCACGTCTCCAACCTGTACCGCGTGCCGCAGGCTGAGAAGCTGGCGGCGCGGCTGGTGGAAAGCTCCTTCGCGGACAGCGTCTTCTTCTGCAATTCGGGCGCCGAGGCGAACGAGGGCATGATCAAGGCCGTCCGCAAGTACCATGCCGAGCGCGGTCACCCGGAGCGCTTCCATACCATCTGCTTCGAAGGCGCCTTCCATGGCCGGACGCTGGCCACGCTCTCGGCCACCGGCAACGAGAAGTACCTGGCCGGCTTCGGCCCCCCGGTGGAAGGCTTCGCCCACGTACCCTTCGGCAACATGAACGCCGTCCGCGACGCCATCGGCCCGCAGACGGCGGCCATCATGATCGAGCCGATCCAGGGCGAGGGCGGCGTGCGCCCCGCCGACCTGCGCTTCCTGCGTGAGCTGCGCGCCGTCTGCGACGAATTCGGCCTGCTGCTGGCGCTGGACGAGGTGCAGACCGGCATGGGCCGCTCCGGCAAGCTCTGGGCCCACCAGTGGGCCGGGATCGAGCCGGATGTCATGTCCGCGGCCAAGGGCATCGGCGGCGGCTTCCCGCTCGGCGCCGTGCTGGCCAAGGAACATGTGGCCCAGTACCTGAAGGCCGGCACGCATGGCACGACCTATGGCGGCAACCCGCTGGCCTGCGCCGCCGGCAACGCGGTGCTGGACGTCGTCCTGGCCGATGGCTTCCTGGACGGCGTGCAGGACGTGGCAAAGTATCTGTGGGACAGCCTGAACGCCCTGGTCTCGCGCCATCCCACCGTCCTGACCGGGGTGCGCGGCGCCGGCCTGCTGCTCGGCCTGCAATGCGTGCCGGAGGTGCTGAACGGCGACATGCAGGCCGCCGCCGTGGCCGAGGGCCTGCTGACCGTCGCCGCCGGGCAGAACGTGCTGCGCGTGGCGCCCCCCCTGATCGTGAGCCGCGAGCAGGTGGATATCGCCGTGGCCGCGCTGGACCGCGTCTTCGGCCAGGCTGCCCGCTCCCGCGAGCAGGCCACGGTCAAGTGAGCGCGGCACTGAAGGCATTGGGGGGCGGCCAGCCGGCCGCCCCCCGCCACTTCCTCGAACTCTCCGATTTCGACGCCCCTGCCCTGCGCCGGATGCTGGATTTCGCCGCCGAGGCCAAGCGCGGCGGCGTGGCCGACAAGCCGCTGGCCGGGAAGACGGTGGCGCTGATCTTCGAGAAGCCTTCCACCCGCACCCGCGTATCCTTCGAGGTCGGCATCCGCCAGCTCGGCGGCGACGCGATCGTGCTGTCCTCCAAGGACATGCAGCTCGGCCGGGGCGAATCCGCGGCGGATACGGCCAAAGTCCTCTCCCGCTACGTCGATGCCATCATGCTGCGCACCGACAGCGTGGCGAAGCTGCGCGAGCTGGCGGAGCACGCCACGGTGCCCGTCATCAATGGCCTCACCGACGTCTCGCACCCCTGCCAGCTGATGGCGGATATCCTGACTTTCGAGGAACATCGCGGCCCCATCGCCGGGCAGGTGGTGGCCTGGCTGGGCGACGGCAACAATGTCGCGCAGTCCTTCATCCAGGCGGCGGCGCGCTTCGGCTTCACGTTGCGCCTGGCGACGCCGCCGGAGCTCGCGCCCCCCGCCCAGTTGGTGGATTGGGCACGGCGCGAGGGCGCGACGATCGAGTTGACCGCCGACCCCGTGGCCGCCGTGCGCGGCGCCCGCTGTGTGGTGACCGATACCTGGGTCAGCATGTCGGACGAAAAGGATGGCGGCCCGACGGCGCGCCACAACCAGTTGGCTCCTTACCAGCTCAATGCGGCGCTGCTGCGCCATGCGGCGGCGGATGCGGTGGTCATGCATTGCCTGCCGGCCCACCGGGGCGAGGAAATCACCGCCGAGGTGATCGACGGCCCGCAAAGCGTGGTGTTCGACGAGGCGGAGAACCGGCTGCATGCCCAGAAGGGCGTGCTGCTCTGGGCGCTGGGGCGCGACTAGGCCCACCGGCACCCTTTGCCGTCCATCATCCCGCCCGCCGCAACCGGCGAGACCCGGGAAGCCCCGGGCCGCCCTCGCCCGTGGCTGCCAGGGATGACCGGGGCGCTGGCCGGATGACAGACCGGCATACCCCCCCTATGTGAAGCCAAGACCAATGCGCGGGGCCGGGGCCATGCAATTCGATGTCGTGATCGTGGGCGGTGGCCCGGTGGGGCTGGCCTTCGCGGGTTCCCTCTCGGGCACCGGCCTGTCCGTCGCGGTGGTGGAGCCGCAGGACGAGGCCACCCTTGCCGCCCCCGCCTTCGACGGGCGGGAGATCGCGCTGACGCATCTCTCCCAGGATATTCTGCGGGGCCTTGGCGCCTGGGCGCGAATCCCGGCCGATATCCCCTCGGCGCTGCGGGAGGCACGGGTGCTGAATGGCGGCTCGCCCTACGCGCTGCGCTTCGACACCACCGGGCGGCAGGCATCGGAACTGGGCCGGCTGGTGCCCAACCACCGCATCCGGCAGGCGCTGTACGAGGCGCTTTCCGCCAGCCCCGGCGGCACGCGGCTGCTGACGGGGCAGCGCGTCACGGCGCTGGAGACGGATGTGGACGGCGCCCGCGTCACGCTCGCGGGTGGCGGGACGATCGCGGCGAAGCTGGTGGTGGGGGCCGACAGCCGCTTCTCCGGCACCCGCCGGCTCGCCGGCATCGGCGCCGAGATGCTGGAATTCGGCAAGTCCATGCTGGTGGCGCGCATGCGCCATGCCCGGCCGCACGGGCATGTCGCCACCGAGTGGTTCGGCTATGGCGAGACCATCGCCATGCTGCCGCTGAACGGCGAGGCTTCCTCCGTGGTGCTGACCCTGCCGCCGGAGGAGATCGCGCGCATGGCCGCGATGGATGCCGCTGGCTTCGGCGCCGAGATCACCCGCCGCTACCGCAACCGGCTGGGCCCGATGGAACTGGCCAGCACCCGCCACACCTATCCGCTGGTGGCCGTCTATGCGCGGCGCTTCGCCGGCACGCGGCTGGCCCTGCTGGGGGACGCGGCGGTGGGCATGCACCCGGTCACGGCGCATGGCTTCAATTTCGGCCTGCACGGGCAGGACACGCTGGCGGCCGGCATCCGCGCCGCCCTGGCGGAGGGGCGGGACTTCGCCGCCGGCCCGGTGCTGCGGGGGTACGAGGCGGCGCACCGGCAGGCCACGCGCGGCCTGTACCTCGCCACCAATGCCACCGCCCTGCTCTACAACGACACGCGGCTGCCGGCGCGGCTGCTGCGCGGCGCGGCGCTGCGGCTCGGCAATCACCTGCGGCCCTTCCGGCAGGCGGTGGTGTCGCGGCTGATGGAGGAAACCGGGGGGCCGGCGCGGGTCTGAAGGCGCCGCCCCTGTCACCGCGCCCCGATCCACCCTATCTAGCCCGGGACCGGCGCGGGCTGCCACCCGCGGCATTTCCGGCACGGCGGGCGCGCGGCGCGCGGCCCCGTGCCATCCACCGATACCTGAAACCACCCCGGGCCGCCTGGCGGCGCCGTGCGGCGCGTTCACAGGTTCCAGCATTCGCAGGCCCCGCGTGACCGATCCGAACCAGCCTTCCCCCGCCCCCCATGACGACCGCCCGCCCGTGCCCGACCTGACGGTGCCATGCGGCGTGCTGCCCTTCCACCTCGAGCAGAAGCCCGTGCGCGGCCGCCTGGTGCGCCTGGGCGCGCTGGCCGAGGCGCTGCTGTCGCGCCACGACAACCCCGACGTGGTGAAGAAGCTCACCGGCCAGGCGCTGGCGCTGACGGCGGGCCTCGCCACCGCTCTGAAATTCCAGGGTAGCTTCAGCCTGCAGGCCAAGGGCGACGGCGCCGTGCCGATGCTGCTGGCCGACTGCACCGATGACGGCACCCTGCGCGGCTATGCCCGCGCGGATGAGGACAAACTCGCTCTGCTGAACGGCGCCGATGCCGAGGCCGGCGCGCTGCTGGGTAGCGGCTACCTTGCCTTCACCTGCGACCAGGGGCCGGACATGGAGCGCTACCAGGGCATCGTCGCGCTGGAGGGCGAGACCCTGGCGGAGATGACCGGCCATTACTTCCAGACCTCCGAGCAGCTCGCCAACCGCGTCTGGCTGGCGGCCGGGCCGCGCGCCGAGGGATGGCGCGGCACGGCGCTGATCCTGGAACGCGTCGCCGGCGAGGGCGGCATCGACCCGGAGATGGACGAGGCCAGCCAGAAGGATGCCTGGGAAACCGCCGTGACGCTCGCCTCCACCGTGAAGGAGGAGGAGCTGCTGGACGATGCCCTGGCGCCGGAGCGGCTGCTGTATCGCCTGTTCCATGCAGAGGGGCTGGTGATCGGTCAGCCGCGCCCGCTTTCCTATGGCTGCCGCTGCTCGCGCGCGCGGCTGACCTCGGTGCTGGAAGGCTTCGGCGACGCGGATCTGGACGAGATGGCGGAGTCGGGCGAGATTTCGATGACCTGCGAGTTCTGCAACACCACCTTCCGCTTCGCGCGCAGCGAAGTGCGGGGGGGTTCGCGGGCAGGCTGAGGCCGCCGGTGGCGGGAGGGAAATGGGGAAGGAAGACGCGATGATGCCGACGACCACAGGCCGCCCGCCGGCGATGCGACACCCCGTGCCGCGACGCATGGCGCTGCTGCTGCCGCTGCTGGCCGCCGCATGTTCCACCGGCGAGGCCCTGCCGATGCTGGCCCCCGCGCCGGGCTACAGCTACCTGACGCCGCTGCGGCTGAACGTGCTGGATATCGAGGTGGTCGAGCCCACCGCCGGCCCCACCTTCCGCACCGACCCGCCCGCACCGCTCCCCCCTGCCCTGCAGGCGGTGCGGATGGGGCGGGAAAGGCTGGTGCCCGTCGGCACCGCCGGGCGCGCCCGCTTCATGGTGGACGGCGCCACCCTGACCCGCGAAGTGGCCAGCGGCGGCGGCATGTTCAGCCAGCGGACGGAGCGCCTGTCCTGCGCCATCCGCGTGCGGCTGGAGATTTTGGGCGCCGATGGCCGCCGCGTCGGCTTCACCGAAGCCGAGGCGCGCCGCACCGCCACCGTGATCGACGAAGGCCCGGGCAGCCGGGAGCGCGCCGCCGACCAGATCGTGCGGCAGGCGATGGATGACCTGAACGTGGAGTTCGAGTTCCAGATCCGCCGCAACCTGCGCGACTGGATCATGAGCGGCGAGCCCGGCGCGGTGCCCGTAGGCCCGATCCAGCAGGAGAACCTGGGCGGTGGCCCCGCCGGCGCGCCGCAGGCACCACCCGCGCCGCTGGACCCGCCTGGGCCGCTGGCCCCGCCTGTGGCGCTGCCCCGGCCATGAGCAGCGTCACCTTCAGCAACCCGCCCGGCGTGCCGGCACCGGCCGGCTTCTATTCGCAGGCGGCCCTGGTCGAGGGCCCGGGGCGGCGCCTGATCGTCGCCGGGCAGATCGGCGTAGCGGCGGATGGCAGCGTGGCCGAGGGCGGGCCCGCGCAGATGAGGCAGGCGCTGGCCAATCTGGGCAGCGTGCTGGCGGCGCATGGCATGGGGCCGCGCAACGTGGTGCGCGTGCTGGTGCTGCTGACCGACCGCGCCCTGCTGGGCGAATGGCGCCAGGCCCGCAACGTGTTCTTCGGCGATCATGCGCCGACCAGCACGCTGCTGGTGGCGGCCGGCCTGGCCGACCCGCGCTTCGTGGTGGAAGTGGAAGCCGAAGCGGCCGATTGAAGCGGGCCGGGGCAACCTGCCCCGGCCCGCTTGGCCCCGGCAAAGCCGTCCGGGGGAATCGTTTCCCCCGGGGCGCCGTCAGCCTTCCATGGCGCTGCGCGGCGCGCTGATCATCGCCAGGAATTCGCGCCGCGTGTCGGAATTATCGCGGAAGGCCCCCAGCATGCGGCTGGTCACCATCGTCACGCCCGGCTTGTGCACGCCGCGCGTGGTCATGCACTCGTGCGCCGCCTCGATCACCACGGCCACGCCCTTGGGCTTCAGCACCTGGTTGATGGTATTGGCGATCTGCGCCGTCAGCTTCTCCTGGATCTGCAGGCGCTTGGAATAGATGTCCATCACCCGCGCCAGCTTGCTGATGCCGACGACGCGGTCCCGCGGCAGATAGGCAATATGGGCGCGGCCGATGATGGGCACCATGTGGTGCTCGCAATGGCTCTCCAGCCGGATGTCGCGCAGCACGACCATCTCGTCATAGCCTTCCGTCTCCTCGAAGGAGCGGGCCAGCATCTCGACCGGGTCCTCGCCATAGCCGGAGAAGAAGGCCTCGTAGGAGCGGACGACGCGGGCGGGGGTGTCCAGCAGCCCCTCCCGGTCCGGGTTGTCGCCTGCCCAGAGCAGCATGGTGCGTACCGCGGCCTCGGCCTCCTCCCGGCTGGGACGCTGGTGGAGAGTCGCTGCGGCTTCCGCCGCTGAGGCCGGGGCTTGGATGTTCACTGCCAATGTTTCCGTCAGAAAAACCGGTGAAGGGAAAGCGGCAAGGCCGGCGAAAGGCCGGTTTGGCTTCCACATGGGAGGGCGTCAGAACCCGCGACCACGGGTCAGTGCACGGCACCGCCCTGATGGGGGCTGTCCAGGCTGAAGGCGGGGATGGCAACGTCGAAAGCTTCGCCGCTGTCGCGCTCCATCATGTGGTACGTGCCGCGCATGAAGCCGGAGGGCGTCGAGAGCGGCGTGCCTGATGTGTATTCGAAGCTTTCGTCCGCTTCCAGCACAGGTTGCTCGCCAACAACGCCAGGACCATGCACCTGCTGCGTGCGGCCGAGCCCATCGGTAATCATCCAGCTCCGCTTCAACAACTGCACCGTGCGGGGCCCCTCGTTGGTAATCGTGACGCGATAGGCCCAAACAAAATGGGATTCGTCGGGCTTCGACTGGTCTTCCAGGTAGAAAGCCCGAACGGAAACGCGCACGTCCCGGGTGACGGCGGTGAACACTGGCGGCTCGGTCATGGACGCCCCTCCTTCGGCCGCGCGGGGCGGTGGCTGACGGGATAACCCCCAAGGGCGCGCCAATCCAGCCCTGCTTCGTCATGCCCGCCGCGCCTCAGCCCGGCACGGCGTGCCACAGGCCGCCCTCGCCCACCGCCAGCCCGTCACGCTCCAATTTCACCAGATGCGCCCGCAGGCTATGGCCGGCGGCCTGCACCAGACGCGGGTCCAGCGCGCCATAGACGCCCGCCACCAGCGCCGCGGCGGTGGCCGGGCCGTGGCGACGCAGGGCCCCCAGCACCAGCGCCTCCCGCTCCCACCGATGGTCCAGCAGGGCGTTCAGCAGCGGTCCTGGGTCGCGCAAAGGGGCGCCGTGGCCGGGCAGCAACCACGACCACTGCCCGGCCGCCACCCGCGCGAGCCCCGCCATATAGGCCGTCATGTCGCCATCCGGCGGGGTGACCACGCTGGTCGAGCAGCTCATGGCATGGTCGCCGCTGAACAGGATGCCGCTGCCTTCCAGCGCGAAGCTCAGGTGGTTGGCGCAGTGGCCGGGCGTGTGCAGCGCGGCCAGGCGCCAGCCCTCGCCCTCGACCACATCGCCGTCCGCCAGCCGGTGGACGGGGTCGTAGGCGTGGTCGGCGCCCGCCCCGCTATCGCCCAGGGGCGTCAGGTGCGGGCCGAAGCCGAAGGTGGCGGCGCCGGTCGCGGCCAGCAGCGCCGGAACGCCCTCGCTATGGTCGCGATGGGTATGCGTGACCAGGATGCGCGATAACCGCTCGCCCGGCATTGCCGCCAGCAGCGCGGCGGTATGGGCGGCATCCCCCGGACCGGGGTCGATCAGCGTCACCTCGCCCTCGCCCAGCAAGTAGCTGTTAGTGCCGAGGAAGGTAAAAGGCCCGGGATTGTCGCAGCGGACGCGCCGGATCCGGGGCCCGCCGGGTCGCCCCAGTTCCTGCACCGCGCCGGGCGGCAAAGGATCGTCGCGGAGAAAGGTCATGCTCACCGGCTGCTCCAACCCAGGCAGGCAGGCAGAGGACCCGATCCCGCCACCGCTGTCCAGACGACGATAAGCCATGACCTGTGCTATCTGGACGTTGTATAAAAGCAACATACACCAGGAAGTTGTATAGTGTGGCAAAAATCGATAACGCAGCGTTATTTTACTGCGTCATATTCCCTTTCTATGCAAACACCTCGCATCCTCGGCCTTGTAGCCGCCTCCACCCTCGCCACGCTGCTCACGGCAACAGTCCAGAGGGCGCGGGCAGCCGAACCCTTCGTGCTGACCCTGACCTCCAACGGGCAGACCAGCACCCGCAGCTTCAGCAATGAGGCCGAAGCCCGCACCGCACTTGAGGCCGGCCGCATCAGGACAATCCTGCCATCCTACACCTCCGGCTCGCTGGTGACCGGCGTGCTGTCGGTGCAGGGCGTACCGTTCAACATCGCGACGGTGCCGGGCAGCAACGCCATCAATGTCACCTCGACCGAGGCGAATTTCAGCCGCACCTTTTCGGGCACCAGCGTCGCGTCGGTCCAGGCGCAGCTCACAGACTTCGTGACGGGTAAATCGGACCCCGAGGTGTTGAAGGAGCTCGTCGCGGCTGTCGTCGCCAAGAGCACTGTCGATGTCGTGGCGGGCAACCCATCCTCGCTGCTCGGCCAGTCGATCGCGGCCGATTTCACCGCCGGCACGCTCCTGCCAGGTGATGATGGCGGCATGTCGCCCCGTGGCGCCGGCTGGCACTTCGGCATCGGCGTGAATGCCATGCACCAGGAAACGCGCTCCTTCACCATCAACACCTACAGCATCCCGCTCGCTGTCTCCTACGCCTTCGGCACCGATGGCCCGGAGGTCTTCTTCAGCGCGCCGATGATGATCAGCGAGACCGATGGCGAGACCGCTTATCTCGGCACCGGCGCCCTGGGCGTGCGCTTGCCCGTCGTCACCACGCCGGACGTGCGCTGGGCGCTGACGCCCACTCTGCGCTGGGGCGCCGCCGGTTCCTACGACTCCGCCACGGTCGGCCAGACCTATGGCGCCGCATTGACCAGTGATCTGCGTTTCTCGCTCGGCACCGCGACGCTCGGGATCGCCAATACGCTCGGCTACTACAAGACCCGCCCGCTGGAATACGACAACCACCGCATCAACTATAACCTGCAGAACTGGGGCTTCCGCAACGGCGTCTCCCTGCAGGCCCCTGTCACCGCGCTGGGCGGCATGCCGGTCAGCATGGGCGTGCAGGTCATCGACACGCGCATGACCGGCGACAAGCTGGCCATCGAGTCCTGGCAGGAATACGGCGTCTTCGCCACGCTCGGCTCCTCGCTGCGGGTCAATGCCAGCTACATGGATGGCGAGCACGGCTTCAACGGCTTCCGCTTCGGCATCACCGCTTCTTTCTAAACAGTATCGGCCCGACCGGCATGGCGCGGGGGAACTCCCTCGCGCCATTTGCTTGTCCGGCATCCGGACCGGCGCGGAGAACCCGGCGGGAGACTGGCAAGAAACGGGGTGGATGGCCAAGGCCGAACCGCCCGCGGTTCAGGGCCGCTGACGCCGCCGCATCTCGCGGTGCAGGATATACAGGCCGGCACCGACGATCAGCGCCGCGCCGGTGACCATCGCCACCCCCGGCACATCCCCCCAGATCAACCAGCCGAACAGCGCCGCCCAAAGCAGCGCCGTATAGGTGTAAGGGCCGAGCGAGGAGACCTGCGCGCTGGCGAAAGCCTCGGTCGAGAGCAATTGGCCGATACCACCGACCAGCCCCATTCCCAGCAGCAACAGCCATTCCATCGCTGACGGCGTCACCCAGACGAAGGGCAGCGCCAGTGCGCACAGCGCCGTCATCAGGATGGACTGCCACAGCACGATGCTGGTGCTGCCCTCGGTCGCGGAAAGCTGGCGCACCAGCAAGGTGGTCGAGGCCGCGAACATCCCGTGCGTGACGGCGGCCACATAGCCCGCGACGATGACCCAGGCGGCGATGCCGGCCGGCGGCACCCGCGTCTCGCCCATCAGCGTGGGGCCGAGCGCGATGATCAGGATGCCGGCGAAGCCCATCGCCACCGCCGCCCAGCGGTGCGGCCCCGGGCGTTCCCCCAGGAAGGGGTAGGCCAGCAGCGTGACGAAGATGGGCGTGCCGTAGGTCAGCGCCTGCTGCTCGCCCAGCGGCAGCACGGTGGCCGAGAAGAACATGCAGCAGGTGGCACCGAGCCCGGTGCAGGCGCGCGCCAGATGACCGGGAAAGCGGCGGGTGCGCAGCGTCGCCCGCCCGCGCAGCGCCAGCAGCAGCACGATGGGCAGCGCGAAGAAGCTGCGGAAGAACGCGATCTCCATGAAGGGGATGCTGCCGCCAAGCAGCTTTACGACCACCGCTATGACGGAGAACAGCATGGTGGAGGCCAGGATCATGGCGGCGCCACGGCGGATGTCGTGCCGCAGCACCCTCGGCGTGACGGCCGCGGCCGCGCCGGCGGCCGCGCCGGCCTTCATGGCACGGTGGCCGCGAAGCGGGCCTGGCGGGCGCGCTGCCGCTCGCGGTGCAGGTTGTAGAGGCCGGCGGCGATGACGATGCCCGCCCCCGCGAAGGTGGTGCCCGCCGGCCAGTCGCCCCAGATCAGCAGGCCGAGCGGCAGGCCCCAGATCAATGGGCTGTATTCGAAGGGCGCCAGGACTGAAACGGGCGCGAGGGCGAAGGCGCGGGCGAAGAGCCGGTGCGCCACCGCGTTGCCGCAGCCGAGCGCCGCCATCGCCAGCATCGCCCCGGCCGAGGGAAAGATCGATGCGGGTGGCGGAAACACCGGCAGCAGCAGCAGGCCGGTCGGGATATGCGCGGCCATCAGCCAGAAGGTGATGGTGGTGGGCGTGTCCGTGCGCGCCAGCACGCGGGTCCAGATACGGGTGGTGGCCATCAGCACCACGGCCAACAGCATGAACACGACTTCCCACCGCCACAGCGCGCTGCCCGGCTGCAGCATCACCAGCACGCCGCAGAAGCCCACCAGGGTGCTGGTCCAGCGGCGCCAGCCCACCTGCTCGCCCAGGATGGGGATGGCCAGCACGGTCATGATCAGCGGCGAGGCCGCCGCCACCGCGTAGCTGTCCGCCAGCGGCATGCCGAGGAACCAGACGGCGTAGAACGCGACCGAGACGACGCAGTGCAGCAGGCTGCGGGTGCCGATCAGCCGCAGGTTGACCGGCCGTAGCGAGGCCCCGCGCGCCAGCACCCACATGGTCAGCGCGCCGAACACCCCGCGCCACAGCATGGCGGCGGCGATGCCGGTCTGCGGCAGCGCCCATTTCACCGCCGCGTCTGAACAGGCGATCAGCGCGTAGCCGAAGGCGATGAGCAGGATGCCCCGCACCGCGTTATCCAGCCGCGCCGGCGCGGGCAGGATGGCGTGTCGCCCCCTTTCAGACACCGCGTGGAACACTCGGGGCCGGGCATGGGGGGTCCTGTTGGGGCATCAATCCTCCCGTTCGAACAGCATGTAGCCGTCGATCTCGCCTTTCTGGCGATAATGGCGCCATGTCTCCGCAAAAAGCGGATGGCGTGTGAAGTAGGCGATCATGTCGAAGGGCTGGCCGGCGCACCAGGGGATGCCGGCATCGCGCGAGACCAGCACCGCTACCGGCGGCGAGCGCGCGAAATCCCGCGCCACCGATTCGTAGAGGTAGCTTTCCGCCGGGTTCATCTGCTGGGGCTGGCGGAAGCGGCCACCATCCTCGGGGCAGGTCTCATAGACGGCCTGCAGCAGCCAGGTGCTCATGAAGCGCAGAACCGGGCGGTTCTCGACATAGTTCAGCGCCGGGTAAGCCGGGTAGATATCGGGCGAGAGCACCAGCAGGCGGCCTTCCGGCGCCTCCCGCCGCAGCCATTCCGTGAGGCGCCCGACGGGGCCGTTATGGAAGTTGAACTCGCGCCAGGGGGCCTCGCCGCCGCGCATCACCAGCAGGGTCAGCGCGACGCCGGCACCGGCCGCCAGCAGCGGTGCCACGCGGGCGGCGGTGCGCAGGGGCAGCAGCGCGTCCACGGCGCGCGAGAGCGCCACACCGCAGAGCAGCCCGCCCCACATCCAGACCGGCACGACATGGTAGCTCCAGCCCTTGTGCTGCACGAGGGCGGCGAGGAGCCCGCCCAGCATGGCCGCCGCCAGCAGCCGCGGCAGCCAGCCGAACAGCGCGCTGCCGACGCGCAGCGTGAACAGGCCGAGCGACAGGGTCATCAGCGTGGCGGTGAACAAATGCTCGGTCAGCACGACCTGCCACCACGAGGCATGGCCGAGGCCAACGTAATAATCCCAGACCAACGGCACCACCGCGCCGAAATAGGCCGGGAAGCCCAGGACGATCAGCGCGAGGTAGGCGGCCCAGGCGGCGGCCAGCCCCCAGGGCACCGGGTCGCGCAGCGCGCGGCCGAAGCCGTGCCGGCGGCCGGCGGCGAGCAGCACCACCGCCTCCACCAGCGCCGGCACTGCCAGGAAATGCGGCTTCAGCGCGAAGCCGGTGGCGGCCAGCAGCGTGACGCCCGCCAGCAGGCCGGCGCCGGTGCGCAGGCCCTCGATGCGCCGTTCCGCGAGGAACAGGTAGGGCAGCGCGGCGGCGGCCATGATCTGCTCGCGCTGGCCGAAATCATAGCCCGCCAGCAGCAGCACCAGCGGCAGCAGCGCCAGCATCATCACCCGCTCGGCCGGGCCGCGCGGCGGGTGCAGCCGCAGGCAGAGCCAGCCCACCAGCAGGCAGAAGCCCAGCAGGAACAGCAGCAGCGCCTGCACCCCGCCCAGCGGCGTCCAGGCCGCCAGCGCCGCCGGCGGCAGGTTCAGCAGGAAGATCAGCGGCGGGTTGACGTCGATCAGGTCGGTATAGAGGTGCTCGCCCGCCACCATGCGCTCGGCGAAGCTGAGCACGGCGGCGACGTCCTGGTTCAGCGGCGGCGAGATCACCAGCAGCAGGAACAGCACGGCCGGCAGGAAGGCCGGCAGCAGGGCCCAGGCGCTGGGCGGCGGGATGGGCGGGGTCGGGATCTGGGTCATCGCAAGCAGCTTTATCCTGGCCCGGCCTGTCTCGCGTCGCGTTAATCCGGGTCGTGCCTCTGTGGAGCGGCATTGCGGCGGAGTTCGGGCGCTGCCACAAGCGTTACCGTGGAAACCGCCGAATACGCCCTGATGGACGCGGCCGAGGACGAGATGTGGTGGTACCGTGCCGCCCATGCCCGCGTCGCCGCCGTGCTGCGCGCCCGCCCCGGGCCCGTGGCCCTGCCGCTGCTGGATGCCGGCTGCGGCACCGGCGGGCTGTTGCGCCGCCTGGCCGGCACCGGCCGCGCGCTGGCCGGCCTGGAATATAACCCCGCCGCCGCCGCCCGCGCCGCCGCCAAATCCGGCGCCGCCGTGGCCGCGGGCGATGCCAATGCCCTGCCCTTCGGCGATGCCCGCTTCGGCGCGCTGGTCAGCGTGGACGTGCTCTGCCATCGCGGCGTGGACGAAGCCCGGGCACTGGCGGAATTCCGCCGCGTGCTGGCGCCGGGCGGCACGCTGCTGCTGAACCTGCCGGCCTTCGAATGGCTGCGCAGCGCGCACGACACCCGCGTGCACAATGCCCGCCGCTACACCGCGGGCCACGCGGCCGCGCTGCTGCGCGCCGCCGGCTTCGAGCAGGTCGAGGCGCGCTACTGGAACAGCCTGTTGCTGCCGCTGATGGCCGCCCAGCGCAAGCTGCGCGCGCGGGAGCCGGATGCCGCCAGCGATGTCGCCCCCTTCCCGCCATGGTTGGACGCCACATTGCATGGCGCGACACGGGTGGAAGCCGGCCTCGCCCGGCTCGGCCTGCGGTTTCCCGCCGGCGGATCGGTGCTGGTGGTGGCCACCCGCCCGGCCGAAGCATGACACCCCTGTTGCCTGCGGAACCAACGCCCATGACCACTGCCGCCGATCCAGCCATCGGACTTTCCATCGTCGTGCCGGTCTATCGCGGCGGCGCCACGGTGGGGCAACTGGTCGCCGCCCTCGCCGGCCTGCGGCCCGAGGGCGGGCTGGAAGTGGTGCTGGTCAATGACGGCAGCCCCGACAACAGCGCCGAGGTCTGCCGCCGGCTGGCGGAGACCGCCACCATCCCGCTGACCTATATCGAGCACGCGCGCAATTTCGGCGAGCATAACGCGGTCATGACCGGCCTGCGCCATGCCCGGGGCCGCTACGTCATCACCATGGATGACGACCTGCAGAACCCGCCTGAGGAAGTGCTGCGCCTCTACGACCACGCGCGACTCGGCCAGTGGGACGTGGTCTATACCCGCTACGCCAAAAAGGAGCATGACGGCTGGCGCAACCTCGGCAGCCGCTTCGCCAACTGGGTGGCGGACCAGTTGCTGGACAAGCCGCGCGGCCTCTATCTCTCCTCCTTCCGCTGCATGTCGGCCCTGGTGGTCGGGCAGGTGGCGCGATACGCCGGCCCTTACCCGTATGTGGACGGGCTGATCATGCAGGTGACGCAGCGCATCGCCAGTATCGAGGTCATGCACCTGGCCCGCGCCGAGGGGCGCAGCAATTACACGCTCCGGCGGCTGGTCCGCCTGTGGCTGAACCTCGCCACTAACTTCTCGCTGCTGCCGCTGCGGCTCGCGATGCTGGCCGGGGCGGCGATGGGCGTGCTCGGGGTGATCGGCGCCATCTTCACCATCGTCGAGGCGCTGACGAAGGAAACCCCCTCCGGCTGGGCTTCGGTGATGACCATCACGCTGCTGGTGGCGGGGGTGCAGTTCATGATCCTGGGCGTGATGGGCGAGTATCTCGGCCGCGCCTTCCTCTCCGCCAACGGCAAGCCGCAGGGCGTGGTGCGGGACGTGGTGCGAAGCACCGGGCCGGATAAGCCGGCATGATGGCGTCCTGGCTGGTGCTGGCGGCGGCCATCTGTACCTCGATGACCGGGCAGGTGCTGCTGAAGGCGGGCACACTGGGCGAGGGTAATTTCCTGGTGCAGCTCTTCCGCTGGCAGACGGTCCTGGGTCTGGGCTGCTACGGCGGCGCGGCGCTGCTCTACATCATCGCGCTCCGCAAGATCCCGATGAGCGTGGCGCTGCCCTGCACGGCGGCCTCCTATGTCGTCATCGCGCTTGTCGGTTACTTCATGTTTGGAGAATCTCTGGGGGCGCAGAAGATCGCGGCGATCGCGCTGATCTCGGTGGGCGTGGCGCTGCTGGCGGCGGCATAGGGCCGCGATCCCGATTGGCAACCGCCTGATAGATGGGGAGCGGCCTTTCGCTTCAAGCGATCTCTCAGGAGTATTAACGGCAGGCGCCGGTGAAGAGCCCGCATGGCGCAGGTCGTGGAACGCAGATTTTCTGGGCCGCAGCGACTGCAATAGCTTCGTTGGAACCGCCAGTCGAAGGGGGCAGCGGAGATGCCTCAATGGATGCCCTAAGTTTTCACTGCGGCAGTACCGCTGAAGCTCAGGAGCCCTGTCAGGCGAGCCGGCCTTCGAACAATTGGGCAGACCACGCCTGTTCAGCAGCATTCCAGGCGCTCCATCAAACACGCTCGCATCCGCGTAACGGGGGCGGTCACGGCCAGGTATCAGCGGTTCTCCTGCTTCCGGGATCGCCCGCTCTGGCCTGCCAAGTTCCAGTTAGCGCCCACCGACGGGATGGGATTATCGTTGACCTTTGCAACGCGCTGCGCTGACCATCGCCTGCCGGGTGGCGGCAGGGTGCCCAACCCGCCGCCAGAGGCCAAACAGCAAAGGTTCCGGCGTCATTCCGGCTTCGGCCAGGACCACCGCATGGGAGGTGACGATGAACTCGACATCATCCTCGGCCGATATGGCCGTGGCGCTTGCCAAGTCCTTCGCGGGACAGATCCTGCGGCCGGCCGACCCGGGCTACGACGATGCCAGGAAGGTGCATAACGGCCTCATCGACAAGCACCCGGCGCTCATCGCCCGCTGCCGGGGCGTGGCCGATGCCGCCGGCGCCGTGAAGCTGGCGCGCGACCAGGGGCTCGAGGTCGCCATCCGCGGCGGCGGCCACAACGTCGCCGGTCGCGCGACGACCGAGGGCGGCCTGATGATCGACCTGTCGTTGATGCGCGGCGTCCATGCCGACCCCCGCGCACGCACCGCCCGCGCGCAGGGCGGCGCCACCTGGAACGACTTCAACCGGGAAACCCAGGTCCATGGCCTCGCCACCACGGGGGGCGTGGTGTCCTCGACCGGCGTGGCGGGGCTGACCCTCGGCGGCGGGCTGGGCTGGCTCATGGGCCGGCACGGGCTCGCGCTCGACAACCTGCTCTCGGCGGAAGTCGTCCTGGCCGATGGCCGGGTCGTCGTGGCGAGCGAGGGCGAGCACCCGGACCTTTTCTGGGCGCTGCGTGGCGGCGGCGGCAATTTCGGCGTGGTGACGTCTTTCGAGTACCGCCTGCACCCGGTCGGGCCCGTCGTCACCGGCGGCATCATCGGCTACCCGTTCAGCGCGGCCTTCGACGTGCTGCGCCACTTCCGCGACATCACGGCGTCGCTCCCCGACGAACTGACCATCTTCGGCGGGTTGGTCCACGCGCCGGACGGGTCGGGCGGGAAGCTGGCTGTGCTGGTGATGTGCCATTGCGGCACGCTGGCCGAGGGCGAGGCGGCGGTGCGACCCATCAAGGCCTACGGCACGCCGGCGCTCGATGCGGTCGGGCCAATGCCGTATTCCGAGGTCAATGCCATGCTGGACGCGGCCTACCCGCCCGGCGCGCTGAATTACTGGAAGTCCAGCTTCCTCTCCGGCCTCAGCGATGACGCGATCCGCACGATGATCGACCGTTTCGCGGCCTGCCCGACGCCGATGGGGCAAATGCTGCTGGAGCACTTCCACGGCGCCGTCACCCGCGTGGGCGTCACCGACACCGCCTTCCCCCACCGCGCCGAAGGCTACAACATGCTCGTGCTCTCGGAATGGATGGACC
The DNA here is from genome assembly GCA_028288745.1 of Roseomonas sp. Lineage (GTDB taxonomy): Bacteria > Pseudomonadota > Alphaproteobacteria > Acetobacterales > Acetobacteraceae > Pseudoroseomonas. The sequence continues at coordinate 22,348 of JAQGHX010000094.1, read as the reverse complement.
CGGACCACAATGAGGCCTGCACCGCCTGGGCCAAGGACACCTTCGCGACGATGCGGCCCTTCATGGGCGCCGGCCGCTACGTGAATTACTTCGGCAATGACGAACTCGGCGACGCGGTCGCCGCCGCCTATGGGCCGAACTACCAGCGGCTGCAGGATATCAAGGCGAAGTACGACCCGGGCAACTTCTTCCGCATGAACCACAACATCCTGCCGCTTGCCTGACGGCATGCGGCGGGCCCGCGAGATGGGCCCGCCGCCCCGCCCTCAGTGGCCGGCCGGCGCGGTGCGCGCCTTCGCCTCGCGCCGCCGCCGGGTCAGCACGAACTCGGTATAGCCATTGGGCTGTGCGGCGCCCTCGAAGATCAGTTCCCGCGCCGCCTGGAAGGCTGGGCCGTCGAAGCCCGGGGCCATCGGCGCATAGGCGGCATCGCCCGCGTTCTGGCGGTCCACCACGGCGGCCATGCGGCGCAGCGTCTCCTCCACCTGGGCCTGCGTCACCACGCCGTGGCGCAGCCAGTTGGCGATGTGCTGGGCGGAGATGCGCAGCGTCGCGCGGTCTTCCATCAGGCCGACATTGTTGATGTCCGGCACCTTGGAACAGCCGACGCCCTGGTCCACCCAGCGCACGACATAACCCAGGATGCCCTGGGCATTGTTGTCCAGTTCCGCCTGCACGTCGGCCGGCGACCAGTTGCTGTCGGAGAGCGGCACGGTCAGCAGGTCGTCCAGCTTCGCGCGGCGCCCGCCGGCGGCAATCGCGGCCTGGCGGGCGGCGACATCGACCTCATGGTAGTGCAGCGCGTGCAGCGTGGCGGCGGTGGGGGACGGCACCCAGGCGGTGCTGGCGCCGGCCTTGGGGTGGCCGGATTTCTGCGCCAGCATATCGGCCATCTTGTCCGGCGCCGCCCACATGCCCTTGCCGATCTGCGCGCGGCCGCGCAGCCCGCAGGCGAGGCCGGTATCGACGTTCCAATCCTCGTAGGCCTTGATCCAGGCGGCGCCTTTCATGTCGTTCTTGCGCAGCATCGGGCCGGCTTCCATGCCGGTATGGATCTCGTCGCCCGTGCGGTCGAGGAAGCCGGTATTGATGAAGGCCACGCGGTCCTTCGCCGCCGCGATGCAGGCGCGCAGGTTGACAGTGGTGCGCCGTTCCTCGTCCATGATGCCGAGCTTGACGGTATTGGGCGCCAGCCCAAAGGCCTCCTCGATGCGGCCGAACAACTCGTTCGCCCAGGCCACTTCCTTCGGCCCGTGCATCTTGGGCTTCACGACATAGACGCTGCCACGGCGCGAATTCAGCCGCCGGCCGCGGATGTCGTGCAGCGCGATGGCGACGGTCGCCAGCGCGTCCAGGATGGTCTCCGGCGTCTCCGCGCCATCCAGCGTCACCGCGTCGGTCATCATGTGGTGGCCGACATTGCGCACCAGCATCAGGCTGCGGCCCGGCAGGACGAGGCTGGAGCCGTCCGGCGCGGTGAATTCCCGGTCGGGGTTCAGCCGGCGCGTCACCTGCCGCCCTTCCTTGCCGAAGGTGGCCGTCAGGTCCCCCTTCATCAGGCCGAGCCAGCTGCGATAGACCGCCACCTTGTCCTGGGCATCGACGGCGGTGACCGAATCCTCGCAATCCATGATGGTGGAGACGGCGGATTCCAGCACGAGGTCGGCAATGCCCGCCGGGTCGTCCCGCCCGATCGGGTGGGCGCGGTCCAGCCTGATCTCCAGGTGCAGCCCGTGGTCGCGCAGCAGGATGGCGGTGGGGGCTTCGGGCGCGCCGGAATAGCCGGCGAATTGCGTGGCGTCGGACAGGGTGGTGCCGCCACCGGCGGTGCCGGCCGCCAGCGCGCCACCGGCCACCGCCAGCTTCGTCACATCCGCCCAGCTTCCCGCCGCCAGCGGCACGGCGCCGTCCAGCACCGCGCGGGCCTTCGCGATCACCTTCTCGCCACGGGCGCGATTAAAGCCCTGGCCGCGTGCGAGGCCGCCTTCCTCGGGGATGGCGTCGGTGCCGTAGAGCGCGTCGTAGAGGCTGCCCCAGCGGGCATTGCCGGCATTCAGCGCGTAGCGGGCGTTATCGACCGGCACGACCAGCTGCGGCCCGGCGAGGGTCGCGATCTCGTCATCCACGTCCGCCGTGGCCACGGCCACCTCGGCGGGCTCCGGCAGCAGGTAGCCGATCTCTTCCAGGAAGGCGCGATAGGAGGCGAGGTCGATGGGCCTGGAGGGATGCGCGCGGTGCCAGGCATCGATCTTCGCCTGCAGGGAGTCGCGCTCGGCCAGCAGGGCGGCGTTGCGGGGGGCGAGATCGGCCAGGATGGCGGCATAGGCGGCCCAGAAGGCCTCTGACGCAACGCCGGTGCCGGGCAGCGCCTCGGTGTCCAGGAAGGCCTTCAGTTCGGGGGCCACCACCAGCCCGTCGCCGCGCTTGATCTCTGCCATGGTCCGCCCTTCGTTGTTTCCTCGGTCGCCAGGATTAACCACCTTCCGGCCCGACGGCCAAGGGCGCGCGGTGGAAGCACGCCACCCCCATCGGCGGGGCCGGCGCCAGCAGGTCCACCGGGCGGCCGCCGATCAGCGCCGCCAGCACCTTCAGCGGCCCGCCATGCGAGACGATGACGGCGCCCGGCCGCAGCGTGGCATGGAAGGCCCGCAGCCGCGCCACCACGGCGGCGCCGCTCTCGCCGCCCGGTGGCGCGAAGCCCCAGGGGTCGGCGGCCCAGGCATCCAGCGCGGCGCGTGGCACCTCGTCCCACGGCCGGCCTTCCCAGGCGCCGAAATCCATCTCCAGCAGGCGCGGGTCGGCGGTGGCAGGCAGGCCGGTCACGGTGGCGGCGGCCCCCGCCAGGGCCATGCAGCGCCGCGCCGGGCTGGTGTGCAGCGCAGTGGCCGGAAAGCCCGCCAGCGCCGCCACGGCCAAAGCGGCGTCGCCCGCGCGCCCCGGCGGCAGGTCCAGCCGGCCGTAGCAGAGGCCGGGGGCGATATCGGTCGGCAGGTGACGCAGCAGGGCATATGTCATGACGTCCCTCCTTCTCCCCCGGCCATGCCGCCGGCGTCCAGCATTGGCGTGGCCGGCGGGGCGGTGATAGAAGCCACGGGCAACCACGGCGCCGGGCCGGCCTCCCCCTGCCCTTCACGAAGCCCAACCTTCACGAAGCCCCAATCTTTACGAAGCCTTGGAACTCACGATGCGAAGCCCATGGCACGGCGATGAACATCCCTGACGCCCCGCCCGTCCCGCCCCCGGCCGGTGACGGCCATTACCTGACCTTCGCGCTGGCCGGGCTGCGCTGCGCCCTGCCGCGCGAGGTGGTGCGCGAATTGCTGCCCCTGCCCAGGCTCTCCCGCCCCCCTGCCCTGCCGGCCGCCGTCGCCGGCTTCGTCAATCTCGGCGGCGATGCGCTGCCGGTCCTGGCGCTGGCCCACCTGCTTGGCCTGGATGTCGCCAGCGCCACGGCGGAGGACGCGCTGTACCGCCACATCGTGGTGGTCGGCGGCAACGGCGTGGCGCGCGCCGGCCTGCTGGTGGACCGGGTGCTGGACCTGCTGCGCGTCGCCCCCGGCCAGTTGCGGCCGGTGCCGCCCGAGGAAACGCTGAACGGCTGCGTCACCGCCGGCCTCGCCATGCCGGACGGTTTCATCGCGGTGCTGGACCCCGCCCGCATCCTGCTGGCGCGGGAGCGCGACAGCCTGGAGGAACTGACCCGCCGCGCGCGCGCGCGCCTGGACGAATGGGCCGGATGACGTCCGCCACCGAGGCCCGCCCCGCCTTTCTGCCGGATACCGACTTCCTGCGGCTGAAGGCGCAGTTGATCCGCCGTACCGGCCATTACTACTACGAGGACAAGGACGACCTGCTGTGGGAGCGGGTGCGCCGCCGGTTGCGCGCCCTGGGCCTGCCCGGCACCGGCGCCTACCTGGAGCGGCTGGCCGACCCGGTGCTCGGCGAGGCCGAATGGGTGGCCCTGGATGCCGAGGTCACCATCGGCGAGACGTTCTTCTTCCGCTATGCCGAGCAGTTCGCGGCGCTGCGCGACACCATCCTGCCCGGGTTGCTGGAGCGCAACCGCGCCAGCCGCCGCCTGCGCATCTGGAGCGCCGGCTGCGCCAACGGGTCGGAACCCTATTCCATTGCCATCCTGCTGCGGCGGATGCTGGGGGAAGCGCTGGACGATTGGCGCATCACCCTGATCGGCACCGACCTGAACGAGGCGGCGCTGGACAGCGCGCGGCATGGCAGCTTCTCCCCCTGGGCGCTGCGCGCCCTGCCGGAGCAGGAGCGGCTGCAGGATTTCCTGCCCGACGCGGATGGCAAGGGCTGGCGGCTGCGGCCGCAGCACCGGGCCATGGTGAGCTTCCGCCGCCACAACCTGCTGGCGCTGCTGGGGCCTGACACCGCGCTCGACATGAACGAGTTCGACCTCGTGCTCTGCCGCAACGTGCTGATCTATTTCCACCCGGATATGGTGGTGCGCGTGGTGCGGGCGCTGGCCAGCCGGCTGGTGCCGGGTGGCTGGCTGCTGCTCGGCCATGCGGAACCGAACCCCGCCTTCTCGGAATTTCTGCACCCGGTGACACTGCCTGGCACCGCCGCGTGGCGCCGCGCGGCCGAAGGGCTGGACCTCACCCTGCCGCCCGCATCGGCGGCCCCGCCCCAGACAGTGACGTCCTGGGCCGAAACGCCGGATACCGCGACGCCCCAGGCCGGGCCGCTTCCGGCCGCGGCATCCCTCACCCTGACATGGCCCGCCCCGGAGGCCAGCGCCGCGCCGGCCCCCAGCGCAGCGCCCCAGCCGGCCGCCCCCACCCCGCCAGTGGGTGCGGCGCTCGAGAAGGCCCGGCAGCGGGCGGATCTGGGCGACCTGGACGGTGCCAGCCGGGCCTGCCGGGAAGGGCTGGCGGCCGAGCCCGGCCATGCGCTGCTGCATTTCTACGACGCCATGGTCGCCCGTGCCCGTGGCCTGGGCGCGGAGGCCGAGCGCGCCTTCCGCCGGGCCATCGCGCTGCGGGACGGCTTCGCCATCGCGCATTACCAGCTTGGCCTGCTGTTGCTGGAGCAAGGGCGGCAGGTACCCGGCCGCAAGGCCATCGCCGCCGCCGCGCGCATCGCCCATGGCCTGCCCGACAATGCCCCGCTGGAGGAAGGCGACGGCATGACCGCCCGTGACCTGCGTGCCGCCGCCCGCCTGCACCTCGCCCAGGAAGCGCGCTGACCATGCCCGCCCGCCCCGCCGTGCCACCACTTCACGACGCGCCGCGCGCCGCGCGCATCCTGGAGGCCCGCACCCGCGCGCTGGCCGCCCGCGGCGGCACCCCGGCCGGGGCGGCGGCGCAACTGGCCCTGCTGGCCTGCGCCCAGGGCAACGAGCTTTATGGCCTGCCGCTCTCCGCCGTGCTGCGGGTGGTGCCCTTCGGCCCCTGCACGCCCGCCCCCGGCACGCCGCCGGCCATGCTGGGGCTGTATGGCCGCGCCGGGCAGGTGTTCATCGTGCTCGACCTCGGCGCCGCGCTGGGCGGGCCGGTGCCCCTGGCCGGCGCGGGCGGCCACCTGCTGCTGCTGCGCCATGCCCCCCGCCGCTTCGCGCTGCGCGTCGACCGCGCGCTGGGCGCCATCCAGGCCGCGCCGGCCGATGCCGCGGGTGCCAGCCTCGCCGCCCATCGCGCCGTCATCGGCCACGCCCTGGCCCCCGCCGGCCTCGCCCAGGCGGGACCGGCGCCGGCCGGACCCTCCGGGGATGGGACCGCCCTGGTCGGGCTGATCGACCTCGACCACCTTTTGCGGCCATACCTGGCCGACGCCGCCCCACTCACGCCCGCAGCCGCCCCCACCGGAGCCTGACGCCTTGAGCATCGCCAACCGCATCCTTCTCGGCTTCGCCGCCATCGTGCTCCTGCTGGTGCTGCTGGGCGTCTATGGCCTCAGCCAGATCAGCGTCGCCACCCGGGCGACGGAAACCATCGTCACCCGCGACCTTGTCATCGCGCGCCAGTTGTCCCAGTTGCGCGACGCCGAGGCCGATATGCAGGAGGTGCGCAGCCGCAGCGTCAACCGCTTCCTGCTGCGCAGCCTGGGCCGCAACGCGCCGGCCGACGATCTGGCGGAGGTCTGGCAGCGCGATGCCAGCCGTGCCGAGGCGCTGCTGGCCGAGATGCTGGCCACCGCCAACCGCAACGCCGCCACGGCGCTGTCCACCCAGCGCGTCGGCGGCTGGCAGATAATCTCGCAGCTGCTGAGCCAGGCAGCGGTGCCGCTGCGCCAGATCCGCGAGCAGACGCAGGCGCAGGTGCAGGCCATCCGCGGCAACGACATCAACGCGATCTTCGCCTCTGGCGACCAGGCGGTGAACAGCCGTGGCGAATTCGGCCAGCTGGTTGAGCGGGTGCAGGAGGCGCTGGACGGGGTCATCGCATCCGGCCAGCAGCGCAGCGCCGAGATCTACGAGGAAAGCCGCGTCTCCGTCGTCATCGTACTGGTGGGCGCGGTGCTGCTGGGCATCATCATCGCACTGCTCATCCGTCGTTCCATCGTGAATCCGCTGACGGCCTTCATGACCTTCGTGGAGCGCGTCGGGCGCGGCGACCTCTCGGGAGCCGCTGCCGCCACCGGCAATGACGAGCTGGGGCGGCTCGGCGTCACGCTGAACGCCATGGTCGAAGGGCTGCGCCAGATGGCGCGCCAGAGCCGGGACGCCACCGAGAACCTGAACGCCGCCGCCGCCGAGATCCGCGCGAGCACGCAGGAACAGGCGGCGAGCGTCGAGGAACAGCTTGCCGCCGTGCAGGAAACGGCGGCGACGGTGGACGAGATCACCCATTCCGGCGTGCAGATCGGCAAGCGGGCGCAGGAGGTCATCGCATCCGCCCAGGCCACCGCGCAGACCAGCAGTTCCGGCCTGCGGGCGGTGGACGAGACGGTGCGGGCGATGGACGCCATCCGCGAGCAGGCCGAGGCCGTGGCCGGCAACATCGTGGCGCTCAGCGAGAAGACGCAAGCGATCGGCGAGATCATCACCACTGTCAACGACATCTCCGAACGCTCCCACCTGCTGGCGCTGAACGCGGCGATCGAGGCGGCGGCGGCCGGCGAGCAGGGCCGCAGCTTCGCCGTCGTGGCCGCCGAGATGAAGACGCTGGCCGACCAGGCCAAGGAAGCGACGTCGCAGGTGCGCTCGATCCTGGGTGACATCCAGCGCGGCATCAATTCCTCGGTGATGCTGACGGAGGAAGCGGTGAAGCGCGTGGCGGCGGGGCGCGAGCGTACCGACACCACCCACACCACCATTAACGAGATCAGCGGCCGTATCCAGGAAAGCGTGCAGACCTTCCAGCAGATCGTGGCCAGCACCAACCAGCAGCAACTCGGAATAGAGCAGGTGATGGGCGCGCTGCAGAACATCCGGCAGGCCAGCCAGCAGACGGCGGCGGGCACGCGGCAGCTGGATACAGCGGCGGCGAACCTGTCCCAGCTCTCGCAGCAACTGGTCGGCCTCGCCGACCGCTACCGCGTCTGAGGCGGGGCCCGCCGGCCCATGCCGATGTCGGATCTGCGCCAGGAGCTGCTCGCGGCCTTCGATGCCGAGCACAAGGAGCATCTGGGCGCCATCCGGGCCGCGCTGGACGCCACCGGGCGTGGCGAGCCGCCCGACCTGCGCGATATCTTCCGGCGCGCGCATAGCCTGAAGGGCGCGGCCCGCGCGGTGGACCTGCCGGTGGTCGAGGAAATGGCCCACCGGCTGGAAGCCGTACTGGCCCGCGTGGCGGAAGGCGGCATGGTGCTCGACCGCCATGTCGCGGCCGGCGTGCAGGTGGGGCTGGACGGGATCGAGGGCTATGTCGCGGCCCTGGCGGCGGACGCGGCGCCGCCGGTGCCGGCCGCCGCCATCGCCGCGCTGGACGCGCTGCTGGACGCGCCGGCAACCACCGGGGGCGCCCCGGCGGCGGAACCGCGCAGCCCGCGACAACCTGAATCGCCAGCCGCGCAGCCACCGGCGCCCATACCGGCCGCCGCGCCGGTTGCGGATGCGCAGGCCACGGATACGCCGGACGGGGACGCGCCGCCGGACCCGGCCTCGGCGGGCCCGGCCGCCGGCCATGGCGCGGTCGAATACCTGCGGGTGAATGCCGCGCAGGTGGAAAGCCTTGCCACCGCCGTGCATGCCCTATCCGAGGAAGTCTCCCGCCACAGCGCGCTGGAGGGCGAGCTGCGCGCGCTGGAAGCCGGGCTCGGCGGGCTGCGCCGGGCCTGCGAGGCGATGCTGCGCGGCGCCCCCGACCCCCGCCTGCGCGAGGTGGAACGCGAACTCAGCCGCCTGTCCCGCAGTGTCACCCGCATGACGCGCGACCAGCGGGCCCATGGCTTCGCCGCCGAGAGCGCCGCCCAGCGCGTGCGCGAGCAGGTCGAGGCCATCGCCCTGGTGCCGGCTGAGGCGGTGCTGGGCCCGCTCGGCCGCATGGCGCGGGATCTGGCGCGCGAGGCCGGGCAGGACGTGGCGGTGCGGCTGGAGGGCATGGATGTCCAGGCCGACCGCCGGGTGCTGCAGACCCTGAAGGACCCGGTGCTGCACCTGCTGCGCAACGCCATCAGCCACGGGGTGGAACAGCCGGAGGAACGGCGCGCCGCCGGCAAGCCGGACCGGGCCGAGGTGGTGCTGCGCCTGTCTGGCCGGGGCGGGCTGCTGGTGCTGACGGTCAGCGATGACGGGCGCGGCCCCAATCTCGCCCGCATCGAGGCCACCGCCATCCGCCAGGGCCTGCTGCCCGGGCGTGCCCGTGGTGCCCCGCCACCGCCGCCCGACCGGCTGCTGACCCTGGTCTTCGAGCCTGGCTTCTCCACCGCCGCCGAGGTGGACCGGCTGTCCGGCCGGGGCATGGGGCTTTCCGTTGTGGCGGAGGCCGCGCGGCGGCTGCGCGGCGGGGCCCTGATGCGTGCCCGCCGCCCGGCCAGCGCCGGCACCGAGGTCGAGATCGCCGTGCCCTTCTCCGCCGCCCGGCAGAAGCTGTTGCTGGTGGAGGCGGGCGGGCAGGTCTATGGCGTGCCGAGCCACGGGGTGGAGCGTTTGCTGCGCCTGCCGCTGCCCTCGGTGGAAAGCGTGGAAGGCCGGCCGGTGCTGCGCATCGAAGCGGGGGGGCGTGACGTTACCGCCCTCGTGATCGCCCCGCTGGTTTCCCTGTCCGCCCTGCTGGGCTCCGCCGACGCCACCATCCCGGTCGAGGCCGGCCATGTGAACGCGGTGCTGCTGCGCCGCGGCGGGCGCCGCTGCGCCGTGGCGGTGAATGCCGCCCGCGACGTGCGGACCCTGCTGGTCGACAGCCTGGACGCCCCCGGCCTGGACACCGAGCTTGTCAGCGGCATCGCCCCGCGCGAAGGCGATACGCCCGTGCTGGTGCTGAGCCCCGAGGGGCTGGTGGGGCGCTGGCTGCGCGACGAGGGGCATCTCGGCGCCGGCATGCTGGGCCTCGCCGCCCCCGAGGAGCGCGCCGCCGCCACCATCCTGGTGGTGGATGACAGCATCACTACCCGCACGCTGGAAAAGAGCATCCTGGAGGCCCAGGGCTACCGCGTGCTGCTCAGCGTGGACGGGCTTGACGCGCTGAACCTGCTGCGCAGCGGCGAGGCGGTGGTGGACCTCGTCGTCGCCGATGTCGAGATGCCGCGGATGGATGGCTTCGCCCTGCTGCAGGCGCTCAAGAACGACCCGCGGCTGGCGCCAATCCCGGTGATCCTCATGACCTCCCGCGCCGCGCCGGAGGATGTCCGGCGGGGCCTGGATCTCGGTGCCCAGGCCTATATCGCCAAACAGAAATTCGACCAGCGCGAGCTGCTCGCCACGATCGGACAGATGCTGTGACCCGCCCTGCCCCGCCCCCCATCCCTCCGATGCGGGCCCAGGCACTGCCGCCCCACGCGGTGCCCGCGCGCGTCATGCCCGTGCGCGTCATGATCGTCGAGGACTCGCTGGTGGTGCGGCGCCTGCTGGCGCATATCGTCTCGCGCGATCCACGGCTGACGCTCGCCGCCGCCGTCGCCTCGGCCGAGGAGGCGTTGCAGGAAATGCCGCGCGTGCGGCCCGATGTCGTCTCGATGGATATCCGCCTGCCGGGCATGGACGGGCTGGAGGCGACCCGCCGCATCATGGCGGAACAGCCGACGCCCATCGTCGTCATCGCCGACAGCGTGCAGGATTCGACCTTCAGCATCTCGATGAACGCGCTGCGGGCGGGTGCGCTCTCGGTGGTGGAAAAGCCCGTCGGCATTGAGACCGGCGGCTTCGCGCAGATCGCGGAGACCATCTGCACGCAGCTCTACATCATGAGCCAGGTGGCGGTGATCCGGCAGCGCGCCGCCATGCCCCCCCGTTCCCGGCCACCGCTGGGGCCGGGCATGGCGGCGCAGCGGCCGCCCTCGCAGCCCTCGGTGCTGGCCATCGCCGCTTCCACCGGCGGGCCGCCGGCCCTGGCGCAGGTGCTGGGCGCGCTGCCGGCCGATTTCCCGTTGCCCGTGTTGCTGGTGCAGCACATGGGCGCTGCCTTCATGGAAGGCTTCGCCCACTGGCTGGACGGGCTGGTGCCGATGAAGGTGGCCGTGGCGCAGGAGGGCGAGCCCGCCCGGCCCGGCCATGTCTATGTGGCGCCGGGCGACCGGCACCTGCTGCTGACCCTCCAGGGCACCCTGCGGCTGAGCAACGGGCAACCCATCGCCAGCCAGCGCCCCTCGGCCACCCTGCTGTTCCGCAGCGTGGCCGAGGCCGCCGGCGCCCAGGCGCTGGGCGTCCTGCTGACCGGCATGGGGGAGGACGGCGCGGTGGGCCTGGCGGAGATGCGCCAGTCCGGCGGCTACACCATCACCGAGCATGAGAGCACGGCGGTGGTCTATGGCATGCCGGCGGCGGCGGTACGGCTGGGCGGTTCCAGCCTCAGTCTGCCACTGCCGGCGGTCGGCCCCCGCCTGGCGCAACTGGCACGGCAGGAAGCGGGACGATGACCGATGGCCGCAACACCCTGTTGCTGGTGGAGGATTCCGAGACCCAGGCCCTGCAGATGCGCCGCATGCTGGAGGGCCAGGGCTTCACCGTGCAGCGTGCCGCCACCGCCGAGGCGGCGCTGGAAGTGCTGAACGGCCCGCTGCCGGACCTGATCATCGCGGATTTCCACCTGCCCGCCATGAACGGGGACGAGCTGGTGCGGCAGGTCCGGCTGAACAGCCGCACCCGCACCATTCCCGTGCTGATGCTGACGGAGGCGCAGGAACGCGACCTGGAGCGGCAGGGGCTGGAAAGCGGCTCCGACGCCTATGTGCCCAAATCCGCCGGGCAGGACCTGCTGCTGCTGCGCATCAAGGCCCTGCTGCGCCGGCGCGCCGAGAACCCGGCCCCGGAAGAGCCCGGCGATGCCCTGCACGGCACCTTCCGCCGCACCCGCCTTCTGGTGGTGGAGGACAGCGCCACCCAGCGGGTGGCGCTGTCCGCCCAGTTGACCCGCGACGGCCATGCGGTGGAAACCGCGCCCGGCCCCGACGCAGCCCTGGACGCGCTGCGGGCGGAGCCGGCGGCCTGGGACTGCGTGGTGCTGAATGCCGCCACCGCCCGCTTCGACGGCGTTGCCCTGGCGGAGCGCCTGCACGCCTTCCGCGCCGAGGCCGGGGCCAGCTTCCAGATCGTCGCCCTGGTGCGCGACGGCCCGCCCGGGCCTGGGGAGCAGGCTTTGCCCGGCCAGCTTTTCGCCGCCGGCGCCGACGACCTGATCCCGAGCCCGGCACCGCCGGAGGTGATGGGCGTGCGGGTGCGCGCCGCCCTGCGCCGCAAGCTGCTGCTGGACGAGGAGCGCCGCACCGCCGCCGCATCCCGCGAGCGGGCGCTGACCATCGAGCGCGCCCAGGCCAAGGCGGCGATGGCCGAGGCGCTGGGCCGCGCCAATGAGGAACTCGCCGCCGCCAACCAGCAGTTGCGCGATACCCAGACCAAGCTGGTGCAGGCCGCCAAGATGGCCTCGCTGGGCGAGCTGGTGGCCGGCATCGCGCATGAGATCAACAACCCCCTCGCCTTCATCCTGGCCCACCAGGGCACGGTCGAGCGGCTGCTGCGCCAGATCGGCGACCTGACACCGCCGGATTCCGAGGCGGCGCCGCTGGTGGCGCGCTGCGGCGACCGGGCGGGGTCGATGACGCTGGGACTGGCGCGCATCCAGGACCTGGTGGCCAGCCTGCGCAAGTTCTCCCGCCAGGATGACAACGCCTTCCAGGTGGTGAACGTGCCGGAGGCGGTGGAGACGGTGCTGGCGCTGCTCGGCCCGAAGCTCGGCGACCGCGTGGTGGTGGAGCGCGACCTGCAGGGGGCGGAGGAACTGCTCTGCCTGCCGGCGCTGCTGAACCAGGTGGTGATGAACCTCGTCAGCAACGCCGCCGACGCCATTCCCGGCCGGGGGCGCATCACCATCGCGACGCGCAGCGACTGGCGTATCTATACCATCACCATCCACGATAGCGGCCCCGGCGTGCCGGACGAGCTGCGCGACCGCATCTTCGAGCCGTTTTTCACCACCAAGCCGATCGGACAAGGCACTGGCCTGGGCCTGGCCATAGCCTACAATGTGGTTACGGCGCATGAAGGCGCCATCACCGTCGGCAACGCGCCCGATGGCGGCGCCTGCTTCACGGTGAGCGTGCCCATACGGACCGAACCCTGACAACGCTGGATGCCATGACGTACCCGACCAAGAGCAAGCGGAGCCGGGGCACCCTGCTCGTCGTCGATGACGAGCCGGAGATCCTGACGGCGCTCGAGGACCTGTTCGAGGCCGACTTCCGCGTCCACGCCGCGCGCTCCGGCGCGGAGGGGCTGGATATCCTGCGCCATGCGCCGGAGGTGGAGGTCATCATCTCCGACCAGCGGATGCCGGGGATGACGGGCGACGCCTTCCTGGCCCAGGCGCGCGAGATCACTCAGGCGGAAGCCCTGCTGCTGACCGGCTATGCCGAGCTGGAGGCCGTGATCAGCGCGGTCAACAAGGGCCGCATCGCCTTCTACGCGCCCAAGCCCTGGGACCCGGAGGCGCTGCGCAGCATGGTGCTCAGCGCGGTGGACCGACACCGGCTGGCCCGCGCGCTGGAGACCGAGCGGGCGCTGCTGCGGGGCCTGCTGGATGCCTCGGGCGATGCGTTGTCCTTCAAGGACCGCGAAGGCCGCTTCGTGCGGCTGAATGCCATCAAGGCGCAGGCGCTGGGCGGCACGGTGGACAGCCTGCTGGGCCAGCGCGAGGCCACGCTGCTGCCCCCCGGGGAGGCCGCCGACCTCGTGCTGGCCGAACAGGCCGTGCTGGACAGCCGCCAGGCCACCGACAGCACCGGGCAGCGCGCCGGCGAGGCCGAGCCGCGCTGGCTGCGCATCCAGCGCCTGCCCATCCTGGACCGTGCCGGCAAGCCCACGCATATCGCCACCATCGAGCACGACCTGACCGAGCATCGCGTGCTGGAGGAACGGCTGCGCCAGGCGGAGAAGATGCAGGCGCTCGGCACCATGGCCGGGGGCGTGGCGCATGACTTCAACAACCTGCTGACCGCTATTCTGGGCAGCCTGGACCTGATCCTGCATGCCGGCACCCGCGACGCGCGGCAGGACATGCTGCTGCGCACCGCCATCGCCGCGGCCGAGCGAGGCTCCTCCCTCACCCGCCGGCTGCTGAGCTTCAGCCGCAAGCGCGAGCTGCACCTGCGCCCTTGTGACGTGAACCGGCTGGTGCATGACATGGACACGCTGCTGACGCGCAGCCTGGGCGATGCCGTAACCGTGGAACATGCGCTGGATCCGGCGCTGTGGCCCGCCATCGCCGACGCGGAGCAATTCGGGCTGGCGCTGCTGAACCTGTGCATCAACAGCCGCGACGCGATGCCGGATGGCGGGGTCATTACCCTGTCCACTCGCAACGCCACCCTTGCGGAAGCCGAGGTGCCGGACCTCGCGCATGGCGACTACGTGGTGCTGGGCGTCGCCGATACGGGGGACGGCATGTCTCCCGATATTATGGCCAAGGCCTTTGAGCCCTTCTTCACCACCAAGGATATCGGCAAGGGCACCGGGCTTGGCCTGTCCATGGTCTATGGGCTGGCGCGGCAGTCGGGGGGTACCGTCACCCTGGCCAGCAAGCCGGGCCAGGGCACCCTGGTGGAATTGTACCTGCCGCGTTCGGAACGCGCCTGGGCGGCGACGCGGTCCGCGGATGGCGAGCACGCGGCCACCGCCACGGCGGCCCGCGTGCTGGTGGTGGATGACGATGCCAGCGTGCGCGGCATCACCACCACCTTCCTGAACGACCTCGGGCACCAGACCCTGGAGGCGGCCAACGCGACCACCGCCCTGGCCCTGCTGGAAGCGGGCGAGCGGATCGACCTGCTGGTCACCGATTACGCCATGCCCGGCATGACGGGCACCGAGCTGGCCCGCGACGTACGGGCACGGTGGCCTGGCCTGCCGGTCCTGCTGCTGACCGGCTATGCCGACCCGACCCATATCTCGCCGGACTACCCGCTGCTGCGCAAGCCGTTCCGCCAGACCGACCTGGCCCGGCAACTGGCGGCCCTGCTGCAGCCACGCTGAGGCGGGGCGCGCCGCCGGCGCATCCGGGCGACGCCGGCACGGCCCCGGCGCGCCGGGAAGGGCACCGCGTCAGGCGCCCTTCCCTTCCGCGCCGCAGGCCTCGGCCTCAGCGGGTGGCGCGGCGCAGGGGCGGTGCCACCACCTCGGGCGGGATCGGGCAGGCATAGGGCTTGCCGCCGGTCCGGCGCCGCAATTCCTCCTTGGCGCGGGCCAGCAGTTCCGGGTCGCGGATGATATCGAGCCCGGTGGCCGCCATCGCCTTGGCGGCGTGCAGCATGCCCTTATGCGCCGCCGGGCTCTTGCCCTGCGCCACCATCTGCCAGGTATGGAAGGGCGTGCCGACGGCATAATTGGCGCCGTGGCACTGCACCGTCGGCGTCACCCAGCTCACATCGCCCACATCGGTCGAGCCCGGCATGAAGCGTGGCGTACCGTCGAAGGGCAGGATCTCCTCGGCCATGGCCAGGTCCGCCGCCTCTGCGGGCGCGCCGAAGAACTCAACGCTGCTCTCGATATCCTCGGGCGAGAGCGTCTCCCGGATGGCGGCGGCGAAGGCGATATCGGCGTCGTCGAAGCGCGGCGGGCCGAGACGGCGGATGTTCTCGTGCATCGCCATCTCCAGCACCGTGTTGGGCAGGACCTCGGAGCAGGCCTTGTCGATCTCTACGGTCAGTTCCGTCTCGGTCATGTGGGCCGCGCCTTCCGCGCAGCGCCGCACGCGGGCGAAGAGCGTTGCCGCCTGCGCCACCCTGGGCGAGCGGATGAGGTAGAGCACCTCCGCATTCGCCTGCACGACATTGGGGGAGATGCCGCCGGCATCGGTGATGGCGTAGTGCAGGCGCGCGTCGCTCGGCATGTGCTCGCGCAGGTAATTGGCGCCCATGTTCATGATCTCGACCGCGTCCAGCGCGCTGCGGCCCAGATGCGGGCTTCCGGCGGCATGGGCGGGGCGGCCCTTGAAGCGGAAGTAGACCTGGAAATTGGCCAGCGTCTTGCCGGAATTGACGCCGGCGAAGACACCGGGGTGCCAGCAGATGGCCGCGTCCAGGTCGTCGAAGATGCCGTCCCGGGCCATGAAGGTCTTGCCGGAACCACCTTCCTCGGCCGGGCAGCCGTAATAGCGGATGGTGCCGGGCTGGCCCGCGGCGGCCAGGGTGTCGCGCGCCGTGACGGCGGCGAGCATGGCACCCGCGCCCAGCAGGTTATGGCCGCAGCCATGGCCGGTGGCACCGGCCCGGACCGGAGCCTGCCTCGGGTTGCCGGCTTCCTGGCTCAGCCCGGCCAGCGCGTCGAACTCGCCCAGGAAGCCGATGACGGGCCCGCCGCTGCCCGACTCGGCCATGAAGGCGGTGGAAAGCCCGGCGACGTCACGGGTGATGCGGAAGCCCTCGGCCTCCAGCCGCTCGATCTGCGCGGCGACGGAGCGGTGCTCGTTGAAGCGAAGCTCGCCGAAGTCCCAGATCGTGTCGGCCAGGGCGCTGTAGGCCGGGCCTTTTTCTTCGAGTCGGGCGGAAAGGGCATCAAGGTTCAAAGGGTCGTTGCGCATGAAAAACCTGCGGTGCGGTAAGGGAGCAAGGTCGCACCCCCGGCGGCGCGGGGCTAGGCCCGGCGTGTCTTTCCCGCGCGCCCTCTGACACGCACGCATGAAAAAGGCCCGGAGGCGGTGCCATCCGGGCCTTTCACTTTGCCCCGGCCTGTCAGCCCGGCCGGGATGGCAGGTTATTCGGCCGCCACCATCAGCTCGGCCGCCCGGCTGTGGGAGAGCCGCTCGTAGAGGTCGACATAATCCTGCGCCATGCGCCGGGCGGTGAAGCGCTGCTCGAAACGCTGGCGCACGGCAGCGCGGGGCAGGCCCTTGGCGCGGTCCACCGCCGCGATGGCCTCGGCCATGTCGGCCACGGCGAAGCCGGTCACGCCCTCATCCACCACCTCGGGCACCGAGCCATGGCGGAAGGCGATCACCGGCGTGCCGCAGGCCATCGCCTCGATCATCACGAGGCCGAAGGGCTCGGGCCAGTCGATCGGCGTCAGCAGGGCGGTGGCGCCGGAGAGGAAGTCGGGCTTCTGCTGTTCGTTGATCTCGCCGATGAATTCCACCAGCGGGTGGGCCATCATCGGGCGGATCTTCTGTTCGTAGTAATCCACGTCCGCCCGGTCCACCTTGGCGGCGATTTTGATCGGCGTGTTGGTGGCGATGGCGATCTCGATGGCGCGGTCACAGCGCTTCTCGGGCGCGATGCGGCCGAGGAAGGCCAGGTAGCCCGGCTTCCTGTCGGTGCGCGGGGTCAGCAGATGCTCCGGCAGGCCATGGTAGATGGTGCCCACGTAATTCGCCTGCGGCAGCGGCAGCCGCTGGTTGTTCGAGATCGACACCACCGGGACGTCGCGGAAGGTCTCGAAGACCGGCTGCAGTTCCGGCAGGTCCAGCCGCCCGTGCATCGTGGTCAGGATGGGCGTGCTCTGCCGCGAGAACAGTGAGAAGGGCAGGTAGTCCAGGTGAAAATGCAGCAGGTCGAACTCGTGACGGCGGCGGTAGACCGTCTCGAGCATCAGGGCCAGCGGCGCGTTGGGGTCGCGTACCGAGGGATCGAGCCGCAGCGCCTTGGCGCTCATCGGCGCCAGCGTGCCGCTGGTGACAGAGTCGCCGCTGGCGAAGAGCGTCACCTCATGGCCGAGCTCCACCAGCCCCTCGGTCAGGTAGGAAACGATCCGTTCGGTGCCGCCATACAGCTTCGGCGGCACGGCTTCCGTCAGGGGAGCGATCTGGGCGATACGCATCTGGTCCGTTCTCCGTCTTTTGGCCTCGGTCGCAACTTGCACGGAGAATGCGGTTTGGATTCGGCACACACCGCCACGATTTCGACGCGATGCGGTTGTTTCCTGCCTACCGACGCACCGCAGCACTATCCTCACGAATTTGTGTGACGAACAGGAGGCCCCGGCCCCTATGCCCCCCATCACCAGCGACACCGCCGCGCCCAAGGGCCACAAGGACGACGTGCTGCGTTATGCGCACCGTCCCGTCGCCTTTCTGTTCCGGCACCTGCGCCCCTATGCGGGCTCTCACATCGCGACCCTGCTGGCGGTGCTGGGCGCGGTCGGCTGCTCGGTGGGCGCCAATTACGCGGTCAAGCACCTGATTGACACGCTGTCCGGCAACCCGTCCCAGGTGGCGGCGGCGGCGGTGTGGACGGCCTTCGCCATTCTGGCCGGTGTCATCACGGCCGATAACATGCTCTGGCGCATCGGCGGCTGGATCGCCGCGGACCGCTTCCCGCGCGCCACCGCCTCGATGCGGGCCGAGTTGTTCCGCCACCTTTCGGGGCATGCGCCGGGTTATTTCGCCAATCGCTCGGCCGGGACGCTGGCGAGCCGGATCAGCGCCACCGGCACCGCGGGCTTCACCCTGCTGCAGAATTTCACCTGGCACACGGTGCCACCGGCGGTGGCCGTGGTGCTGGCCATCGGCTTCCTGGCAAGCGTCGACCCCATCATGGCGGGCTGCCTGGTGGTGGCTGCCGGCGGGCTGGCCGCCGGCGTGGCATTCCTGGGCCGCAAGGGCGAGGCGCTGCATGACAACTTCGCCGGCCGCGCCGCCGCCGTGGACGGCCAATTGGTCGATGTCGTGCAGAATTTCGCCCTGGTGCGGGCCTTCGGCGCCTTCGGTCGCGAATCGGACCGCCTTGCGCGCGCCCTGGATTCCGAGAGCGGCGCCCGTCGCGCCAGCCTGCGCTACCTGGAGAAGCTGCGGCTGGTGCATGGCGCCGCGACCGCGGTGCTGACCGCCTGCCTGCTGGGCTGGGCCGTGCACCTGTGGCAGATCGGCCGTGCCACCACCGGCGATATCGTGCTGGTCTGCACCCTGGGCTTCACCATCCTGCATGCCAGCCGCGACCTGGCGATGGCACTGGTGGACCTCACTCAGTACGTGGCCCGTATGCGTGAGGCGCTGGGCGCCCTGCTGGTGCCGCATGACATGCCGGATGTCGACAACGCGGCCATCCTGGCACCCAAGGGCGGCGAAGTGGTGTTCGAGGACATCACCTTCCGCTACCCCGCCGCCCCTGCCGGCAGCACGCCCATCCTGCGCCACATGCAGTTGGAGATCCCGGCGGGTCAGAAGGTGGGCATCGTCGGCCGCTCCGGCGCCGGCAAGTCCACTCTGCTGACCCTGTTGCAGCGTCACGCCGCCCCGCAGGAAGGCCGCGTCACCATCGACGGCCAGGATATTTCCGTGGCCACGCGCGAGAGCCTCGCCGAAATGATCGCGGTGGTGCCGCAGGACGTGTCGCTGTTCCACCGGACGGTGCTGGAGAATATCCGCTACGCCCGCCCGGATGCGACGGATGCCGAAGTTCTGGCCGCCGCCGAGGCCGCCCGCTGCCGCGAGTTCATCGAGGCCCTGCCCGACGGCTTCGATACCATTGTGGGCGACCGTGGCGCCAAGCTCTCCGGTGGCCAGCGCCAGCGGCTGGCGATCGCCCGTGCCCTGCTGAAGAACGCACCCATCCTGCTGCTGGACGAAGCCACCAGCGCGCTGGACAGCGAGAGCGAAGCCGAGGTGCAGGTGGCGCTGGACGGGCTGATGCGGGGCCGCACCGTGATCGCGGTGGCCCACCGCCTCGCCACCCTGTCGAATTTCGACCGCATCATTGTGATGGATGCCGGGCAGGTAGTGCAGGACGGCTCGCCCGAATTGCTGGTGCGCCGCCCCGGCCCCTACCAGGACATGGTGCGCCGCCAGTCCGATGCGCTGATGGCCGCGTAAGACAGGCGGATCATCCCTGGGTTTGGAGGGGCGCTGCCTGCGAGGGCGGCGCCCTTCGTATATATAGAGTGGTCTGGCGCCCCCTCCGCCTTCCTTCAGTCCCGCCGGGCGGAGCGGCTGGCGAGCCGCCGGGCCTGCCAATAGCCCAGCAGGCCGCTGACCGGGGCGGCCGGCAGCACCAGCACCCACCCCGCATGCACATCATTGACCACCAGACCCAGGCCGATGCCCAGCATCAGCCCGCCGACCAGGCTGCCCATCACGCCGGCCGTCAGGCCCAGCACCAGCAGTTCCGCACGTGTCACCATAAATCGGCAGTAGGCGGCGGCAGCAGGTTTGACAAGCCGCCGCGTGCGCGGGTAAACGCCGGCTTCCTTCCGGGAACGTGGACGCACGCTGGTCGTGCGCCCCGCCTTTGGCATGCCTGCCTTGGGACTACCGGGACAATCAGCGACACCCTTCCACCAAGGATGGGGCGCACCAGAATAAGGAGCCCGCCGCATGACCAAGCGCGCGGAAAGTAAGTACAAGATCAATCGCCGCCTCGGCGTGAACCTGTGGGGCCGCGCGAAGTCGCCGGTCAACAAGCGTGAATACGGCCCCGGCCAGCACGGCCAGCGCCGCAAGCAGAAGCCGACCGACTTCGGCATCCAGCTGATGGCCAAGCAGAAGCTCAAGGGCTACTACGGCAACATCGGCGAGAAGCAGTTCCGCAAGTACTACGAAGAGGCCGTGCGCCGTAAGGGCGACACCTCCGAGAACCTGATCGAGCTGCTGGAGCGTCGCCTGGACGCGGTGATCTACCGCCTGAAGCTGGCGATGACCCCCTTCGCCGCCCGCCAGTTCGTGAACCACGGCCACATCACGGTCAATGGCAAGCGCGTCAACATCCCTTCCTATCTCGTCCGCGACAATGACGTGATCGAGGTCAAGGAGAAGTCGAAGCAGCTGGTCTGCGTGCTCGATGCCGCCCAGTCCGGCGAGCGCGACGTGCCCGAGTACATGGAAGTGGACCACCGCCAGATGAAGGGCCGCTACCTGCGCGCGCCCAAGCTGTCCGATGTGCCCTACCCGGTGCAGATGGAACCGAACCTGGTGGTCGAGTTCTACTCGCGCTGAGTTTGAGCGGGGCGAGAGCCCCGCGGCTTCGAGGCGATGGATCAAGGGAGAGCGCCCGGCGCTCTCCCTTTTTTTATGCCCGGATGCTGGTGCCCGCGCCTCCGGCGGCTACCGCAGCGGGTAATTTTATCGCTGGATTATCGCGGAATTTAAACTCTTTCCGGATGCTCACGGATATTTTAAGGTCAGCTCCGGAAAGCTTAACCTCTGCTATCCACGACTGCCCGTGCCTGCCTTCCCAGAGTGGGTTCGCCGCTTTCCCGGCTATGGATACAGAGCCCGCACCATGATGCCCCCCAAGGCCGGTTACATCCTAGCCTTCGTGACGCCGCTGATCCTGCTGGCGTTTTCGTCGTTCTTCCTCTGGGTCCAGACGCTCAACCGCAACACCTGGTCCTCGCTGGCCCTGGCCTGTGGCTTCTTTCTCTACGCGGTGGGCATGGCGCTGCATTTGCCGCGATGGCCGCAGGTTCTGGCGCCCGCCATCGTGATCTCCGCCGTCTTCTATACAGCCGGCTGCCTCGCGCTGGCGGAGGGCATCCTGCTGCGGGCACGGCAGCGCTTCCCCCGCCCGGTGGGGCTCCTCCTCGTCATTCTCGTCCCCGGCGCCATGTACTATTATGGCTATGTTGAGGATTCGCTGGCCTATCGCGTCTGCATCCTCAATACCGCCCTCAGCTTCATCTTCATGGTGACGACCTGTAAGATATGGGCCCTGCGGCAGGGCAGGCCGGCGGACCGGGTGCTGTTATGCCTTCTGGTGCTGCTATCGGTCCATTTCGTGCCCCGCATCATCGTCACGCTCATGCTGGCGCCATGGGCGGAGAATGTGCCCGCGAACCTGCCCATCATGGTGGATGCGGTCTTCTGGATCACCCTGCAGCCTTTCGTCGGGCTGACGGGGGCTATGCTGGCGCTCAGCCTGCTGGCCAATGCCATTCTGGACATGCGGGATGAACTGACGGCGGGGCAGGACATGGACCCCCTCACTCGTCTGCTCAACCGCCGTGGCTTCGAGCGGAAGGCGGCCAGCCATTTCAAGCCAGCCGCCCGCCGGCCGGTCAGCCTGATCCTCTGCGATATCGATCATTTCAAGAGCATCAACGACACCTTCGGCCATCCCGCCGGCGACAGGGTGCTAGCCGAATTCGGCGCCCTACTGCGGAATTCCCTGCGCGACACCGATATCCTCGCGCGTGTGGGCGGGGAGGAATTCATCATCATGCTGCCCGACGAGCACCGGGAGGCCGCCTTGCAGGTGGCCGAACGGACCAGGCGCCATATCGAATGGAGCCGTCCCGGCGACCTGCCCATCGGCTGGCGCATCACCGCCAGCTTCGGCGTGGTGGCGCGGCTTCCCGGCGAATCCTGGCCGGAACTTTATGCCCGCGTCGACCGCCTGCTCTATCTGGCGAAGCAGCGCGGCCGCAATTGCTGCGTCACGCTGCATGACCAGGAACAGGAACAGGCGCCCCTACCCACGCTGATGCAGGCCTAGGCTCAGGACACATTGATCCAGAAGACCGTGGTAGCTGCGAGGCAGATGGCGGAGAAGAAGGTGTGTGCGCATCGGTCATAGCGCATGGCGATGCGGCGCCAGTCTGTGAGGCGGCCGAACATGTTTTCGATGCGGTGCCGCTGGCGGTAGAGCACCTTGTCATACGGAATGGGCTGCTTGCGGCTTGTGCTGGAGGGTATGCAGTGCACGATGCCGCGGGCGGTCAGAGCCTGGCGGAAGCGGTTGCTGTCATAGCCCTGGTCGCCGGGCATTTCCTTGGCCTCGGGCAGGCTGGGCAGCATCAGCGCGGCACCCTTGTGATCGCTCATCTGGCCCTCCGGGAGCAGCATCGCCACAGGGCGGCCGAGGCCATCGCTGA
>JAQGHX010000074.1 GCA_028288745.1 Roseomonas sp. | reverse complement strand
GGCGGGTGCCCTATGGCACCGGCAGCAGGCGCCTTGCCTCGGCATCGCGCTCCACCGGCCAGGCGAAGAAGTTGAACACATAGGGGTCGGATGCCGCGTAGTCCGACGGGTCGGCGCTGGCGCGCTGCATCGACGGCCGGTCCAGCGCGCCGATCGGCCACCACCGGCCGTGCAGCTCGAAACAGGTGATGTAGTCCAGCGCATCCAGGAACGCCGGCACCGCCCAGGTCGAGCCGGCCCGGTGGCGTTCCTCCAGTTCCAGGCTCAGCACCGGCCGGCAGCGCCGAAGCGTTTCCCGCGCGCCACGCAGCACCTCGTATTCCGCCCCTTCGGCATCCACCTTCATGGCGGTCAGGTCCGTGAGGCCCTGGCTGTCCAGGGTCACCACGGGCACTTCCATCGCCACGGCCTCCACATGCGCGCCATGGCCCGTGAAGGTCTTGACGGTGGAGGCCCATTGCTCCTGCGGCACGCCCGCCAGCACGGGCAGGGAGAGGGCCTGTTGCCCCGGCCGGTCGCCCAGCGCCTGCCGGTGCAACTCGATGCCCCGGCCGGCGCAGGCGCGGGTCAGGCGGGCGAAGGCGGAGGGCAGGGGCTCGAAGGCCAGCACCCGCGCACCCGGCAGCGCCGCGAGGGGCAAGGTCAGCAGGCCGTCATGCGCGCCCACATCGACCACCGTGCCGGGCCGGTGCAGGGCGGTCAGGAAACTGATTTCATCCACCGCCACGGCATCCGCTGATAGGTGCCGCATCTTGCCCATGCCGGGCTCGTTCCGCCAGGGCCGGCAGCCCGGCCCCTGCGGCCGGACGTGGCAGGCGCCAGGCCCGCCCGGCCGCGGCAAACGCGGTGGTGAGGCGGCGGTGCCGACGACGGCCATGCGCGGCCGCCGCGATCCGGCCTAGTGGGGCGCGTCCCGCCGCAGTGGCACGAAGGCTTCGATCAGCCGGGGCATCTCGGCCGCCCTGGCGGGCAGTTGCTCGGCGGAGAGGCTGAGGCTGTCGAGGAACTTGCCTGTGCCGGTATAGAGCGAGAGCTCCAGGCCATCGCCGACGATCTCCGGGCGGCAGACGACCTCTTCGCCCGGCACCTCGCGCCGCGCCATCTCGACGAAGTCGCGGATTTCCTGCAGGCCGCCGACCTGTTCCCCCGCTTCCTCCAGGAAATCGGCGATCTCCGCCTCCACCTCGGAGGCCGGGACCAGCGCCAGTGGCACGCAGCCGCCGCCGGCCTCGAAGGCATTGGTGCGCCAGCGGTCGAAGGCCAGGCCGCGCGCGGTGTCCTCCGGGGTCACCTCGTCTTCGGCGGGGGCCTGCGGCAGGCCGTTCACCGCGATATCCTCCCAGACCGGGATGCTCCAGTCGAGCTGGATGCCCAGCAGGACCCCGAAGCCGCCCTCGTTCAGTTGCGACGCCTTCGCCGGCGGCAGGTCGGCGGGCTCACGCCCCCCAACCAGGTCCACCAGCACGCGGCGGATGGTGCAGGGCGGCAGCTTCGCCAGGGCCTCGGGCGAGCGCCATTGGGGCAGGAAGCGGATATCCAGCGTGTCCGGAAAGGCCCCGGCGGCCAGCAGGCTGGCTGCCAGCCCGGCCGGGTCCGGCAGGCTGTCGGGCGGCAGCGCGACGGGCAGGGCCACCAGTTCCGCCCAGCCGGCGGGCCCGATCTGGGCACCTTCCGCCAGCACCATGAGGTCCAGGGTGAAATCCTGGGCGGCTTCGTCCTCATAGCGCTCGCGCAGCTTGCGCAATGCCGCGTCGAGCACGCCCTGGCGGCCAGAGGCCAGCAAGGTATTCGCCAGCGGCTCGAACTCCGCGCTGTCGTCGTCGATGAAGGCCCGCACCAACCGATCGGCCGGCGAGCCGGCGGCCTTGGCGGGGGGGCTGGCCGCCGCCGCGCCCAGGCCCAGCATTTCCATCGCCGCCGCGCCGCGCAGCAGGTGTCCGCGGTCGCGCCAGGCCAGCCGGTTCTGCGCCGTATCGGCGCGGCCATCCATCCAGCGGCGGAAGGCGGCACGGTCCGCGACCTGCACGAAGACAGCGACGCCCCGCGAGGCGAGTTCCGCTGCCACCGCGCGGTTCACCGCCGCGACGGTCTCGAGGTCCTCGGAGCCGGGCCGCAGGGTATCGAGCGTATCGGCATCGGGGTAGTGGGTCAGCAGCACGGACGCCACATCGGGCGCCAGTTCCGCCGCGAGCGCCACGGCTTGCGCGACAGCCTCCCGCCTGCGGTCGTTTGGCTCGGACATGGCTGCGTCTCCCGTATTGGCGGGCAATCTAGGCCGGTGGCGGGCCGGGCTCAACAGGGCGGGCAGTCATGGCCGGGCTCAGCGCCCGGCGCGTCCATGACGCGGTGGTCCAGCATGGCGGCATGCGGGACAGGCTGACGGGCGCAGTGCCCCGGAATGGCCGGGCTGGGGCTGATGGGAAAGGCCAGCGCCTGCCCCGGCCTCGCGAGGCAGCCGGCCGCCACGGCCCCAAGCCGCACCGCCATGGCTACGCCGCGCCCGTTATAGCCCATGGCGGCATGCAGGCCCGGCGCCGCTTCCCACAGGTGCGGCAGATGGTCCAGCGTGATGGTGACGCGCCCGGCCCAGGCGTAGTCGATGCCGGTATCCGCCAGTTGCGGTAGAGGCCGGCCACTACCCGCCGCATGACGGAATAATCGGCCGCGCGGTCTTCCCGCAGGCTGAAGGAGGGGCGGCCGCCCATCACCAACCGGTCCTGCGCCAGCCGCAGGGTGCCGGATTGCCGGGCTTCGCATTCGATGCCGTGGCGCCGGACCAGCGAGAACAGGAAGTCCGGCGCGCCGGCACCGGTGTCGTAGGCCTCGGCCCCAGTGGACTCGCCATAGACCTCCTGCAACTCGCGGAGGTCCAGCTTCAAGCCGGGATTGACCTGCCCGCCATTGCGGCCGGACGCCCCCCAGCCGGCGTCGCGCGCTTCCAGCAAGGCCACGTCACAGCCCTGTCCGGCCAGATGCAGCGCGGCCGAGAGGCCGGTGAAGCCACCGCCGATGATGGCGGCATCGGCGCTCCGCGCTCCGCAGGCCGTCCAGCCGGGATAGCGTGGGGCCAACGGGCGCTGTCGCGGCCCAGAGAGAGGGGGCGGCGCGTCAGAGACGCATGGCCGGCCTCATCCATTAGCCGACATCGCCGGGGTGCCATAAAAGCCTGTTAATTGCATAATGAAGGTTATGTAAACATAACGCCGCCGAAGCAGGGCCTCAGGTCCCGCAGAAGGTCTGGTACACGCGCTGGTCCGCACCGGGCGGCTCGGCATAGCGCTCGAAGCCGGGCTGGTCGTCATACGGGTGAGACAGCACGCCCAGGAGTTCCTCGAAGAGGCTGAAATCCTGGCATTCCACGGCGGCGGCAAGCGCGGCCTCGACCCGGTGGTTGCGCGGAATAAAGGCCGGATTCACGGCGCGCATGGCGGCGGCGCGTTCAGCCGGCGCGGATCGCTCTGTCCCAAGCCTGGCGTGCCAGCGTACAGCCCATTTGTCATAGATACTGGCATCGGAGAACAGCGCGCGCACCGCGCCATTGTTACCCGGCCCCGACGCCGCCTCGCAGAGGTGCCGGAATGTCAGCGTGAAGTCGGCGTTGCCCTCGGCCATGGCGGAAAGCAGATCCTGGGCCAGCGCCCCGTCCCCTTCCGCTGCGGTGGACAGGCCTATCTTCTGCCGCAGCCCACCGGAATAAGCGGCCTCGAAGCGTGGCCCGAAGCCGGCCAGCACTTCCTTCGCCGCTTCCACCGCGCGGTCCTCATCCTCGTCCAGCAACGGCAGCATCGCCTCGGCCAGTCTGGAGACGTTCCAATGGGCGATGCGCGGCTGGTTGCCGTAAGCATAGCGGCCGGCATGGTCGATCGAGCTGAACACCGTCGCAGGGTCATAGGCATCCATGAAGGCGCAGGGCCCGTAATCAATGGTTTCGCCAGAGATCGCGCAATTATCGGTATTCATCACGCCGTGGATGAAGCCGATCAGCAGCCAGCGTGCGACAAGTTCCGCCTGCCGCGCCACGACGCCTTCCAGCAAGGCAAGATAGGGCTGAGCAGCCCTCGCCACCTCCGGGTAATGGCGGGCGATAGTATGGTCGGCCAGCAGCCGCACCGCCTCCACGTCGCTGCGGGCCGCGAAATACTGGAAGGTGCCGACTCGGATATGGCTGGCCGCGATGCGGGTCAGCACCGCGCCTGGCATGGCGGTCTCGCGCTGCACCGTCTCGCCGGTCGTGACGGCCGCCAGGGCGCGGGTCGTTGGCAGGCCCAGCGCCGCCATGGCCTCGCTCACCAGGTATTCGCGCAGCACCGGGCCCAGCGCCGCGCGCCCGTCGCCGCTGCGGGAAAAGGGCGTCGGGCCGGAGCCCTTGAGCTGGATGTCGCGCCGCCTGCCATCGCGCCCGACCACCTCACCCAGCAGCAGGGCCCGCCCGTCACCAAGCTGCGGCGAGAAGTAGCCGAACTGATGCCCGGAATAGGCCATCGCCATCGGCGCCGCGCCGGCAGGCACGCGGTTGCCGGCCAGGATCTCGACCCCCTCCGGACTGGCCAGGGCCACGGAGTCGAGGCCCAACAACTCCGCCAGCGGCGTGTTCAGCCGTACGAGGCGCGGGGCCGCCACGGGTGTGGGCGGAAGCCTTGCGTAGAAACGCTCCGGCAGGCGGGCATAGCTGTTATCGAAGGGAATCTGGATGGACATGATGCGCCTTAGATCGCGTTGCGGCGGCGGTGTGGCAAGCCCGGCATCGCTTCTGGCCGGGCAGGCGTGGCCCGCCGTCGCCTGGCCCTGGCAACGCCCCGCCGGTATAGCCGGTTGCGTGGAGCGCCGCACCTGAAGGCCTGCCGGCGCGCCGTGCCCCCTGGTCCCGGCGGCCGTGGCGGGGCAGGATCGGCATGAACTCATCTGGAAGAGCCGCACCGTATGACCGATCAGAACGACATCTATTTCTACGAACCCTCCAAGGGCCACGGGCTGCCGCATGACCCTTTCAATGCCATTGTCGGGCCACGCCCGATCGGCTGGGTTTCCACGCGCGGCCAGGACGGGTCGGTGAACCTCGCGCCCTACAGCTTCTTCAACGCCTTCAGCTACACGCCGCCGATCATCGGCTTCTCCAGCACCGGCGAGAAGGACAGCGTGCGCAATGCGCGGGAGACCGGGGAGTTCGTCTGGAACCTGGTGACGCGCGACTTGGCCGAGGCGATGAACGCGACCTGCGCCACCGTCCCCTACGGCACCGATGAGTTCGCCCTGGCCGGGCTGACCGCCGCGCCCTCCCGCCTGGTGGGGCCGCCGCGCGTGGCGGAAAGTCGGGTCAGCTTCGAATGCAAGGTCAGCGATATCATCCACCTGAGGGGTCATGATGGCCGCCCCGCCGCGGGCTGGCTGGTGATCGGCGAGGTCGTGGCGGTGCATATCGCCCGGCACCTGCTGAAGGACGGCATCTACGACACGTTCAATTCCGGTGTCGTGTTGAGGGCCGGCGGCCCCTCTGCCTATGCCACGGTCACGCCAGAGAACCGCTTCGACCTGACCCGGCCACGCTGAATTCGCTGGCCGGCGATACGCTCCTTTCTCCGACTGGCCCGGCCACCGGAAGAGTGGCGTCAAGCCGGCCCGCTTCCGGCAGGCGGCACCGCCGTCGTGGCTTGGTTGTTGCCTGATAGAATAAGGCCCTTTCATTTCCATATCGCCAAGAACAAGCTGCCTCGTCCGAAGGCGGCGGATAATTTTTCTCTTTGGAGAGACGAATTCGCTTCCCTGCAGGCGGCCGACCGGGTACAGAAGCCAAGTCAGTTTTTTGGTTTGTCGGCCTACCGCTCTTGCACCACGCGTCGTGTGATGGTTGTTACCGTTTCCCATTAAAGATGATCCTCAGAGCAATACTGCTCTGTGGCATTCCGTTTTGATCGGAAGCGCATCATGGCCATCGGCACTGTTAAGTGGTTCAACACGACCAAGGGTTTCGGCTTCATTCAGCCTGAGGACGGCTCCAACGACGTCTTCCTGCACATCTCCGACGTTCAGCGCGCCGGTATGGACGTGCGCGAAGGTGATCGCATCGAGTTCGACGTGCAGCGCGGCCAGCAGGGCAAGCTCTCTGCCGGTAACCTGCGCAAGGCCTGAGCCTTGACGCATTCCCCCTGCCCCGCCGGAGCATAGCTTCGGAAGGGCAGGAGAATGCGACCCTAAAAGCCCCAGCCGGTTCTGCCGGTTGGGGCTTTTTGCGTTCGGCCCTGGTGTCGAACCCTTACCGTGCCCCGGTCTGCCACCAGCGCACGGTCTCCGCCATGCCATCCCGCAGCGTGATGCCCGGCGCCCACAAAGCCGAGGGCAGGGACAGCGCGGGGTCCGTATGCCACTGGCGGTGCAGCAGTTCGCGCACCTTGCCCCGGCCGAAAATGCCACGGCGGCGCGTCAGGCCCGATATCAGGTCGGCAGCCAACCCAGCGGCCTGGAAAACCGGGTCCGGCAGGGGTATCCGGCGCGGCGGCGGGTGGCCGAGAAGCTCCGCCGTCAGGCCCAGCACATCGCCAAAGCCATAGCCCTCGTTGCGGGCATCGGAGAGTTCGAAATTGCCGCCGGGCGCCGGGGCGCCGCAGAGCGCCGCGACCGCCCCGGCCAGATCCGCCACATGGATCATGGCGATGCGCGGTTCCGGCGAGGGGACCGGCACCAATCTTGACGAGGCAAGCCGCCGCAGCGCCATGCCCTCGATATCCCCGGGGCCATAGACGACGCCGGGGCGCAGGATGGTCCAGGCCGCGCCGCCGCGCGCCGCGCGCACTGCGTCCTCGCCGGCCCGCTTGCTGGCGGCATAGGCCGAGATGGCGGGCTCCCGCGCCGCCAGAGAGGACATCAGGATGCATCGCCCCCCCGGCGCCTCGCGCGCCGCGACGGTGGCCAGCAGGCCGGCCCCATCCCGGTTGACGCGCAGGAAGGCATCCAAGTCGGGCGCCTTGGTCAGCCCGGCCAGATGAACGATGGCGTCGGCACCGCGCAGCAGCCGGGCAAGCGCCGCCTCGTCTCCCAGGTCGCCCAGCACCAATTCCAGCGGAACCGTGGCCAGCAGCGGATGAATCGCGTCCCGGCGGGCCAGCATGCGGACCTGCCAGCCGGCCCGTGCCAGCGCCGCGGCGACATGCCGGCCGATGAAGCCGGTGCCGCCGGTCAGGGCGACCAGCGGCGTCCTGTCACGGTTGACGGGCGTCACGCCACCTGCTGGCGGGCCGCCGCGGGGTCATAGGCCCCGCCAAGATACTTGCGGCGCGCCCAGGCACGGCTGAGCTTGCCTGAGGACGTCTGCGGCAGGCTGCCGGCCGGCACGAGCACCACGCAGCTTTCCAGCCCATGGCGCGCCCGCAGCAGCCCGGCCACTTCCGCCTTCAGCCGCTCGCGCGCGTCGGGCTCCGTCACGCCGCGCGCCTCGATCAACACCACGACCTGTTCCTCGCCATCCTCATCGATCGAGAAGGCGGCGACGTCGCCGGTGCGAACCCCGGTCACAGACTGCTCCACGGACCATTCCAGGTCTTGCGGCCAGACGTTGCGGCCGTTGATCAGGATCAGGTCCTTGGCGCGGCCGGTGATGACAACCTCGCTTTCCAGCCGGTAGCCCAGGTCCCCGGTATCAAGCCAGCCGTCGGCGGACAGCACTTCGGCCGTCTTCTCGGGCTGGCCGTCATAGCCCAGCATGATGCTGGGGCCGCGCACCAGGATGCGGCCGACCTGCCTGTCCGGCAACGAGGTGCCAGCGGCATCGCGGATATCCAGTTCATGACCTGGCAGCGGCGCGCCGCAGCGGACGAATTCGCGGCGATGCACCGTCTCAGCCGTTGCCGGCAGGGCGTGACCCTCCAGTTCCAGCCGCCGGAGGTCGATCTCGTCCGTCCGCACGCCGGTATCGAGTTCGGCGAAGCTGATCGCGAGCGTGGCTTCCGCCATGCCATAGCTCGGCACCAGCGCCTCGGCCCGGAAGCCGCTCGCAGCGAAGGTCTGCGCGAAACTCGCGAGCACGCCGGGGCGGATCATGTCGCCGCCCAGCCCGGCGGCCCGCCAGGCCGAGAGGTCGAGCCCGGCCGGCGCATTGGCCCGCCGCCTGACGCACAACTCGTAGCCGAAGCTGGGGCTGAAGGAGAGCGTGCCCCGGTAATCCGAGAGGATGGACAGCCACAACATGGGCCGGCGGGCGAAATCGGCGGTCGGCAGCAGGTCAATGGACAACTGGCCGGCCAGGGGCGTCAGCAGAAAGCCCACCAGCCCCATATCGTGGTAGAAGGGCAGCCAGGACATCGTGCGGTCGCCCAGGCGCATCTTCAGGCCGTGGCGCATGATGGCGGAGGTATTGCTCATCACCGCCCGCTGCCGCACCGCGACCCCGGCCGGGTGACGCGTGCTGCCCGAGGAGAACTGAAGGTAGGCGATATCGTCCGGCCCGCTGGGCACAGGTTCCGCCTCGCCCGGCGTGACGGCGGACAGGTCCGCCACGGTGCCGAACACCTTGAGCCCAAGCTGCTGGGCCAGCGGGGCCAGCCAGGGCAGGATTTCGGCCGGCGCGAACAGGGCGGCGGCGCGGGATTCCCGCACCAGGCGCTCGATCAGCAGGATATAGCCCTCGCGCCCGCCAAGGGGCGGCGGCAGCGGCAGCGGCGTCGGCACCAGCCCCGCATACTGGCTGGCGAAAAAAGCACGGACGAAATCGGGCGAGGTATCGGCCAGCATGGCCACGCGCTCGCCCCGCTCCAGGCCAGCGCCCAGCAGGCGCCGCGCCAGCGCCCGGGCATCCTCGCGCAGGGCGCGATAGGTCAGGCTCCCGACATGGCCGCCGCGTAACGCATGGAAGGAAAGGCCGGTAGCCCCGCCGGCGGCATAGTCGAGCGCGTCCGTCAGGGTCGCGAAATCCCCGGGCCGCAGCGGCAGGCCACTCTGGGTGGGGATGGAAACTAACATGGATGCACGCTCCGCCTGGACAAACCGGTCACCGGCCGGATCGGCATGACGCTTCCGCCCCGCGAGGAAAGCCCCGCGTGAAGATGAATCATGCCGACTGCGTTAGGTGCTGGCGCTCCCAAGGTCAATCGCACTGTCGCCATTCCAGCCCTGCCCCCGTTGCAGTCCGCCGGTCTTGGCGCAACTCTCTGCCCGGTGCTAGGAAGAAAACGCAGTGACGTATGCGGCCGTGCGAGACCGGCGTCTCAGCCACCCCTCCGATCGCGCCAGCCAGCCGCATCGGTACCCGGCCAACACGGCTGATGAGGATGAAGACCCTGCGTGCTGTGATCCTGTGTGCCGGCCAAGGCCGGCGGCTGCTGCCCCTGACCGAGACCCGCCCGAAATGCCTGCTGCCCGTCGGCGGCCGCCCGGTGCTGGAATGGCAATTGCGTGCCCTGGCCGCGAACGGCATCACCGATGTCACCATCGTCACCGGCTTCGCGGCCGATACGGTGGATGCGATGCTGCGGGGGCTTGGCCCGCTAGCCCGGTCGGTGCGGACGCGCTTCAACCCGTTCTTCGCCGTCGCCGACAATACCGGAAGCTGCTTCCTGGCGCGCGACGTGCTGGAACAGGGCAGCCGGGACGAGGGTGGCTGCGTGTTGCTGAACGGTGACACGCTGTTCGAGCCCGCCATCCTGCGCACGCTGCTGGAAGCCCCCCGCGCGCCCATCACCGTGACGATCGACCGCAAGCCGCACTACGACTCGGATGACATGAAGGTATCGCTCGATGGCGACAGGCTTCGCTCCATCGGCAAGACCCTGCCGATGGAAGTCGTCAACGGCGAATCCATCGGGATGCTGCTGTTCCGCGGCGAAGGCGGGGCGCGTTTCGCCCAGGGCGTCGAGGCCGCGCTGCGCCAGCCCGAGGGGCTGAAGCGCTGGTACCTGTCGGTGATCGACACGCTGGCGGCGGAAACCGAGATCCGGGTTGCCTCCATCGAGGGCCTTGCCTGGGGCGAGATCGACTTCCCGGCCGACGTGGCGCAGGCCGAGCGCCTCGGCCAGTCCTGGCGCGACGCGGAGCGGGCCAGCCAGGCCGCCGAGTAAACCGCGCGATATTACCGTAAAATTAGCCTATTAGAGAAAAATTATGGCTTTATGCATGAGCTGCGCCCAGCGGTCGCGCGGCCAGGACCTCCTCGGCCAGCACTAGGTCCGCCGGCTTGTCAACATCGACGGCGGCTTCGGCGAAGGGCATGTCCACCGCCGCCAGCCGGGCGCCGGTACGCCGCCCCAGCAGGGCCAGCGCGGCCGGCAGGCTGAGCAGCCCCAGGGCGAAGCGCAGCAGCGCCAGCGGCCCCAGCAGCGCGACCATGGCCAGCGGCTTCTTACGGTTCTGCTCCGCCCGGAGCCAGAAGGTCACGACCGCCGCCGCCGCCGGGCCGCCCATCCAGAACAGGTTGCAGCCGGAGAAGCGGCCGTCGCGAAAGCGCATCCAGGTGCGCCGTGTGCCCGGCCAGGCGGCCAGCACCGTCTCCGCCCGCGCCAGACCGGCGGCCACGTCGGTGCCGGGCGGCACCGCCGCCAGGAAATGCTCCACCATCGCGGGGGTCAGCAGGGCGTGGTCGGCGGTCGTCACCAGCAGGGGCGCGCCGAATTCCGCGAGCGCCGCTGCGACGCTGCGGCTGGGGGAAGCGGCGGATTCGCGCAACTCCACGCCGGGCGGCAGGTCGAACCCCGCCAGGTTTCGCGGCGGGTCCTCGATCATCACAACGATGCGGCCGATGCCGGGGCTCGCCTGCAGCGCCGCCAGCACGCGGGCGAGCATCGGCACCCCGCCCACCCGCAGCAAGGCCTTGTGGGAGACGCCGCCGGCCACCGCCATGGGGTCCGCCGCCCCTGCCCGGCTGCCGGCCAGGATCACGGCCGTCTGGCCGCTCATGCCGCCAGGTCCCGGCCATAGACGCGGTAGGTCTTGTAGACCTCGCCGCCGACGGATTCCGCCAGCCGGCGCATCGGCAGGTTGTTCTCCAGCACCCAGGACATCTCAATGGTACGGATGCCCATGGCCCGCGCCTCGCGCCGCAGGGCATCGACGAAGAAAAAGGGCAGTACCCGGCCGAGCAGCCCGCTCGCATGGCTGCGGCGCACCCCCATCAGCGGCACCCGCGCCGTCCTGACGCCATCCACCTTCAGCCGCCACAGCAGCTTCGCCCAGCCGAAGGGAAAGAGGCGGCCGCCAAGGCCACGGATCGCCTCGTTCAGGTTGGGCAGGCAGACGGCGAAGGCCACCGCCTCGCCCCCGATCTCGGCGAACCACACAAGGCGTTCGTGCAGTAAAGGCTTCAGCGCGGCGGCCATGGCGTCCACCTCCTCCTGCGTGATCGGCACGAAGCCCCAGTTGCCGGCCCAGGCATCGTTGAATATTTCGACCAGCAGCGCGACCTCCTGGCGCAGCGCCGCCCGCCGCAGCGGGCGCAGCACGGTGCCGGGGGGCAGGCCGCGCGACACCAGACGCGCGGCGGCGGGCAGGCCCGGCGAGGCGGTCTCCACGCGGTAGGCCAGCAGGTCCTGCTCCCGCCGGTAGCCCAGGCGCTCCAGGTGGCCGCCGATATAAGGCGGGTCATGCGGCATCATCAGCATGGGTGGCGTGTCGAAGCCCTGGACCAGCAACCCGGTCTCCTCGTTGATCGACAGGCTGAACGGGCCGGTGATATGCCGGGTGCCGTGCGCCGCGCACCATGCCTCGGCGGCGCCCAGCAGGGCGGCATGGATTTCGGCGTCATCCTCGGCCGCCAGCAGGCCGAAATGCCCGGCCGGGCTGCCCTCCACCGCTTGTGGCGCCAAGTGGTCCTGCTGCGCGCTGATGCGCCCGACCGCGCGGCCATCGCGAAGCGCCAGCCAGAAGGCGGCCTCCGCGTGGCGGAAATACGGGTTGCGGCGCGTGGAGAAGGCCATGCGGCGTTCCAGCCGCAACGGTGCGATCCAGGCGGGGTCGCCGCGCATCAACCGCTCCGGCAGGCGGATAAAGCGCTCCATCGCCGCCTTGCCGGTGACGGGGAGGATCTCCACCCGCTCCCGCTGCTGGTCTGCTGCCACCACAGGTCCCCATGCCGGCCAGGACGGCCCCTTCATCGTTCTTCGTACCGGATCAGCAGCATCCCGCCGATGGCGGCGAAAACCACCGGCGCGGTCCAGACCGCCAGCGCCGTCGGCATCACTCCCGCCTCGCCCAGCGCGCCCAGCAGGCCGCCGAACAGCAGATAGCCCAGCCCGAGCGTCAGGCCGAGCAGCGGCTGCGACACCTGCCCGCCCCGGCGTGGCATGCCGAAGGCTACCGGGGCCGCCAGCAACAGCATCACCAGCGGGCCGACCAGCCGCGCCGCGGTTTCCTGCAGGCGCGTCTGGTAATAGGCCGGGCCACGGTTCACCGCCTGCTCGCCGCGCAGGGACCGGGCCAGCAGCCAGGGGCTCTGCGCATTGGTAGGCCGGGCCACGTCGATGATATCGGCCGGGGGCGGCCCTTCCGGCCAGGGCTGTTCCGGCCGCCGCGTCAGGGTGGGTTTGCCGGGCTCAGCCACGCTCACATCGCGCAGCACCCAGCCCGCCGCCGGCGCCCAGGTCGCGCTGGCCGCCTTGATCCGCGCCAGAGCCAACCCGTCCGGGGCGCGGGGCACCATTATGACGCCGTCCAGTTGCCTGCCATCCGGCGAGACCCGGTCGATACCCACGATCTCCCGCCCCACACGCAGCCAGACCCGGTGCGGCGCCGGCACCGGCCGCTTCGAACGGGCCTCCGTGCTGACCCACCATTCGGACATCGCCCGTTCGGTGCGCGGCGCGACGAGGCCGAGCAGCAGGGTCTGCGCCAGCACCGCCAGCAGGCAAACCGGCAGCATCGCCCCCAGCACCCGGCGCACCGGCACGCCCGCCGAGCGCAGCGCCGTCATTTCCGAGGTCAGGGCCAATCGCCGCAGGGTCAGCATGGCGGCCACCAGCACCGCCAGCGGCATCATCTGGCCCAGCAGGGTCGGCAGCCGCCAGCCGGCATAGCGCGCGAGGTCGGCCGCGCCGCCACGGCTGAGCACCTCGCTGGCATTGTCCAGCAGATCGAGCAGTTGCAGCAGCCCGGCGAGGCCCAGCAAGGCCGCCAGCAGCCGGCCGAGGAACATGCGGGAGAGATAGCGGCGGCGGATCATGATGGCCGCCGGCGCCGGCGCGGCAGGCGGGCGGCGACCGCCGCGCTGAAGCGCTCCATCATACCGAAAAGGGCGTCGAACGGGCCTTCGTAGGGGTTACGCTGGCCCTGCCGGAAGCTGATGAGGCAGAAGGCCGCGAAGGCGGTGAAAATGCCCCATAGCAGGGGGCGTGGGTCGGCCAGGCCGATATCGCCCAGCGATTCCGCCAGTTGCACGGCGTGATGGTAGAGCACCATGATCAGCGCCGACAGTACCGCGCCATGCCAGCGCCGGGTCCGCTTGGCGCCCAGTGCCATCGGGATGGCCAGCAGCGGCAGCAGCACCATGGAGAAGGAGCGGACCAGCCGCCCGTGCAATTCGCCCTCGATCCGGCGGTGCGGCACGGCCTCTGCCGTGCCGGGTGGGGCGGGCCGGTTGTTCCACAACTCGTCCAGGGTCATTTCCCGCTCGTCATCCCCGCGCGGGCGAAAGGGGCCGACGTCGAGCGAGAAGGGCCGCGACACGGCGGAGGTGCCGAAATCCAGCGTCCGCACCGTGCCGTCAGGCGAGACGGCGATCTGCGTGCCGCCTTCCAGTTCCAGATGCAGCCGCCCGGCATCGAGCTGCGGCGTCAGCCAGCCGGCGCGCGCGGTGGTCGTGATCTCGGTCCCATCCGGCTGGCGCTGCTGAATGAACACCCCGGTCAGTTCGCCGGTCTGGCGGTCCACGTCATCGGCCATCACGCTGAGGTGCCCGCCGATGCGGATGAACTCGCCCGGGGCGACCGTCGCGTTCCAGCCGGCATGGGTGACGGCATGGAAGGCGGCGCGGTACTGGTAGCGCCCGAGCGGCTGCAGATAACCAAACAGGCCCAGCCCGGCCAGGGTGAGAACGGCGCCCACATACAGGAAAGGCCGGCTGAGCCGCGCCAGGGAGATGCCGGTGCCTTGCAGGGCGTCGAGTTCGTGATGCTCGGCCAAGCGCGACATCACCGTAAAGACGCTGATGAAGAAGGCGGCAGGCAGGGCCAGCCCGACGTAATGCGGGGCCAGATACAGCACCAGGCGCACGATCGGGGCAACGCCGCCGCCGCCATTGGCCACGAGGTCGAACAGCCGCAGCAGCCGCTCCAGCAACAGCGCCGGCAGCACCACCAGCAGCGTCGCCATCAGCGGCTGGGCCAGCAGGCGCAGCATGTAGCGGTTGATCAGCCGGCTGCCACGCCCCCCCGCGGGCACGGAAGGACGTGCCGCCACCTCGGCCGGACCGGCGCCGTCCATCAGGACGGCGTATCGGCCCAGCGGGCTCGCAGGGCGGTAGCCAGCCCGCGGAGTTGCGCCTCGTCCGGTTTGACGGCCTTGCCGAGCACGGGCGGGCCGGGCCAGGCGGCATCCGGCACCGTCAGGCCGTCATGGCTGCGCTCGCCCTCATAGCGGGGAATGACATGGAAATGGACATCCGGGTCCTGCATCATCAGCATCAGGTAGTTGATCTTGTCGTAGCGCGTGAAGCCGCGCAGCATGGCCTCGATCCGGGCGACCACGGGGCCCAGCTCCGCGAAGGCCGCAGGGCTGACCGCGCCGAAGGCTTTCACGGCCTCCCGGCAGATCAGGACAAGGCTGCCGAGGGTGGGCTGCTCCGGCCGGACCAGCACCGCCCAATGCGAGGTTTCCCCCACCAGGGTGCCAGGATAACCAAACTTGCTCAGGGTTGCGCTTGCCATGCCGGAACTCGAACATCTGTGGGTTGGCCGAAAAACCGCCGCCCCCAACATAGCCATTCCAGACCACGGCGACGAGTGGCGCGGCCGGAAACAGGCCCCGGCGCTGTCCCTGCTGGCGCTGCTGGCATTCCTGCTGCCGGCGCCCCCCCTGGCAGCCGCCGGCGCCGCGCCCGAGGCCACGGCCTGCGACGCAGCCACAGCCCCGGCCGGGCCACGGATCGAGGTGGTGGTCAGCGGCGCGCGCACCGATACCGGCAACATGACCATCACCCTCTACGGGTCCGACCCACGGCGGTTCCTGGCGTCGGGCGGCAGGATCGCGCGGCAGCGCGTGCCGGTGCGGGGCGGCCTGGCCGCAGCCTGTTTTGCCGTGCCGACGCCGGGCGAGTACGCCGTCGCGGTCTATCACGACGAGGATAATGACCATGACTTCAAGCGGAACATGATCGGCCTGCCCGCCGAGGGTTACGGCTTCTCCAACGACGCGCCGGCCCGGCTTGGGCTGCCGAGCTTCGATTCCGCGCGCTTCCACGCCAGCGCGCAGGGCGCCCGGATGCCCGTCAAACTGCGGTACTGACCGGCGCCGCGACGCGCAGCCGCCATTCGCCCAGGGTGGCGAAGCGCTGCGCCTGCGGGTCGTAGCCCCGCACCAATGTCTCCAGCCACCAGCCCCCTGCCGAAGGCGTGACGCGGTGCAAGTGCCAGCGCGAGAGGTGATGCCGCCCGGCCCCCGCCAGGGCCGGCGGCACGCCGATGGCCGGCACCGGACTTCCGCCCGGGCCGGGCAGCGGCACCAGCCCCGGCCGGTGGCTGTGGCCATGCAACAGCAATTCGGCGCCCTCGCGGGCCAGCACGTCCAGCAGCGCGGCGCGGTCCCGCAGGCCCCGGCGCCGGTTCTCGCCACAAGGCGGGTGATGGATCAGCACGACCCGGAACAGGCCTTCTTCCCGCAACGCTGCCAGCCGCTGCCCCAGCAGGCCGAGCTGCGCCGCGCCAAGCCGGCCCGCCGCCCAGCCCGGCGGGGTGGGAATGGCCGTCGAAAGCCCGACCAGCGCCGCCGGCCCGCGCCGGTGCACGAAGGGGAAGCCCTCCCCGGCATCGTCATCGCGCATCCATTCCGCCCATTGCCCGATGCCCTGCGCCCAGGGCACCGGCACAAGCGCATCATGGTTGCCGGGTATGACCGAGACGCGACCCGGCGGCCCGATGCGGTGCAGGATATCGCGCGCCGCGATGAATTCGGCGGGCAGCGCGAAATTCACCAGATCGCCCGTGACGGCCACGGCATGCGGCGCGAAAGCGGCCAGGTCATCCAGCAGCAGGCTGGCCGGCACGCCATTATCCTGCCGAGGCAGCTTGCGCCGCCACGCAAGGTAGGACAGCAAGCGCTTGCCAAGGAGCTGCCGGACGGTCGGCGTAGCGTCAGGCGGCAGATGGAGATCGGACAGATGGGCCAGGACGAGCGTCATTCGGGCGCGACATTAGCCGCGGGCGAGGCGGTTACGAAGGCCCGCCCGGCCGCGCGCCTGCTGGGCGAGGGGCCGGTGCCGATCTGGAGCATGCCGTCCTCCACCCTGTTGCGCCGCGCGCTGACGCGCGCGGGGGTGGCCGAGCTTGCCTCCGGTGCTCCCGTCCCTGGACAGGGCCTGCTGCTGCTGCGCGCCGACCACGTGTATGACGCCGCGCTGATCACCCAACTGGCCCGCGCGCCCGGCGTGCTGCTGTTGCGGGCGGAGGACCGGGTGCCCGTCGCGGCCCACCTGCCGCCCGGCACCGGCGCCGCCGCGCTGGATGCCGCCGCCGCCGCCCTGC
>JAQGHX010000066.1 GCA_028288745.1 Roseomonas sp. | reverse complement strand
GCAGCACCAGAGCCGCCCGGCGCGGCACGGCGGCCCCACGCGGCGTGCCCGCCGCGCCGGGATCAGGCCGGCGAAAAGGCTTCATGGATCGAGGACTGGATGCCGCCGCCGAACACCACGCCGCCGCCCGCCACATGGATGCGCCCGCCCAGCGCCGCCGCGCCCAGGCCGTGGCGCGGCGTCAGCATCGGGGCATGGCTGGCCCAGGAATCGGTGGCGGGGTCGTAGCTTTCCATCTGGCCGAAGACCTTGTTGGTCTCCTCGCCGCCCATGCACCAGATACGGCCAGCCAGCCACACGGCGCCGTGGCCGGAACGCGGCGTGGGCATGGGTCTGCGGTCCTCCCAGGTCGCCGGCCCGGGCTGGTACACCCGGTGATGCCCCACATTGGTCGCGAAGGTGTTGATGCGCCCGCCGATGACATGAATGCGCCCG
Organism: Roseomonas sp.; assembly: GCA_028288745.1. Taxonomy (GTDB): domain Bacteria; phylum Pseudomonadota; class Alphaproteobacteria; order Acetobacterales; family Acetobacteraceae; genus Pseudoroseomonas. Next base: position 11,265 of record JAQGHX010000066.1, on the reverse strand, counting down.
TCCACCGCCAGCACGCCCTGGTGGTCCAGCGGGAAGCCCGGCATGTCGGGCCGCGCTTCCCACCGGTCGGCGCGGGGGTCGTAGGCCTCGTGCCAGGCGATGCTGTGGCGGTCCTGGTTGCCCTGCGCGCCGCCGATCAGGTGCAGCAGCCCGTCCACCACCACCAGCCCTGCCGCCCCGCGCGCGCGCGGCAGCGGCGCCAGCGACCGCCAGCGGTTCCCGGCGATGTCATAGGCGAAGGCCTCGCGATGCGGGTCGCGGTTCTGCTGGATGAAGCCGCCGAAGGCGTAGACGGTGTCCTCCGTCGCCGCCACCGCCACATGATTGGCGCCCAGCGGCAGCGGTGCCGCCACCGTCCAGGCATCCTGCCCCGGGTCATAGACATGGTGGTAGGGCCGGTTCACCTGCTGCTCGCCATAGCCGCCGATGACATGCATCCGCCCGCGCGCGGCGGTGGCCCAGGCCATTTCGGACCGCGGCAGCGGCAGGTTGGCGCGGGCCTCCCACCGCCCGGGCGGGCCGGCCGGGGCGGGGCTGGCGGTGAAGCGCTGCGCGACCTGTTCCTCCGTCAAGGTGGTGGGGCCAGGCTCGCGCAGCCGTTCCAGCGGCTGCGGCGCGCTTTGCGCGCGGGCCAGGAACGGGGTGGCGAGCAGCCCCGCCAGAAGGGCACGGCGATGAGCCTTCATGATCGTTCTTCCCTGCCGGTCGGCCCGGCAAGGGCGAGGATAGCCGAAGGGCTGGTGGGGACGTCCAGCGGGATTGAGGGGATCGCGCTTGCGGCGCCCTTGAAGGAGGCGCTTTGCCGGGAATCGCCACCATGGGTGGGGGAGCAGACCTTCGCCACGGATGCCCTGTCACGCTGAGCTTCCGCGCCGCCGGCAGCCAGCCTTACTTGTTTGGCGGCGGGCCCGTTCAATGCTGCTGCGCAACGGCGCCGGTCCATGCCGAGCCTGGTGGTGAACTTCGAAGCCGGGCCATGGAGCGCGCCAGACATCAAAATTCATCGCGATCGGGCAGCAGGCAAACCACGCGCTTCTCGCCTGTTTTCGTCAGGTGGCCGGGCCAGGGCGGCGGCGCGGAGCCGCATCCCGCGATGCTGGCGTCGCTGCCCCAGGCCCGCCCATGGCGGCGCGGCGCCTGTACCGGCGGTGCCCTGGCAGGCACCCGGCTCATGCGCCGGCCTGCATTCCGCCGGGGCCGCCTTCCCAACCGCCGCGGGATTGGCGATCCTGCTTGGCGGCACAGAAGGCGGCCCGGCCCATGCCGGCCCACCGCCCGCAACGAGGACGCATGACCATGAGCGACACCCAGCCCGCCACGAACATGAAGCCCAAGAAATCCGTCGCCCTTTCCGGCGTCACCGCCGGCAATACCGCGCTCTGTACGGTGGGGCGCAGCGGCAACGACCTGCATTACCGCGGCTACGACATCCTCGACATCGCGACGCGCTGCGAGTTCGAGGAGATCGCCTACCTGCTGGTGCATGGCAGCCTGCCGGACCAGGGCGAGCTGCGCGGCTACAAGGCCAAGCTGCGGTCCTTGCGCGGCCTGCCCGCCGCCGTGAAGCAGGCGCTGGAAGCCATTCCCGCCAATGCCCACCCGATGGACGTGATGCGCACCGGCGTCAGCGCCCTCGGCTGCGTGCTGCCGGAGAAGGACGACCACAGCCATACCGGCGCGCGGGATATCGCGGACCGGCTGATGGCCTCGCTGGGCTCGATGCTGCTCTACTGGTACCATTTCAGCCAGAACGGCCGGCGTATCGAGGTCGAGACCGATGACGAGAGCATCGGCGGCCACTTCCTGCACCTGCTGCACGGCCGCCCGCCGCGCGAGAGCTGGGTGCGCGCCATGCACGCCTCGCTGAACCTCTATGCCGAGCACGAATTCAACGCCTCCACCTTCACCTGCCGCGTCATCGCCGGCACCGGGGCGGATCTCCATTCGGCCATCACGGGCGGCATCGGCGCGCTGCGCGGGCCGAAGCATGGCGGCGCCAACGAGGTCGCCTTCGAAATCCAGAAGCGCTACGCCAGCCCCGATGAGGCCGAGGCCGATATCCGCGCGCGCGTCGCGGCGAAGGAAGTGGTGATCGGCTTCGGCCACCCGGTCTACACCATCGCCGACCCGCGCAACGAGGTGATCAAGGCGGTGGCGCGCGACCTGTCCGACGAAGTCGCCTCCCGCAAGATGTTCGACATCGCGGAGCGCATCGAGGCGGTGATGGCCGACACGAAAAGGATGTTCGCGAATCTCGACTGGTTCAGCGCCGTCTCCTACCACCTGATGGGCGTGCCGACGGCGATGTTCACGCCGCTCTTCGTCATCGCCCGCACGGCGGGGTGGAGCGCGCATGTGATCGAGCAGCGCATCGACGGGAAGATCATCCGCCCGGCGGCGAACTACACGGGGCCGGAAAACCGCCCCTTCGTGCCGCTGAACGAACGCGGCTGACAGGCCGGGAAGGAATTTCTCGGGCTGTTAAAAAAGATGGGGCCAGGGACGTTCTTTTCCTGGCCTCAATTTTTCGTGGGCCGCGCGCGCAGCGCGATCCAGAACGACAGCTGCGCGACAATGCCCGCGGCCGCCAGGATGACCGCCGCCGCCAGCGCCGGTTCGCTGCCGATCCCGGCCAGCGCGGCGCAGATCCCGCCTGCCGTCATCTGCGTGAATCCGTAAAGCCCGGAGGCCGAGCCGACGACGCGCGGGTTCACGCCGATCGCCAGGGTCAGCGCCGCCGGCGACGCGATGCCGGCGCCGAAGGTGAAGACGAACATGCAGCCGACCGCCAGCAGGACGCTGAGATTGCCCGTCAGCACGCCGCCCAGCAGCACGAAGCTTGCCGCCACGCTCAGCAGGTTACCGTGGATCAGCAGCTTTCCTATGGCGACGCGGGTGACCAGCCGGCTGGTCATCATGCTGCCCAGCCAGGCGCCGGAGATCAGCACGGCGAGATAGAGGCCCACCTCATGCGGCGGCCGGTGCAATTCATTGATGAAGATGAAGGGCGCGGAGGCGATGAAGGCGTACATCGACGTGGTCGCGCAGCCGCCACCGATGGAATAGCCCAGGAAGGCCGGCGAGCGGATCAGCCGCAGGTAGTTCTGTAGCAGGGTGGCGGAACCGGGGGGCGCCCTTCCCACGGACCCGGTTTCCGGCAGCAGCCGCCACGCGCACAGGAAGCCGGCGACGCCCAGCCCGCAGAGCACGTAGAAGATCGACCGCCACCCGGCGGTGCCGGCCAGGATGCCGCCGGCCAGCGGTGCCAGGCCGGGCCCCATCGTCACCATCAGGTTCATCACCGCCAGCCGCCGGGTGGCGTCCTGCGGGGCGGAGGTATCGCGCACGATGGCGCGGCCCAGCACCAGCCCGGCGCAGCCGCCCAGCGCCTGGAACAGCCGCGCCGCGATCAGCGCCTGGGCATCCGGCGCCAGCGCGGCGGCCAGGCCGGAGACGGTGTAGAGCAACAGCCCGCCCATCAGCACCGGCCGACGCCCGAAGCGGTCGGAAAGCGGCCCATAGGCCAGTTGCCCCACCGCCAGCCCCAGGATGTAGAGGCTGACGGTCATCTGCATGGTCGCCGCGCTGACACCCAGGTCGGCGCCTGCCAGTGGCAGGGCCGGCACGAAGATATGCATGGCCAGGGTGCCGCTGAAGGTGATCATCGCCAGCAGCCAGAGCGGCACCTGCGGGCGCGGCGGGGCTTCCGTGCCGGCCGGCAGGGTGGCGCTCACGGCAGCGGGGCTTCCGGGGTTTCGGCCAGGGTCCGGCAGATGCGGTCCAGCACCCGGTGCGCCGTCCTGATGTCCTGGTCGGAAAGGCCGGCCAGCGTCTCGTTCCACACGCTGTGAGACACGGCCTCGACCTGCTCGACGATGGCGCGGCCGGCTTCGGTCAGCAGGATGGCCTTGGCGCGGCGGTCGGCATCCTCTTCCCGCCGTTCGATGAAGCCGGCGGCCTGGAGGGCATCCAGCGTGCGCACGACAGAGGAATGATCGAGCGAAAGGGCCTGGGCCAGTTCCTTCTGCCGCAGCGGCGCCGGCGCGCGGGCCAGATGCAGCAGCGGCCGCCAGGTGGCCTCGGACAGGCCGAAGGGCTGCAACTGGCGGTCCACGGCGCGGCGCCACTGGCGCGACGTCTGCCCGACCAGCATGGCGAAGCCGCTGCGCATGGCCTCGGCGCCTGGGGGAGTGGTCATGGATGAACCCTGGATGCGTGCTATATCATTAGATGATATGTCATGTAATCCGGCGCGAGCAGGCACGGGGGAGGGCGAATACCCACCCCCGTCGCCGTTCTCAGGCCTTGGGCAGGTACGAAACGCCGTCCAGATACGCCTTGCGCCAGCGCGTGATGCTGCTGCGCGCGAACAGCCCGGCCTGCGCGAAGGGGTCCGCCGCGAGGAAGGCCTCCGCCTCCGGGCGCGTCTCGACATCGACGATGTAGAAGCTGCCACCGCCATCGCTGCCGTCATCGGCCAGCTTGGCCCCGCAGGCCAGCAGCCTGGCGGCATTGGCGGCCAGGAAAGCCAGGTGCGTCTGGCGCGTCTCGGTGCGCAGGGCCAGGCCATCGGGCTTGTCCCAGGTCTCGATCAGGTAGGGCATAGGGTCGTCCTCTCGCGGATGGTGGCGAGGGTAGCGCCGCGCCTTCCCGGCTCCAATCCCCAGGAAGGGCGCGCGGGCCGGAGTTGCACGCCCTGCCCGCGTGCAAATCAGTCATCCGGTGGCATCCCCCTTCAGGCGCCATCGGATATGGAGCGGGTGGTTCGCAATCACCCGGCCCCTCCGGCCCGCTCCCAACCGATGCCACCCCTGCAGGCACCGGCCGGTTCTCGTTTGCGACAGCGACCAGGAGGGCCGGGGGAGGAGAAGTGCGGGACCCCGGATCGCGGTGAGACGGTTGTTGCCGCCCCTCCCGGCCGCTTTCTGCAATTGCGAGTTATTCGCAATAAATCTTAAAGCCCGGACCACGCCAAACGAATTCGACGAGCCCGGCGAAATAAATGCGAGCGGGTCGCAACTGGACCCGCCCGCGGCCGCGTCAGATCACCAGTTCGATCAGGAAGGGGCCATTCTGCGCGAAGGATTGCTGCATCAGGTCGCCGCATTGCTCCAGCGTGGTGGCGCGAGCGGCCTCCACCCCCATGCCGCCGGCCAGCTTTACCCAGTTCAGGTCCGGGTTACCCAGGTCCAGCATGCCCATGGCGGTGGGGCCGGGATTGGCGCCGACATTCTGGTACTCGCCCAGCAGGATCTGGTACTTGCCGTTGGAGAGGATGATGGTGGTGACCGGCAGCTTCTCCCGCGCCTGGGTCCAGAGCGCCTGCAGCGTGTACATGGCCGAGCCGTCGGCCTGCAGGTTCACCACCCGGCGCTGGCCCCCGGCGCCGATCGCGGCCCCCGTCGCCAGCGGCATGCCGCAGCCGATGGCGCCGCCGGTCAGTTGCAGCCAGTCATGCGGCGCGGCCGCGTGCGTCTCCGCGAAGAATCCCCGGCCGAAGGAAACGCTCTCATCCGCCACGATGCTGCCTTCCGGCATCAGGGCGCCCAGGGTGCGGGCCAGGCCTTCCGGCGTTGGCGCGCCGCGGCCCATGACGGGGCGGGGGCCGGCATCGGGCAGCGTCGCCTCGGGCGAGCCGAGTTCCTCGACCAGGGCCTGCAGCGCGGCCTCGCCATCCTGCTCGTAGCGGGCCAGCACATGCACTTCCGCGTTCTGCGGGTAATGCAGGCTCGGCTTGTCGGGATAGGCGAAGAACCCGACCGGCGCCTTGGCATTGACCAGGATCAGATGCTCGTATCCCGCGAGCGCGGCGATGGCGATATCCGCCGCATAGGGCACGCGTTCCAGCGCCAGCCGGCCCCGCCCGCGCTCCACCCGCGCGTTGGACATCTCGGCCATCACCTTGTGGCCGCTGGAATGCGCGGCCCGCCAGGCCAGCGCCTGCGGCCGGGCGCGCAGCGCGGCGCCGCCCAGCAGGATCAGCACGTTCTTCTTCTCGCGCAGCACCCGCGCGGCGTTGCGCACCGCATGGGGGTCCGGCGCGATGGGGGCGGGCACGGGCAGCGCCTCGGCCACCGCGCCACCCTCGTTCCAGGCGGTATCGGCCGGCAGGATCAGCGTGGCGATCTGCCCCGGCGCCGTGCGCGCCGCCTGCACCGCCACCGCCGCGTCCGCCCCCACCCGGGCCGCGTCCGCCGCCGTGCGTGTCCAGGCCGAGACGGGGCGCGCCCAGCCTTCGGTATCGGCGGTCAACTGGGCGTCCAGCGGGCGGTGATAGGTGGCCTGGTCGCCCACCACGTTCACGATGCCGCTGCGGGCGCGCCGCGCGTTGTGCAGGTTGGCCAGGCCGTTGGCGAGGCCCGGGCCGCAATGCAGCAGCGTCGCCGCCGGCTTGCCCGCCATCCGGTAATAGCCATCGGCCATGCCGGTCACGATGTTTTCTTGCAGCCCCAGGACGCAGCGCATGCCGGGAATCCGGTCCAGCGCCGCGACGAAATGCATCTCGCTGGTGCCGGGATTGGCGAAACAGGTGTCCACACCGCTGGCCAGCAGCGTGTGGACCAGACTTTCGGCTCCGTTCACCGGTTGGTTCCCTCTGATTGGTTCATCGGGAAGAGCGTGGGGCGAAAGCGCTTCGCGGCCAAGGGGGGGGAAGAGCGGCCGGGGCTAGAGCGTGATCGCTTCGGGTGGAAGCGCCGCAATGCGTGAATTGCGCGAAAAAACAAAACGTTAGAGTACGTGTAGTGAGCCCCTGCGAACGGAATTTGCTCTACGGCAGCGTGGGCCACCCGCGGCGGGCAGGGGCGAAGCGCGGCCTCCGCCGTTACATTTTTTCAGTGGCCCTTACGCCAGGGCGCGGCCCGGTGGCCCGAATCGGCCACCGCCGGGACCAGCGGCCGGGCCCGGTCCGCTCGCCAAAAATATCCGGCACCGTGGCACAGGCCGGTAAGACGCGCGCCCTGCCGGGCCTTTCAGCGGGTCACGCCAGCCAGGACGGCAGCGGCAGGCCCTTCTCCCGCAGGAAGTCCGGGTTGAACAGCTTGGACTGGTACCGCGCGCCGCCATCGCAGAGGATGGTGACGACGGTGTGCCCCGGCCCCATGGCCTTCGCCACCCGCACCGCCGCCGCCACGTTCAGCCCCGCGCTGCCGCCGACCGAGATGCCTTCGTCGATCAGCAGGGAGAACACCTGCTCCAGCGCCTCGGCATCCGGAATGGTCAGCGCGTCGTCGATCGGGGCGCCCTGCAGGTTGCCGGGCGCGCGGGCGGCCTGCCCGATGCCCTCGGTGATGGAACTGCCCTCGCTCTTCACCACGCCGGTCTTCACCCAGCTCGCCAGCCCGCTGCCTTCCGGGTCCGCCAGCACGATGCGGATGCCGTCATTCATCGCCTTCAGCGCGCGCGCCGTGCCGGCCAGGGTGCCGCCGGTGCCGCAGGAACAGGTGAAGGCATCCACCTTGCCGCCGGTCTGCGCCCAGATCTCGGGCCCGGTGGTGCGCTCATGCACCAGCCCGTTGGCGAGGTTGTCGAACTGGTTGGCCCAGACGCCGCCCAGTTCCTCGGCCAGCCGGCGGGAGACATGGACGTAGTTGCCGGGGTCGGAATAGGGCTTGGGCGCCACCAGCCGCAGGTCGGCGCCGATCATGCGCAGGTAGTCCAGCTTCTCGCGGCTCTGCGTTTCCGGCACCACGATCACGCTTTTCCAGCCGCGCGCGGAGGCCGCCAGCGCCAGTCCGATGCCCGTATTGCCGGCGGTGCCCTCCACCACCAGCCCGGGCTTGCCGGGGGTCAGCAGCCCGCGCTCCACCGCGTCCTCCAGGATGCCAACCGCCGCGCGGTCCTTGACGGAACCGCCCGGGTTCATGAACTCGGCCTTGCCCAGGATCTCGCAGCCCGTCGCCTCGGAGGCACGCTTCAGGCGGATAAGGGGGGTATTGCCCACCGCCCCCCAGAAGCCATCGGAAATAGCCATCAGTTCTGCAGGTCCACCCAGCGCAGATAAGGCTTCTGCGCCTCCCAGCCCTGGGGGAAGCGCTCGCGGGCCTGCTCGTCCGAGACGCTGGGCACGATGATGGCGCGCTCGCCCGGCTGCCAGTTCACCGGCGTCGCCACCTTGTGCTTGTCGGTCAGTTGCAGGCTGTCGATCACCCGCAGCACTTCCTGAAAGTTGCGGCCGGTGGAGGGCGGATAGGTCAGCATCAGCCGCACCTTTTTGGCGGGGTCGATGATGAAGACGGCGCGCACCGTGATGGCCGGGTCCGCCTCCGGGTGCACCATGCCGTAGAGGTCGGACACCTTGCGGTCGGCATCCGAGATCATGGGGAAGTTGACGGCGGTGCCCTGGGTCTCGGCGATATCGGCGTTCCAGCCTTCATGCCGCTCCAGCGTATCGACCGAGAGGCCGATGGCCTTGGTGTTGCGGCGGTCGAATTCCGGCTTCAGCCGGGCGGTCTCGCCCAGCTCGGTGGTGCAGACGGGCGTGAAATCCTTGGGGTGGCTGAACAGGACCACCCAGGAATCGCCCGCCCATTCATGGAAGCGCAGCGGGCCCATGGAGGTCTGCGCCACGAAATCGGGAGCGGTCTGGCCGAGCTGGATGGTCATGCGGCGTCCTCAGTTCTGGTTAGGGCAAGAAATCACGCCGCCAGATCGTGTGTCAAGCGAGGCCGCCACAGTGAGTTGGCCCGCTCGGCACGCCGGCGACTGTGGAATTCCGTGGTGGACCGGCGGGCCGGGTCCTGCCCTCAGTCGCCATTCTCGGGGTGGCGCAGCAGCCAAAGCCGCTCATGCGCCGCCACCAGGCTCTCCAGGTTCTTGCGCCGGTTGCTGTCCGCGGTCACGGGGCGGCGCGTCAGCATCCGCTCCAGGATGTGGAGCAGCTCCTCCGCCACGTCGTAATCGCTCTGGTCGCAGGCCTGGTGGAAGGCGATCAGGATCTTGTCCGACAGGCGCCGTGTATACCGGGGGGCCGGAGCCGTGACAGCGGAGCGCAAGGAAGGGCGTCCGATCAGATCCTCGAACTCATCCTCTGCCATGTTCACTTTCGCTCCTTCTTGGCCGGTGGCTGTCTGGCCAGTGGCTGTCTGGATGGTGGCTGCCTGGCCTTGTCGGCCATGCGGGCCACCGCTGGGCCTGTGGCTGTCTGGCCGGCGCCGGTGGCATCCACCGGGTGGTGGCGGCTGCTTCGCTGCGCGGCGGTCAAACCCGGGGCAACGATGCGCGGATGGCGGCGGCGATATCCTCGGGCGAGCTCTGGGCGCGCAGCAGGCTGCGCACCCGCCCGTCGGCGCCGATCAGGTAGATGAAGGACGAGTGGTCCATCAGGTATTCGCTGACCTCCGGCCGGCTGGCCTTGGCGTAGTAGACCCGGAAGCTGCGCGCCATTTCCGCCACCTGCTCCGGCGTGCCGGTCAGGCCCACCATGCGCGGGTGGAAATTAGCGACGTAGCTTTTTATCAGTGCCGGCGTGTCACGCTCCGGGTCGATGGTGACGAAGAGCGGCATGGCGCGCTCGGCCTCGCTGGGCGAGAGCAGGTCCATGGCATTGGCGATGGCGCCGAGTTCGGTGGGGCAGACGTCGGGGCAGAAGGTAAAGCCGAAATAGCCCACCAGCAGCCTGCCGCCGAAATCGGCCTGGGTGACGCTGCGCCCATCCTGGTTGGTCATGCGGAAGGGCCCGCCCAGCGTAACGCCGGTGGGCAGTTGCAGGCCCGCCGCCGTGGTGGGCGGCGCGTCGCGTCCCGTCAGGGCAGCGACATGGCGCAGGAATGCGTCGCCCAACGCCTCGCCAGGTTGCCGCCCGAACCACGCGGCCGCCCAGGCGGCCCCGAGGGCGATGACGAGGAGAAGGACAAGACTGCGAATCACGCGTTGCATGGGGCATGATTAGCCGAAGGCGCCCCGGCGCGGAATATCCTTCGGTGACGCTTTCCCGGCGCGCGGGCATCCGCGCTGGCATCCTGGCGCCGGCACGCGGGATTTCGGGCAGTGCCGCCCACCCGCCATGCGCTGCCGGGGGGCACCCTCAGGTGCTGCGCGAGACCACATCGTTGAAGGCGGCCACTACTTCCCCGCGGAACCAGCGCTCCGCCGCGTCCTGGTCGCGGGAGCCGTTCCAGGCCAGCGCGTTCGGCACCGGGCCAAGCGCCACCGGCGGCTGCTCGATCACCAGCCCGGTGCGCCGGGCGATGCTGTAGGCCACGAAATCCGGCACCGTCGCGATCAGTTCGGTGCCCGGCAGGGCGGCGGCCAGCAGGAAGAAGGAACTGAGGCCGAGCACCACCCGGCGGCTGCGCCCTTCCGGCCGCAGCAGGGCATCGACATTACCCTCCAGGTGCCCGCGCGCCGAGATCAGCGCATGCGGGCGGGCGCAATAGGCATCCATGCTGGTGACCGGGCCGGTGCCGGGGTCGCGCAGCACCAGCCAGTTTGAATGCCGCAGCATCTTCATGCGGGCATTGGCCGGCAGCTCGTCGCCCATGTAGCCGAGGGCGACGTTGATCTCGCCGGCCGCCAGCAGCGGCGGCAGGCTGTGGTGGTCGCCCATCCGCACCGAGAGCGCGCAGCCCGGCGCCGCCTGCCGGAAACGCGCCAGCAGCGGCGGCAGCAGGGTGAAGGCAACGGCGTCGCTGCAGCCCAGCATAAAGGTGCGCTGGTCGGTGGCGGGGTCGAAAGGCGTCGCGACGGCGATGCCGTCTGACAGCCGCGTCAGCAGCGGTGCGATGGTGGCATAGAGTTCCTCGGCGCGCGGGGTGGGGCGCAGCTCCTGCCCCTCGCGCACCAGGAGGGCGTCATGGAACTGCTCGCGCAGCCGCTTCAGCCCGCCCGAGGCGGCGGGCTGCGACAGGAACAGGCGCTCGCCCGCGCGGGTGACGTGGCGCTCCTCCATCAGGGCGATGAACAGGCGCAGCAGGTTGAGATCGGGCGACCGGTCAATCTGGTTCATGGGGCGGCGGCTTATCCGGTCATGCAAAAGAGGCGGGCGTTCCGGCGGGGCAGGCCGCGCCCAAGTTGAAGCTGGTCCCTGCGGCCGGCCCCTACAACCGGGGGTCTGGGAGACAAACATGCCGGGGTGGAACCGCGATACAAAGAGGAAACCGCATGACCTGTCCACGCCGCCCCACCCGCCCCGTCACGGCGGCCCTGCTGGCCTTGTGCGGCACCCTGGCCGCCATGCCCGCGCCGCCGGTGCTGGCACAAGGCGTCAGCCCGGCAACCGCGCCGGGTGGCACCGCGCCGCCGGCCGCGCTGCCCGAGCCGGCCGCG
>JAQGHX010000056.1 GCA_028288745.1 Roseomonas sp. | reverse complement strand
CGATGCCAACCTCGCCGCCGTGCTGGCGCTGGTCGTCAACGTCGTCGCCTATACCTGCGAGATCGCATCTGACGGCCGAGCAGAACATCATGCTCGCGCCGACCTGCGTGAAGGCGCTGGGCAAGTCCGCGGCGCGTGACCCCGCCCGCGAGTGCCTGGCCCGCGTCGGCCTCGCCGAGAAGGCGGACCATTACCCCGAGCAGCTTTCGGGCGGGCAGCAGCAGCGCGTCGCGATCGCACGCTCGCTCGCCATGCAGCCCAAGGACATGCTGTTCGACGAGGTGACCTCCGCGCTCGATCCGCAACTGACCGGCGAGGTGCTGCGCGTGATGGAGGACCTCGCGCGCGGCGGCATGACCATGATCCTGGTGACGCACGAGATGGCCTTCGCCCGCAAGGTCGCCACCAACGTCGTCTACATGCATCAAGGGAAAGTCTGGGAAACCCTGCCGGCCCACGTGCTCGAACACGCGCGGACGGCTGAGCTGCGCGTGTTCGTCGGTAGCGGCCTCTGACACCCAGAACCCTATCCAAGAGGAAGAGAAGAATGAACCGCAGGACACTGCTGGGCGCCGGCCTGTCGCTCGCCGCCGCGTCGACCCTCGCCATGCCGGCCCTCGCCGATATGCTCGACACCATCCGCGCCCGCAAGAAGCTGCTGATCGCGGTCGATCTTGATGGCCGCCACCAACAGCCGCAAGCCGGCCACGCCCTTCGAGGTGAAGATCGTCATGCGCACCTTCCCCTACGCCATCGGCGTGCGGAAGGGCGACGACAAGCTGCGCGAGGCGCTGAACACCTGGGTCCACGCCAACCTGCGCAACGGCAAGCTCAATGAGATCTACAAGAAGTACAACGGCATCGAGCTGCCGGCAGAAATGCTGACCTGAACTGACTTTCCCGGCCCGGCCGGTTCCGGCCGGGCCATGTTCCCGCCGAGACGACTGGAAAGATGTGGCCATGAAGGCGCTGATTTGTGAAGAACCCGGCCGGCTGACGGTCATTGACCGCGCCGCGCCCGGCGCTGCGGAGGGCGAGGTGCTGGTGCGCATCCGCCGCGTCGGCATCTGCGGCACCGACTTCCACATTTTCCAGGGGAAGCATCCCTTCCTGGAATATCCACGCGTGATGGGGCATGAGCTGTCCGGCACCGTGGAAAGCGCCCCGGCCGGCAGCGGTTTCTCGGCCGGGCAGAATGTCTATATCGTGCCTTACCTGACCTGCGGGACGTGCCTGGCCTGCCGCAAGGGCGTGACCAATGCCTGCCAGAACATCCGCGTGCTCGGCGTGCATTGCGATGGCGGGATGGCGGAACTGCTGTCCGTGCCGGCGGGGAATGTCGTTCCCGTGGGCGGGGCCTCGCTCGACGAGGCGGCGATGATCGAGTTCCTGGCCATCGGCGCGCATGGCGTGAAGCGTGGCGGCATCACGGCCGCCGATCGCGTGCTGGTCGTGGGCTCCGGCCCCATCGGCATGTCGGCCATCATCTTCGCGAAGGCGCGCGGCGCGCATGTGACGGTGATGGACATGCGGGAGGACCGCCTGGCCTTCACGCAGGACAAGCTCGGCGCCGATGCCCTGCTGCTGGCCAATGCCGATGCCGAAGCGAAGGCCGCCGCCGCCACCAGCGGTGACTTCTCCGATGTGGTGATCGATTGCACCGGCAATGCCGCCGCCATGCAGCGCGGCTTCGGCTTCGTGGCGCATGCGGGCCATTACGTGCTGGTGAGCGTGGTGCGGGACAACATCACCTTCTCCGACCCCGAGTTCCACAAGCGCGAAATGACGCTCTTCGCCAGCCGCAATGCCCAGCCGGACGACTTCGCCGAGGTCGTGCGCCAGATGGCGGCGGGCAAGGTGCCCACGCGGGCGCTGAACACGCATCGTGGCCCGCTCTCGGATGGCGCCGCGCTGTTCCGCGACTGGATCCGGCCCGAGGCCGGGGTCATCAAGGCCATCCTGGAAGTCTGATACGCCATGACCACGCCCCGCACCCTGCGCCTGCACGAATCCGACAACGTCGTGGTGGGGGTGGATGCCTGCCGCGCCGGCACCGTCCTGCCCTTCGGCCTGACGGCGACGGAGCGGGTGCCGAAGGGCACAAGCTGGCCACCACCGGCATCCCCCAGGGCAGCCGGAGCGGAAGTTCGGCCAGATCATCGGCTTCGTCGGCCGCGACATCGCGCCCGGCACCTGCGTGCACGAGCACAACGTCGCCATCCATGATTTCGGGCGCGACTATGCCTTCGCCTCCGAGGTGCGCGACGACCAGTCGCTGCGCCCGGGCGAGGCGCCGGCGCATTTCCAGGGCTTCAGGCGGGCCGGCGGCAAGGCAGGCACGCGCAACTACATCGGCATCCTCAGTCCGGTGAACTGCTCCGCCACCGTCATCGACTTCATCGCCGATGGGGTCGCGCGCTCCGGCATCCTGGCGGATTAGGTGACCCGAATATCGAAGGCGTGGCGCCCTTCACCCATGGCACGGCTGCGGCACGGCAGCACGCTGCGCGGCGTCTACCGCTAAGCCGAGCAGATCGACCGCAGCGGCTCCGTCCTTATGGACACGCCGGGCTACAACCCGGTCGCGGCGACCGGCCAGGTGGCGGCGGCGCCAATGTGCTGTGCTTCACCACCGGGCGCGGCTCGACCTATGGCTGCAAGCCGACGCCCTCGATCAAGCTGGCCACCAATTCAGACCTCTACCAGCGCATGGAGGAGGATATGGATATCAATTGCGACGATATCCTGGACGGCATGTCCATCGAGGCGGAAGGTGAGGAGATCTTCGGCCGCATTCTCGCCATCGCCTTCGGCGGGCGGTCTAAATCCGAGGCGCTGGGCTATGGGCGCAACGAATTCGTGCCCCGGCAGATCGGCGCCACGATGTAGGGCTCAATGTAGGGATCAGCCCGGCAGGCAGCGCACCACGTCGTCATGGCCGCGCGCCAGCACCGGGCGGGTGCCTTCCGGGCATTTGGATTGCGCGCGGCTGGCCGTCGGCAGGCCCCGGTCCCATCCGGGGGCGGGGGAGGCGCCGCCATAACCGCGCCGGCCGCCACCGCCATCGCAACGCCCCGGCGCGCCCCGCACCGGCGAGCCGCCATTCGGGCAGAGCCAGCGCCGCAATTCCTGCATCTGGGTGGCACTGGGACGCCGGTATTCGGCCGCCGCCGCTGGCAGCGCCACCAATGCCACCAATATAACCACCGCTGCACCGCGCATCATGCGGGACCTATCGCATGGCATGGGGCCGCTCGGAACCCGTTCCGGCAGGCGTGCGGAGATTCCGGCCGCGAGCTTGGCGGCCGGCAAAAAGCACGCGGACCGATACAGAACGAAACGGTCAGCAAGAAAACTACACGCATGCGTGCAATCTCCAGGCTTGAATGCGGCGCCAGGGAAGGCGACATTCATGGCATGGATCAGCAGTTCCGTCGTCGTCCCGTGATCGATATGACCCCCGAGGGTGAATTCCGTGGGCCGGAGCCGCGACGCGCCGGACCGATGGATAAGGTTCTGGCGCGCGTCAGTGGCGTCGCCGCCCTGGTCGCGCTGGTGGCCGCCGGCGTTGTGGTGGCGGGTGTGGCGATCGCTTTCTTTGCACTTGCCCTGCCCATCGCGGCTGTGGCCGGGCTGATCGCGTTCGGCAGCCTGTGGTGGCGCATGCGCCGGGCCGGCCATAAGGGCCGCGCCTTTGTCCACGTGATGCGGCGCTGAGCGGCGAATCACGACATTTCGAAATCGACCCCGGCCGCCTCTACGAGGTAGGCGAAAAGGGCGGCGTTTTCCTGGAGTCTGCCGGCGGCACCGTCGCCCTGCCGCAACGGGTCTGGCGGTGGTGGGCGGGCGCCGTCATTGTTAATGTGTTCAGCGCCGGCACGACAGTCGTCGGCTTTGCCGTTGGCGGCCGTGCCTTTGGCGCAGTGGCCGGGTTGTTGGTCGTCGTCTCGGCGCCCTTGCTGGCCGTGGCCCCGGCCATGGCATGGCGGCGCCACCACGAATCCCGGCGCCATTTGCTGCATCGCCCGCCCGGTTTTGGCTGACCGGCTGAGGACTTAGCGCGCCACCTGACCCGGAACCCGGTGGCGAAAGGCCAGAGCCTCGGCCATGTGGTGCCGCATGATCGCATCGGCCCCTTCCAGGTCCGCGATGCTGCGCGCCACCCGGAAGCAGCGGGTAAAGCCCCTGTTGGACAGCCCGAGTTGCGAGGCGGCCCGTTCCGCCAGGGCCAGCGCATCGGCTGAGGCCGCGGCGGTCAGCGCCTCCAGCGGGACCTCGGCATTCAGCTTTCCCCCTTCGCGGCGTTGCTGGGCCTGCCGGGCCAGCGCCACGCGCCTGGCGACGGTCGCGCTGGTCTCGCCCCTTGGTGCGCGCGCGAGTTCCCCGGGCGGAATCGGCGCCATGCCGATGGTCAGGTCCATGCGGTCCAGCAATGGGCCGGACAGGCGTGCCTGATACTGCTCGCCGCAGCGCGGCGCCTGCCCGCATTCGCGCGGCTTGTCCCCCAGGTGTCCGCAGCGGCAGGGGTTCATCGCCGCGACCAGTTGCACCCGCGCGGGGTAGCTGACATGGGCCGCGGCCCGGCTGATGGTGCAGACCCCGCTTTCCAGTGGTTGGCGAAGCGCCTCAAGCGCCGCGCGGGGGAATTCCGGCCATTCGTCCAGGAACAGCACCCCCCGGTGCGCGAGGCTGATCTCGCCGGGCCGGGCGCGTGGCCCACCGCCGACCAGCGCCGCCTGGCTGGCGGAATGGTGAGGGTCGCGAAAGGGCGGCCGGGCGGAAATCCTGCCCTGCTCGATCAGGCCGGCGACGCTGCGCACCAGACTTACCTCCAGCGCCTCCTGTGGGGTCAGGTCCGGCAGAAGGCCGGGCAGGCGGGCCGCCAGCATGGATTTGCCCGCGCCGGGCGGGCCGATGAACAGCAGGTTGTGCTGGCCCGCCGCTGCGATCTCCAGCGCGCGCTTGGCGCTTTCCTGGCCTTTGACCTCCGAGAGGCAGGGGCCGCTGGGTGCCTCCGCCAGCAGGGCGGGCGGCGCGGGCGGGTCCAGCAACTGGCGGCCGGTCAGGTGCGCGATGAAGTGTCGCAGGTCGGTGGCGGCCAGGATTTCCAACTCGCCCGCCCATGCCGCCTCGGCGCCCTGCGCGCCCGGGCAGATCAGCCCGAGGTTGCGGGATGCCGCGCCCAGCGCCGCCGGCAGGATGCCCGCTACCGGCCCCACCGCGCCATCCAACGCCAGTTCGCCCAGGGCGGCGAAGCCGGCGAGTTCCTCGCGCGGCACCACGTCCATCGCGGCCAGCACCGCCAGCGCGATGGGCAGGTCGAAATGCGAGCCTTCCTTCTGGATGTCGGCGGGCGCCAGATTGACCAGCACGCGCTTGGGCGGCAGCGACAGGCCGAGACCGGACAGCGCGGCCCGCACCCGCTCGCGGCTTTCCGCCACAGCCTTGTCAGGCAGGCCCACCACCATGAAGGCGGGTAACCCGGCCGAGATCTGGACCTGCACCTCGACCAGCACGGTATCGATGCCGGAAAACGCGAAGGTCGCCAGCCGCGCAATGCTCATGCCGCAGCGGTAGCGTGATCCGTAACGATATTCAATCTATTGGTTCAACGGCCCCATGCGGTCAGAAAGCGTTCCAGCAATCCACCGATCTTCTCGACCGCGTAACCGCCTTCCTGCACCAGCACCGTGGGCAGGCCGAGGGCGGCGAGCTTCTCGGCCGCGCGGGCGAAGCCATCGGAGGTGACGCCCAGATAGGTCAGGGGCTCGTGCTCCGAGGCATCGAAGCCCAGCGGCACCACCAGGGCCTCCGCACCGAAGGCGCGGGCGCGATCGATGCCGGCATCGATCGCCGCCAGCCATTCGGTGTCGCCGGTGCCCTGGCGCAGCGGCAGGTTCAGGTTGCAGCCCTCGGCCGCGCCGCCGCCGGTTTCGCCGGCATAACCGACATACCAGGGGTAGTAGCCGGACGGGTCGCCATGGACCGAGACCGTCAGCACGTCGGCGCGGTCCCAGAAAATGCCCTGCGTGCCGTTGCCGTGGTGTGCATCGATGTCCAGCATGGCAACGCGCGACGCGCCGGCCGAGCGCAGGCGCTGGGCCGCGAGCGCGCTGTTGTTGATGTAGCAATGGCCGCCCGCGCGGGCGGCGTAGGCGTGGTGCCCGGGCGGGCGGCAGAGCGCATAGGCCGTGCCGCCACCCGCCACCGCATCGGCCGCCGCCAGTGCCGCCCCGGCGGCGCCGGCCGCGGATTCCCAGGTGCCGGACCCGATGGGGCAGGCGGTATCGGCCGTGTACCAGCCGATGCGCGCGATGATGGCGGATGGCAGCGTGGCGCCCTGCGCCAGCATCTCGGGCGAGGGGTGCATGTTGGCCACCGCCTCCGGGCCCTTCTCCACCAGCCCGGCCCAGCCGCGCGCGGCGCTTTCCAGGAAGTCGATATAGCCGGCATCATGCACCGCCAGCAGCGCCTCGCGGGATGCCGCGGCGGGCTCGGCCGGGGGCAGGCCCAGGCGGTGCAGGGTGGAGAGCAGAGCCCCCGCGCGCTCCGGCACCTCGTAATTCGCGCGCACTTGGCCGCGCTGGAGGAAGAACTGCGGCGTGTGGCGCAACTGGGCGGGGTGGGCGAAGGTCTGCATGGCCCACGACGCTAGTCCTGAGAACTGGGCTTGTCGATCCGGTGCCGCGACCGCTAGCGTCTCGCAAGGGTTGGTCTCACAGCGGAGAAAAGTGCATATCCATGTCGCGTCATGCCGCAGCCTGATGGCTGCCGCTGCCCCATGCCGTTGCTCTGGTGCGTCGAGGACGCCATTGACCAGGGCGTGCAGTCCAGGCGCGGGGGCACACTGACGGCCATGATGTGTCTCGGTGCAGGCCCAGGTCCTGGCGCTGCTGGCCGATATCCGCAAGCGGCTGGGCCTGACGATGCTGTTCATCATGCATGACCTGCTCCTGGCATCCCATAGCTCCGCGGCCCCACCGCCGTCATGCAGCGCGGCGCCATCGTCGAGCTTGGCATCACCGCCCAGGTCTTCGGCGCGCCGAAGCACCCCTATACGCGCGCCTTGCTCGACAGCATTCCCGGACAGGGCTGGACCCCGCCGGTTCATTCCGATCTCGCCTGAAGGATAGCTTATGCCCACTCTCGATCCCGGCGCCCGCCGTGCCATTCTGGATGCCGTCGCGGCGCTGGAAGGCGATTCCATCGCAGCGCTGGAACGGCTGGTGCGGTGCCCGTCCACTCTCGGCAACGAAGCCTCCGCGCTCGACGAAATGGCGCGCAACTACGAGGCGATGGGCCTCCAGGCGCGGCGTATCCCGACAGTGCCGGAGCAACTGGCCGCGCATCCCGGATTCTCGCCGCCGCTGATATCCTACGAAGGCCGCGACAATGTCGCCGCCATCCATGTCCCGCGCGAGTCCCAGGGCCGCAGCCTGGTGTTGCAGGGCCATGTGGACGTGGTGCCGGAAGGCGCCGCCGACCTCTGGGTCACGCCGCCCTTCGAGCCTTCCATCCGCGACGGCCGCATGTATGGCCGTGGCGCGGGGGACATGAAGGCCGGCGACATTTCCAATGTCATGGCCTTCCGGGCGCTGCAACTCGCGGGGTTGCAGCCGGCGGCGCAGGTGCAGTTCCAGTCAGTGATCGAGGAGGAATGCACCGGCAACGGCGCGCTGGCCTGCATGATGGCGCTGCCGAAATGCGATGCCGCCATTATTCCGGAACCCGGCCCCGGCTTCGACGCGATCTATACGGTCGAGGTCGGCGTGGTCTGGGCCTGGGTCACGGTCACGGGGCGGCCCACGCATGTGCGCAACATGCATGAGGGCATCAACGCCATCGAGGCCGTCTATCTCATCTCGCGCCTGTTCAAGGATTACGAGGCGGAGATGAACCGGGCGGAGAACGTCCATTCCAGCTTCTTCGGCGTGAACCACCCGGTGAACGTCAATCTCGGCACGCTGGAGGGCGGCGAGTGGAACAGCTCGGTCCCCACCCGCGCGCGCATCGGCATGCGCGTCGGCGTGATGATGGGCCGCAGGGCGGTGGACGTGAAGGCCGATATCGAGCAACTGGTGGCGCGTGCCCGGCAGGACGAACGCCTGCGCGGCGCGCGGATCGACCTGGAATTCAAGGGCTTCATGGCCGACCCCTGCATCTTCGACCAGCAGGAACCCATCGTGAAGCTGGTGAAGCAGAATTTCGCCGAGGCCGCCGGGCATGACCTGCGCGAGTACAAGGTCTCCGCCCTGACGGATGGGCGCTTCTTCGCGCTGTACCAGAAGACGCCGGTCGCCTGCTTCGGGCCAGAGGCGGATTCGATTCATGGCATCGATGAAAGCGTCAGCCTGGAAGGCTTTCACGCCACGACCAGGACCATCGCCCTGACCATGGCCGAGTGGTGCGGGGTCGAAAAAGCATGAGCGGCAGCAATCTTCCCGTCTCGGGCGCGCGCCTGTGGGATAGCCTGATGGAAATGGCCCGCATCGGCGGCACGCCCAAGGGCGGCTGCAACCGACAGACGCTGACGGAACTGGATGGCGCCGGCCGCGCCCTGCTGGTGCGCTGGGCGGAGGCAGCCGGCTGCACCCTCAGTGTCGACCGCCTGGGCAACATGGCGCTGCGGCGGGAGGGGCGGGACCCCACGCGCCTGCCGGTGGCCATGGGCAGCCACCTGGACACCCAGCCGACCGGCGGCAAGTTTGACGGCGTGCTGGGCGTGCTGGCGGGGCTGGAGGTGATGCGCGCGCTGCATGAATCCGGCATCCAGACCGAGGCCCCCATTGTCCTGATCAACTGGACC
The DNA here is from genome assembly GCA_028288745.1 of Roseomonas sp. Classification (GTDB taxonomy): domain Bacteria; phylum Pseudomonadota; class Alphaproteobacteria; order Acetobacterales; family Acetobacteraceae; genus Pseudoroseomonas. The sequence goes on along the minus strand of JAQGHX010000056.1, from coordinate 14,673 downwards.
AATGAGGAGGGCGCCCGCTTCTCGCCGCCCATGATGGGCAGCGGCGGCGCCATGGGCATCTTCCCGGAAGCCGAGGTGCTGGCGAAGACCGACCTCGCCGGCGCCGTCTTCGGCGATGAGCTGCGGCGGATCGGCTGGCAGGGTGAGGCCGACCCGGCCACGCTGCAATCCCTCGCCGCTTATTTCGAACTGCATATCGAGCAGGGGCCGCTGCTGGAGCAGGCCGGCATTCCCGTGGGCATCGTGGACCGCGCGTTGGGCCAGGCCTGGTTCGATGTCACCGTCACCGGCGAGGATTTCCACGCCGGCTCCGCCATGGGGCCGCGCAAGGATGCCCTGGTGGCCGCCGCCGCCCTGGTGCAGGCGGTGGAGGAGATCGCCATCGCCGAGGCAGGCCGCGGCACGGTGGGGCGGCTGACGGTGGAGCCGGACAGCCGCAATGTCGTGCCCTCCCGCGTCTGGTTCAGCGTTGACATGCGCCATGGCGACGTGGACGCGCTGCGCCGGATGGGCGAGGCCCTGTTCGCCCGCGGCGGCGCCATCGCCGAGGCGCGCGATGTCAGCGTGCTGGTGGAGGATTTCTGGTACTCGCCGCTGACGCCCTTCGACCCCGGCCTGGTCGCCGCGCTGGAAACGGCCGCGCGCGGGCGCGGGCTGAATTACGACGTGATGCCGACGGGGATCGGGCATGACGCTGTCTATGTCGCGCGCCGCGTGCCCACCGCCATGATCTTCGTGCCCTGCGCGGGCGGGCTCAGTCACAACGAGGAAGAATCCATCACCCCCGCCTGGGCCGAGGCCGGGCTGGTGGTGCTGGCCGATGCCGTGCTGGCCACCGCCGGCCGCGCGAAACCGGAGTAGAACGACATGCGCATCGCCATCGGCGGCTTCCTGCACGAAAGCCATTCCTTCGCCCCGCGCCCGACCACCTGGGAGGAATTCCGCAACCCCGGCGGCTTCCCTGGATTCGTGCGCGGCGCCGCGATGTTCGACACGTTGCGGCCGACCTCGGCCCCCGCCGCCGGCGCCCTCTCGGTGGCCGAGCCGCGCGGCATCGACGTCGTGCCGCTCTGCTGGTGCTTCGCCAACCCCGCTGGCCCCGTCACGGAAGAAGCCTTCGAGCGTATCTCGGCCTGCCTGGTGGCGGACCTCGCCACCGCGCTGGATGCGGGGAAGCTGGACGGCGTTTATCTCGACCTGCACGGCGCCATGGTGGCCGAGCACTTCCCGGATGCCGAAGGCGAGCTGCTGCGCCGCGTGCGTGCTGTGGTGGGGCCGGACGTGCCCGTCACCGCCAGCCTCGACCCGCATGGCAACATGACGGCGCTGATGGCGGAGAAGGCCGATGCGCTGGTGCCGTTCCGCACATATCCGCATGTGGACATGAAGGCCGCCGGAGCGCGCGCCATGGAATTGCTGATCGGGCGCATCGAACGCGGCGCGCCCTGGTCGCGTGCCTTCCGCGAGATCGATTATTGGACGCCGCTGACCATGCAATGCACCATGGTCTCGCCCATGTCCGATGTGCTGGCCGAGCGGGCGCGCATCGCGCAGAACAATGGCGTGGTGGAACTGGCCTTCTGCTTCGGCTTTCCCTATGCCGATTTCGAGGGCTGCGGCATGGCCATCGCCTGCTACGGCGAGAACCAGGCGGCCGCCGATGCCGCCGCCGACGCGCTGAAATCCTACCTGGACGCGCATGAGGCCGATTTCGCCGGCGGCGCCATTCCGGCGGCCGAGGGCGTGGCGCGGGCCATCGCGGTGGCCGGGCAGGAAGGGCCGGTGGGACCCGTCGTGCTGGCGGATACGCAGGACAACCCCGGCGGCGGCGGCCATGGCGACACGACCGGCCTGCTGGCCGAACTGATCCGCCAGGGTGCGCCGGCCACGCTGGGCATCATCAACGATGCCGAAAGCGCGGGGGCTTTTCACCAGGCCGGGGAGGGCGCCGAGGTCGCGGTGAAGCTCGGCGGCAAGTCCGACGGCGTGCCGGCCGAGGTCCAGGCCAGGGTGCTGCGGCTGACCGATGGCTGCTTCACCTGCACCGGCCCAATGAGCGCGGGCAACCCGGCGGACCTGGGCCCAACGGCCTTGATCGCGATCGGGCCGGTGAAGGTGATCGTCGTGAGCCGCAAGATGCAGGCGCATGACCAGGCCCTCTTTCGCCATATCGGCATCGAGCCGGCGGAGGAGTCTATCCTGGCGCTGAAGAGCAGCGTGCATTTCCGCGCCGATTTCCAGCCCATCGCGCGGGAGGTGATCGTGGTGGCGGCGCCCGGGCCTGTGCTGGCGGACCCGTCCTCGCTGCCCTTCGCGCATCTGCGCCCCGGGCTACGTACCCGGCCGCTGGGCTGACGCCCGTGCCGCCGATGGTGAGCCATATCACGCTCGGGACCCGCGATTTCGCCAAAGCGGTGCGCTTCTATGGCGCGCTGCTGGCGCCGCTGGGGCTGGAATGCTTCCAGAACGACCCGGATTCCGGCTGGGCGGGGTGGAAGCGCGCCGGCCAGCCGACGGAGTTCTATATCTGCCCGCCCTTCGACGGGCGGCCCGCCAGCGCCGGCAATGGCAACATGACCGCCTTCCTGGCGCCGGACCCGGAGACGGTGGATGCCGCCTATGCCGCCGGCATGGCGGCCGGCGGCACCGACGAGGGCCCGCCCGGCCCGCGCCCGATCTATAATGACGGCTATTACGGCGCCTATCTGCGCGACCCCGACGGCAACAAGATCTGCATCTGCCGGCGGGGGGACGTCTAAGCTGTGTTCCCCGCGCCTGGGCGCGGGGAACACGTTCCGGCCGGCCGTTCCCGCGAGCGGCACACCCGCACGGCCGGGTGATGCGTCAGCCCTTCGCCAGCATCGCCCGCACCGCGTCCGGCCGCGGCATCGGCGCCACGGCGCCATAGCCGGTGGTGGCCAGGGCGGCGGCGGCATTGGCATAGCGCGCGGCGTCTTCCGGCGTGTCGCCGGCCAGGGTACGGGCCAGGAAGTTGCCGGCGAAGGTGTCGCCCGCGCCGGTGGCATCCACCGCCTTCACCTTCTGCCCGGGGATGCGCGTGCGGCCATCCCGCGTCGCCACCATCGAGCCGTCCTTGCCCAGCTTCAGCAGCACCAGCGGCGCCAGCTTCAGGTAGAAGTCGGCGATGGCATCGGGGTCCTTCAACCCGGTGAGTTCCGTGGCGTCGTCCATGCTGGGCAGGACGATGTCCGCCTGCGCGATGGCGGCATGCATGATGGCCGCCGCCCTCTGCACGGGCCACAGCGCCTTCCGCAGGTTGGTGTCGTAGGACACCTTCACGCCGGCCGCCTTCGCGACCTCGATGGCGCGGAAGCAGGTGTCGCAGGCCGTCGAGGAAATCGCCTGGCTGATGCCGGAGAGGTGCAGGATCCTGGCTGGGCGGAAGGCATCGACCGGCACATCCCCCGGCACCATGCGCGAGATCGCGCTGCCGGTGCGGTAGAAGGTGAACTGGTGCCCATCCGGCCCATGGCTGACGAAATAGATGGCGGTGGGTGCCTCGGGGTCGCGCAGCACCGTGCTGGTATCCACGCCCTCCTCGGCCCAGAGCTTCATGAAGCTGTCGCCCGGCGCGTCGCAGCCGATGGCGGTGATGTAGCCCACCCGCGCCCCCGCCCGTGCCGCCGCGATGGCGGCGTTGGAGGTGTCGCCGCCATGGCCCTGCAGGAACAGCGGGCGGCCCTGGGGGTCCTGGCTGGTCTGGTTGAACTCCAGCATGGGCTCGCCGAGGCAGAGCAGTTCGACGGTGCTCATGCCTGCAGGATTCCAAGCGCCTCGCGGGCCGCCGCTTCCACCGCGCCGCGGTTGCCCGCGGCGATGGCGGCTTCGTCCACCAGCTTGCCACCGATGCCGACGAAGGCGGCGCCGGCCTTGATATACTCCCCGGCATTGCGCGCATCGACGCCCCCGGTCGGGCAAAAGACCACCTCGGGGAAGACCGACTTCAGCGCCTTGATATGACCGGGGCCGCCGGCCGAACTCGCCGGGAAAATCTTGACCACGTCGGCGCCGGCCGCGCGGGCGGCGCGCACCTCGGTGGGCGTGAAGGCCCCCATCATCAGGCAGGCGCCGGCGGCGCGGGCGGGCGCGGCGAGGGTGGGTTCCACCCAGGGGGAGACCAGGAACTTCGCGCCGGCGGCGATGCTGGCCTCGGCGGCGGCGGCATCCGGCACCGTGCCTACGCCCACCAGCAGCGACGGGTCGGATGCCAGGTCGCGGATGACGGAGAGCGCGTCCGGGATGGTCAGCGTGATCTCGAAGATGGTGATGCCTGCGCCCCGCAGCCATTCGACGGCGGTGGCGGCGCGGGCGGCGGTGCTGGTGCGGACCACCGGCACGATGCGGGCGGCACGGAAGATTTCGATCAACGGGTGCGGGGCCACGGTTCTATCCTGCGAGGCGGAAGGGCTGACCGCTGCCACCCCCCCCTGGGTATCGGCGCCTGAAGCTACTCCTGACCTTCCTCCGCGTGAAGTCGCCGCTCCGGGGGGCAGGGGCGGGGCGTCGCGGTCAGCCGGCCGCCTCCAGCCTGGCGGCGGTGGCCTGTAACTGCCGCGCGGCGTGGCGCGCCTGATCGGCCCGCGCGGCGGTGGTGTCGAGCGACGCCCGGTATTGTTCCAGGCTGCCGGCCAGGCCGTGGGTGGCCTGCCGCAGGGCGCCGATGCTCTCGCGGAAACCGGCGACCGCCACCGCCTGCTCGGCCACGGCACTTTCCAGCCGGCGCAGGGCAAGCCTTAACCGGTCATCCGGCAGGCGCGGGAAAGCGAGGATGGCGGTCTGCGTGCCCATGAAACGGCCCTGCACCAAAGGTTAAGGAAATGTTGACGCCTTTCTATCCTGTTCATCAAAAAGAGACAAATATCTTTTTCAAGAATTAAGCGTCATCCGGCAAGCGCCGCCCGGCCTTGCGGCGCGGGGCCTTCTCCTCTAAACGCCGCGCCCCCCCTGGCAGGTCCCACACCTTCATGCATGACGTGATCGGCATCGATTTCGGCACGACCAACAGCGTCATCGCCCTGCGCCAGCCGGACGGGCAGGTGGTCAGCCTGCGCTACGCCGCCGGGCAGAAGGTGGTGGACACCTTCCGGTCCGTCCTGTGCTTCTGGGCCGAGGAAAGCGGCGCCACGCGGGGCCGCCTGCAGCACGCCGCCGGGCCGAATGCCATCGAGGCCTATCTGGACGACCCGCTGGGCAGCCGCCTCATCATGTCGATGAAAAGCTATCTCGCCAGCCGCAGCTTCGTGGAGACGCGCGTCTTCAACCGGCCCTATGCGCTGGAAGACCTCATCTCCACCTTCCTGCGCTCGCTGGTGGCGGGGGTGATGGGCGGCGCGGCCCTGGGGGGGGCGCGCGTGGTGGCGGGCCGCCCGGTGCGCTTCGTGGGCGAGACGGCGGATGATTCCCTGGCCGAGCGCCGCCTGCGCGCCGCCTTCGCTGGCGCCGGCTGGGCCGATGTGGACGTGGCCCTGGAACCCGAGGCCGCCGGCCACCGCTTCGCCGCCACGCTGGAAGGCAACGCCAATGTTCTGGTGGGCGATTTCGGCGGCGGCACCAGCGACTTTTCCATCCTGCGTTTCGAGCCCGGCTCGCGCCGCCGCGTCACGGCCCTGGGCCATGCGGGCGTCGGCATCGCCGGCGATGCCTTCGACTACCGTATCATCGACAACGTCATCTCGCCTCTGCTGGGCAAGGGCGGCACCTATAAGGTGATGGACACCGCGCTACCGGTGCCGCCCGCCTTCTTCACCAGCTTCGCCCGCTGGCACCAGCTTTCGCTGATGCGCGCGCCCCGCACGCTGCGCGAGATCAACGAGGTCGCCCGGCTGGCGGCGGAGCCGGAGCGCCTGCACCACCTGATCCGGCTGGTGGAGGACGAGGTGGGCTACGCGCTGTACCAGTCCGTCTCCGCCGTGAAGGCCGGCCTGTCGCGGGCGGACGAAGCGGTGCTGCAATTCACCCACCGCGACTTCGTGGTGGAGCAGCCGATCGGCCGCGCCGAATTCGAGGGGTGGATCGCGCCGGAACTGGCGCAACTATCCGCCGCCATCGACCGTGCCCTGGCGGATGCGAAGCTGGCGCCCGGCAAGGTGGACCGCGTGTTCCTCACCGGCGGGACGTCCCTGGTACCCGCGGTGCGACGCCTGTTCGAAGACCGCTTCGGGGTGGACCGTGTCACCGGCGGCGGCGAGTTTGTCTCGGTGGCGGAGGGTCTGGCGCTGATCGGCGCCGGCTGAGCATCGCGGCCACCGCCGGCCGCGCCCGTTGTCACCAGGAGCCTGTGGCGTGCCGCCGGAACCCGAAGCCGGCGCCGCGCCCGGTGGGCTGGCGGCCGGGCAGGGCGGCGACGGCCAGGGTGGCCAGCCCGGGCAGGGATTGCAGGACCAGCAGCCCGGCCCAGAGCAGCGTGCCGCTCTGGTTCCAGGGGCGCGCCAGAACGACGGCCAGCGCGGCGGCCCAGAGCACGGCCAATAGCATCGTCTCCATCCGCACGCCGCCGGCATGGGGGGCGCGGATGCCCAGCAGGCCCTGCCACGCGGCCCGGCCCATCCGCCAGCTCAGCGCCATGCTGCCCAGGGCCGCCAGGCCGCCATGGCCGCCGGCGCGCAGCACCGGCAGCAGGGCCAGCACCAGCAGCAAGGGCAGCAGCCAGAAGGGCAGGCGGGTCTCCACCCCCTCCCGCAGCGCCATGGCGGAACAGGCCAGCGAGGCTGCGACACCGGCCAGCGCCGCCGCATCGGCCAGGGCGGGTGCCGCGATGCGGAGCAGGCCGCGCTTCTGCTGGAGGGTGAAGGCCCGGCCCGGTGCCAGCACCCCCCGCAGCGCCAGGGTGGTGCCCGCGACCTGCCGGTGGCGGCGGGACCGCCAGGCGGGGAAGGTATCCTGCGCCAGGGCACGGCCCATGGGCTGCGGCGCGAGGGTGGTCTCCCAGCCATGGCGCAGCAGGGTGACGCCGGGCGCGGCCTCGGGGCAAAGGCTGGATTCGTCCCAGCCGCCGGCCTGCCGCAGCGCTGCCAGCCGCAGCAGCGGCAGGGCATTCAAGGGCAGCAGGGCGTCCTGCGGGCCCTGCCGGGTCTCGCGCTCGGCCTGCGCCAACTGGTCGAGATGGGTCGGCTCCAGCGGCAGCGCCTCCAGCGGGCTCTGCGCGAGGGCCAGAGAGGGGTCGCGGAACAGCGGCACCATGCGGCGCAGCCAGCGGTGGCGCACCACCTCGCCCGCCTTCAGGATGCCGACCAGGGTGGCATCCGCCGCCGTCTCGCGCAGCGCGAAATTCAGGGCACCGGCGCGGAAGCCGGGCCAGGGGCCCAGGTGGAAGAAGCGGAATTGCGGCCCCAGCCGGGCGCAATGCTCGGCCACGGCTTCCCACAGGCCGGGCTCGGTGGTGTGGGTGTCCACCACCAGGACCTCCAGCTCCGGGTAATCCAGGGCCGCCAGGGAATCGAGCGTGCGGCGCACCAGTTCCGGTGGCGCGTCGCGCAGCGGCAGATGCAGCGAGACCTTCGGCCAGACGGCCGCGCCCCGGCCGCGAGGGGCAGGGGGGCTGGCGGCGGGGCCGTGCGGAAGGACGTTCATCGGCGGGGTTCCGTGTCCGGCATCGGGCGGATGCGTGATGCTGAGGATGCTTGTCGCAGCCTTCTGCGGCGGTGAATGGTCCGCTTGATGGCGGGAATGGGGCTTTCGGCGGCCCTCGCCGCGTGACCGCCGGGGCCAGCGCGGCTAGAAGTCCCTCTCTCCCTGAACACTGGTGGTGACCCATGTCTATTGTGCTGGAAATGGCGGTCATTCTGCTGCTGGTGGTGATCAACGGCACCTTCGCCATGAGCGAGCTGGCGATCGTGTCCTCCCGCCGAGGCCGGCTGATCGCCATGCAGAAGGCCGGCAAGCCGGGTGCCACCGCGGCCCTGGCCCTGACGGAAGACCCCAGCCGCTTCCTGCCCACGGTGCAGGTGGGCATCACGCTGGTGGGCGTGCTGGCGGGCGCTTTCGCCGGCCAGGGGCTGGCGCTGCGGCTGAGCGGGCTGATGTCGCTGATCCCGGGCATGGCGCCCTATTCCGCGCAGGTCTCGCTGGTGCTGGTGGTGCTGCTCATCACCTATCTCTCGCTGATCCTGGGCGAGCTGGTGCCGAAGCAGTTCGCGCTGCGCAACCCGGAGGGCGTCGCTGTCCTGGTGGCGCGGCCGATGACCACCCTGGCCCGCCTCGCGGCGCCGATGGTGTGGCTGCTGTCCCATTCCTCGGCGCTGGTGCTGCGGCTGCTCGGGGCCTCCGCGCCGGTCGATTCGACCGTGACGGAAGAAGAGGTCAAGGCCGTGGTGGCCGAGGGCGCGCAGGCCGGCGCGCTGGAGACCGAGGAGCATCACATGATCGAGCGCGTGCTGCGGCTGGCCGACAAGCCGGTGCGCGCGCTGATGACCCCGCGCAACGAGGTGGACTGGATCGACCGCGACGCCACCCCGGCCGCGATCTCCACCCGCATGAGGGCCAGCGGCGTGACGCGCTTCGTGGTGGCCGAGGGGCGGATCGACAACGTGGTCGGCGTCGTCGCCGCCAAGGACCTGCTGGACCAGTTGCTGGAGGAGGGCGGCACGCTCTCCGTCGCGCTGGCCATGCGCCAGCCGATGGTGCTGCCGGACACCCTCTCGGCGCTGGACGCGCTGGAGCGGCTGCGCAGCGACCGCGTCGGCCTGGCCCTGGTGATGGACGAGTATGGCAGCTTCGAGGGCGTCGTCACCGCGTCCGACCTGCTGGAGGCGATCGTGGGCGAACTGGGGGGCGAGCCGGCGCCGACGACGGGGGGCGGCGCCGTGCAGCGCCACGATGGCAGCCTGCTGCTGGACGGCATGATGGCCAGCGACGAGGCCCGCGACCGGCTGGCGCTGCCGGAACTGCCGGGCCGGGGCGGCTACCACACCGTGGCGGGGCTGATGCTGAACCTGCTGCAACGCGTGCCGCGCGAGGGCGACCGCATCGTCTGGGGTGGCTGGCGCTTCGAGATCGTCGACATGGACGGGCGCCGCGTCGACAAGGTGCTGGCCTCGCCCGAGGAAGCGACGGGCGCCTGAAACGCAACGGGGGGCCCTGAGGCCCCCCGCCGGACTTAAAGCCCCGCCTGGCTGACGAACTTGGTGTTCAGGTAGGCCTCGATGGCCTCCGTCCCGCCCTCGGAACCATAGCCGCTGTCCTTGATGCCGCCGAAGGGCACTTCCGGCAGCGCGAGGCCGAGGTGGTTGATCGTCATCATGCCGGTCTCGACCTGCGACGCGATGGCATTCGCCGTCTTGGCCGAGCTGGTGAAGGCATAGGCCGCGAGGCCGAAGGGCAGGCGGTTGGACTCTTCCACCACTTCGTCGAAGTCACGGAACGGCACCATCAGCGCGAGGGGGCCGAATGGCTCCTCGTTCATGGCGCGCATCTCGCGCGTCAGGCCGGTGATGACCGTCGGCTCGAAGAAATAGCCCTTGTTGCCGATGCGGCTGCCGCCGGTGCGGATCTCGGCGCCCTTCTGCACGGCATCGGCGATCAGCGTCTCCATCGCGGGGATGCGGCGCTCATTGGCCAGCGGGCCCATCTGCACGCCGTCTTCCAGGCCGTTGCCGACCTTCAGCGACTTCGCATAGGTCGTGAAGGTATCGACGAACTGATCGAACACCTTCTCCTGCACCAAGAAGCGCGTGGGGGAGACGCAGACCTGCCCGGCATTGCGGAACTTGCTGGTCGCCAGCGTCTTGCCGGCCAGCGCGATGTCGGCATCGTCGAACACGATGGCGGGAGCATGGCCGCCCAGTTCCATCGTCGTGCGCTTCATGTACTTGCCGGCCATCTCGGCCAGGTGCTTGCCGACGGGGGTGGAGCCCGTGAATGTCACCTTGCGGATGATCGGGTGCGGGATCAGGTAGGACGAGATCTCGGACGGCACGCCATAGACGAGGCCGATGACGTTGCCGGGCACACCGGCATCGAGGAAGCAGCGGATCATCTCGGCGGGCGAGGCCGGGGTCTCTTCCGGTGCCTTGATGATGATCGAGCAGCCGGTCGCCAGCGCGGCGGAGAGCTTGCGCACCACCTGGTTGATCGGGAAGTTCCAGGGGGTGAAGGCGGCGACGGGGCCGACGGGCTCCTTGATCACCAACTGGTACACGCCCTCGGCGCGGGCCGGGATGACGCGGCCATAGGCGCGGCGGGCCTCTTCGGCGAACCAGTCGATGGTGTCGGCGGCGCCGAGCACTTCCATCTGGGCCTCGCCCACCGGCTTGCCCTGTTCCATCGTCATCAGGCGGGCGATTTCGCCGGCGCGGTCGCGCAGCAGGTTCGCGGCCTTGCGCATCATCTTGGAACGCTCGAAGGCCGAGACCTTCTTCCAGATGTTGAAGCCGCGGGCGGCGGCGTCCAGCGCCTCGTCCAGGTCGGCCGTGCTGGCATGGGGAACGGTGCCGATCTGCTCCTCGGTCGCCGGGTTGATGACGGGGATGGTGCGGCCGCCGGTCGCGGCGCGCCACTTGCCGTCGATGTGAAGCTGAACGTCGTTATACGACATCGTGCGCCTACCTCTTGCTGTCGCGCCGCATGTGGCGCGGGCGAACGGCCAGCACCAGGGCGCGGGATGGAAATTCCTGCGGTCGCATGGTCAGCGGCCCCGCCCGCGAAGGGCGGGGCGCCGGGTTCAGGCGGCGGAGAGCGCCGCGACGCCGGGCAAGGTCTTGCCTTCCAGCCATTCCAGGAAAGCGCCACCGGCGGACGACACGTAAGTCAGCTTGTCAATCACGCCGGCATGGCGCAGCGCCGAGACGGTGTCGCCACCGCCACCGATCGATTTAAGCGTGCCGGCCGCGGTCAGTGCCGCCGCAGCCTGCGCCACCTGCACGGTGGCCGTGTCGAAGGGCGCGATCTCGAAGGCGCCGAAGGGACCGTTCCAGACCAGGGTGGCGGCGGTCTTCAGCCGCGCCTCAACCATCGCCACGGTGGCGGGGCCGACATCCAGCGCCATCATGTCCGCCGGCACCGAGCCGGTGCCGACGACCCGGTTGGGCGAATGGGCCGCAAAGCCTTCAGCCACCACCAGATCCTCCGGCAGCACGATCTCGCAGCCATTGGCGGCGGCTTCCGCCAGGATGGTGCGGGCGGTGTCGTGCATCTCGGCTTCCTGCAGGGACTTGCCGACGGCCTTGCCCTGGGCCGCCAGGAAGGTATTGGCCATGGCACCGCCAATGACCAGCACGTCCACCTTTTTCGTCAGGTTGCCCAGCAGGTCCAGCTTGGTGGAGACCTTGGCGCCGCCGACGATGGCGACAACGGGGCGGGACGGGGTGCCGAGCGCGGCGTCCAGCGCCTCCAGTTCCGCCTGCATCAGCCGGCCGGCATAGGCGGGCAGCTTGTGCGCCACGCCCTCGGTGCTGGCATGGGCGCGGTGCGCGGCGGAAAAGGCATCATTGACGAAGACATCAGCCAGCTTGGCGAGGCCCTCGGCCATCGCCGGGTCGTTCTTTTCCTCGCCGGCATGGTAGCGGGTGTTTTCCAGCACCAGCACGTCGCCATCCTTCAGGGCGGCGACGGCGGCCTCGGCCACCGGCCCGACGCAATCATCGGCGAAGGCGACCGGGCGGCCCAGCGCCTGGGAGAGCGCCTCGGCCATCGGCTTCAGCGACATCTCCGGCACGCGCTTGCCCTTGGGGCGGTCGAAATGGCTGCACACCAGCACCTTCGCGCCCTTCTCCGCCAGTTCGCGGATGGTGGGCACGAGGCGGTCGATGCGCGTGCGGTCCGAGATTTTCCCGTCCCGCACAGGCACGTTCAGGTCGGCGCGCAGCAGGACCCGCTTTCCGGCGGGCTCCAACTGATCCAGAGTCCGGAAAGCGGCCATGATGCTACGCCCCCGCTGTCAAAGGCTGCCGAGCAGTGCCGCGGTGTCCGACATACGGTTGGAGAAGCCCCACTCGTTGTCGTACCAGCTCATCACGCGCACCAGCGCGCCATCGACCACCTGCGTCTGCGTGGCGTCGAAGGTCGAGGAATGCGGGTTGTGGTTGAAGTCGATGCTGACGAGCGGGGCGGTGTTGTAGCCCAGGATGCCCTTCAGCTCGCCCTCGGACGCCGCCTTCATCACCGCGTTGATCTCTTCCTTGGTGATGCCCGTCTTCTTCGGCACGAAGTCGAGGCTGACCAGGGAGACGTTCGGCGTCGGGATGCGGATGGCGGTGCCGTCCAGCTTGCCCTTCAGTTCCGGCAGCACCAGGCCCACGGCCTTGGCGGCACCCGTCGAGGTCGGGATGGCCGAGACGGCGGCTGCGCGCGCGCGGTGCAGGTCCTTGTGCAGCGTGTCCACCGTCCGCTGGTCGCCCGTATAGGCGTGGATGGTGACCATGTAGCCGCGCTCGATGCCATAATTCTCGTGCAGCACCTTGGCGATGGGCGCCAGGCAGTTGGTGGTGCAGGAGGCGTTCGAGACGACCGTCATGTCCTTGGTGAGAACCTTGTGGTTCACGCCATAGACGATGGTGGCATCGGCGCCGTCGCCGGGGGCCGAGATCAGCACCTTGCGCGCGCCGGCCTTCAGCAACTGGCCAGCGGATTCCTTGGTGGTGAAGAGGCCCGTGCACTCCATCGCGACATCGACGCCCTGGTACGGCGCCTTGGTCGGGTCACGCTCGGCGCTGACGGTGATGGGGCCGTAGGTGCGGCCGTTATAGACGATCTTGATGGCGTTGCCATCGACCGTCACTTCGCCCGGGAAGACGCCGTGCACGCTGTCGTAGCGGAACATGTGGGCATTGGCCTCGACGCTGCCGAGGTCATTGATGGCCACGACCTCGACGTCCGTGCGCCCGCTCTCCACGATGGCGCGCAGCACGAGGCGCCCGATACGCCCGAATCCGTTGATCGCGACTTTCACCGCCATGGTACCGTGTTCCCGTCTTTGCAAAGTTGTTGTAATTCAGCCGATCTTTCGGCGAACCGCGGCCACCGCGGCATCGGCCGTGATGCCGAAGTGCTTGTAGAGATCCTCGGCCGGCGCCGACGCGCCAAACCCCATCATGCCGATGAAGGTTCCATCGTTGCCGAGCCAGCGGTCCCAGCCGAAGCTGAGTGCCGCCTCGATGCCGACGCGTGGCGCGTCGCCCAGCACTTGGGCACGATAGGTCTCGTCTTGAAGGGCGAACAGCTCCCAGCAGGGCAGGGAGACGACGGCGGTGGGAATGCCCTCCGCCTCCAGCGTCTCGCGCGCGGCCATGGCCAGATGCACCTCGGACCCCGTCGCCACCAGCGTCGCGCGGCGTGCGCCAGAAGCCTCGGCCAGCACGTAGCCGCCGCGGGCAGAGCGGTTCTCACCCGCCTCGAAGCGCAGCGCCGGCAGGTTCTGGCGGGAGAGGGCGAGCACCGCGGGCCCGTCGGCGCGCTGAACCGCGAGTTCCCAGCACTCGGCCGTCTCCATCGCGTCGGCGGGGCGGAAGACGTGCAGGTGCGGGATGGCCCGCAGCCCGGCCAGCGTCTCGACCGGCTGGTGGGTCGGGCCGTCCTCGCCCAGGCCGATGCTGTCATGCGTCAGCACATGGATCACCCGCTGCCGCATCAGGGCGGCGAGGCGGATGGAGGGGCGCATGTAGTCGGCGAAGACCAGGAAGGTGCCGGAATAGGGGATGATGCCGCCATGCAGCGCCAGCCCGTTCATCGCGGCGGCCATGCCGTGCTCGCGGATGCCCCAGTGGACATAGCGGCCGCCCGGGTTCTGCACCGAGAAGACCGGGATGCCGCGCACGTTGGTGTTGTTGGAACCGGTCAGGTCGGCCGAACCGCCCACCATTTCCGGGATCGCCGGCACCAGCACTTCCAGCGCGCGCTGGGAAGCAATGCGGGTGGCGACCTTGGGCTTCTCCTCGGCCAGCTTCACGCGGTGGGCGCTGGCGGCCTCGTGCCAGTCATCCGGCAGCTTGCCGGCCATGGCGCGCTCGAACTCGCCCTTCTGCGGGTGCTTGGCCAGCCGCTTCAGCCAGGAGCGGCGGGTGCCGGCGCTGCGGCGGCCGGCGGCTTCCCAGGCGCCCTTGATATCGTCCGGAATCTCGAACGGGGCGGCATTCCAGCCCAGCGCGGCCTTCGCGGCCTGCGCCTCGGCGCCGCCCAGCGGGCTGCCATGGCTGCCGGCGGTACCGGCCTTGGTGGGGGCTGCGAAACCGATGATGGTCTTGCAGGCGATGATGGTGGGCTTGCTGGAACGCACCGCCGCGTCCAGCGCGCGGGCCACGGCCTCGGCATCGTGGCCATCGACGCGGCGCACGGCCCAACCATAGCTCTGGAACCGCCGCAGCACGTCGTCCGAGCTGGTGATCGAGACATCGCCATCGATGGAGATGCCGTTATCGTCCCACAGCACCGTCAGCTTGTTCAGCTTGAAGTGCCCGGCGATGGAGGCGGCCTCGTGGCTGATGCCTTCCATCAGGCAGCCGTCGCCGGCGATGACCCAGGTGCGGTGATCGACCAGGTCGTCGCCGAAACCCGCATTCAGGTGCCGTTCGGCCAGCGCCATGCCGACTGCCATGGCCAGCCCTTGGCCGAGCGGCCCGGTGGTGCACTCGATCCCGGCCAGCTCGAAGTTCTCCGGATGCCCGGCGCAGGGACTGCCAAGCTGGCGAAAGCTGGCGATGTCCGCCATCGTCGGGCGGGCAT
>JAQGHX010000014.1 GCA_028288745.1 Roseomonas sp. | reverse complement strand
TGGCGGCCAGCGCCCTCGGCACGGTGCTGGGCCTGCTGGCGGCGTGGCGCGGCGGCTGGGTGGACGCGGTGCTGATGCGCCTGGCCGACGGGTTGCTGGCGCTGCCTGCCCTGCCGCTGCTGGTGCTACTGGCGGCGGTGGACCCGGCCCGCCTTGGCCTGCCGCGCGGCGAGGCCTGGACCGACATGCTGCGCATCACTGTCATCCTGGTGGCCTTCGGTTGGGTGGGGGTGGCGCGGCTGGCGCGGGCGGCGGCGCTGTCGGTGCTGGCCACCGACTATGTGCGGGCGGCGCGGGCGCTGGGGGTGACGGAAGCCCGCCTGCTGCGCCGGCACGTGCTGCCGGGCATCGCGGCGCCGGTGGCCGTCGCCACCTCCCTGGCCGTCGCGGGCGCCATCCTGGCGGAAAGCGTGCTGAGCTTCCTGGGGCTGGGCATCCAGCCGCCGGCGCCCTCCTGGGGCAATATGCTGGCCAATGCGCAGGAAGCTGTCTTCGCGGCGCCCATGGCGGCGGTCTGGCCGGGGCTGGCCATCCTGCTGGCCGTCGCCGCCTGCGGGCTGGTGGCGGACGGGGTTTCGCGCGGGCGGGATTGACGGCACGGCCCCGCCGCATTCTGCTGGCGGCAGGAGCCGGAGCCAACCGCCAGCATGTCCAGGACCACCCGTGCCACCCAGGCGCTGCAACAGGCCGGCATCGCCTTCACCCTGCACAGCTATGACTACGACCCCGCGGCCGAGAGCATCGGCCTGGCCGCCGCCGCCGCGCTGGGCGCCGACCCCGGGCGCGTGCTGAAGACCCTGATGGTCGAGGCCGATGGCAAGCCCGTCTGCGTCGTGCTGCCCTCTGACAGGGAGGTGAGCATGAAGCGGCTGGCGGCGCTGTTCGGCGCCAGGTCCGCCCAGATGATGCGTCCTGATGCGGCCGAGCGCCTGACCGGCTACCATGTCGGCGGCATCAGCCCTTTCGGCCAGAAGCGCACCGTGCCCACCGCCGTCGAGGAAGCCGCGATGGCGCAGGAGAGCGTCTTTATCAATGCCGGCCAGCGCGGGCTGCAACTCTGCCTTCGCCCTGCCGATGCACGGGATGTACTACGCGCCCGCGTCGGGCCGGTGGTAGCATGAGCCCCGCTATTATTCCGACTCGCCAGAACCCGCCCGAGAGGCAGCCCGCATGAAAGTCCTGCTGCAAGTCCTGGCCGTGATGATCGGCTTTCTGGTGGCCAGCGGCGAGATCGCGCGGCGCTGGGGCGACTCGCATTTCATTCCGCTGGCGCTGGACGACCTGCTGGTGGCCGCCGCGCTGTTCTGGGCCGCCTGGCGGGCCCGCGACCATGGCCCGGCGCCGCTGGTGGCGGGATGGGGCGCCTATAGCGGCCTGATGCTGATGCTGCTGACGCTGAACCTGGATTACGTGATCAACGACATGGCGAAGGCCGGCCGGGCCTTCTACAGCATCATCCTTGCCCTGATGCTGGCGCTGGGCCTCTGGGCCACCTGGCAGGCGCTGCGCCTGGCGGAGGAGCGCGCTGACAACTGAGGCGTGGCCGCGCGGCCGCGCCCGGCGCCTCCGCGCACGGCAAGCCAGGGGCACGGCAAGCCAGGGGCGGCAGCCTTTCACCGGCCACGGGCGTTAGCGGCCCGCCCCCCGCCGCGCAACCGATAAGAAGGCCGCCTTTGCCCCAGTTCCAGCCAGAGACATCACCCGCCCGTTGCGAGGGCTGTCGCGACGGCCTGGGCTTCGATATCCCCATCTCCATGGCCTTCCAGCCTATCCTGCGCACGGCCCAAGGCAGCCCGGCCAATATTTTCGCCTATGAGGCGCTGGTGCGCGGCACCGCCGGCGAGGGCGCCGGCAGCGTGCTGGCGCGGGTGCGTGACGGGAACCGCTATGCCTTCGATCAGGCCTGCCGCGTCAAGGCGATCGAGCTGGCCGCCCAGCTCGACGTGCCGGCCTCGGGGGCGCTGCTCTCGATCAACTTCCTGCCCAACGCGGTCTACGAGCCGCGCGCCTGCATCCGCGCCACCCTGGCCGCCGCCGAGCGCACCGGCTTCCCCACCCGCTCGCTGATGTTCGAGGTGACGGAGGGCGAGCATGTCGAGCGGCCCGCCCACCTGCTGAATATCCTGAACAGCTATCGCGAGATGGGCTTCCGCACCGCCATCGACGATTTCGGCGCCGGCTATTCCGGCCTCGCGCTGCTGGCGCAGTTCCAGCCGGATGTGGTGAAGCTGGACATGGCTCTGGTCCGCGACGTCGATACCGACCGCGCCCGCGCCACCATCCTGCGCCACACCGCCGCCATGTGCCGCGACCTTGGCATCGACGTGGTGGCGGAAGGGGTGGAGACGGAGGCCGAGTTCGAGGCGCTGCGCCACCTCGGGATCGAGCTGTTCCAGGGCTATTATTTCGCCAGGCCCGGCTTTGAACATTTGCCTATCCCGCTGCGGGGCTGACGCCGGCCAGCCCGGGACGGGCCGTCGCGACGCGGGGCTTCCGCCGCACGGGGCCTTCGCAGCACGGGGGCCTTCGCACGGGGTCTTCACACGGGGCCGCGCCGCGACCGGCCATCCTGGCGCATCCCCGCCCAGCCGCTCCGGCAGGCATGGCCCACCCCCCGGCGGCGCCCCTCAGGGCCGCCACCCCGGCCCGCCCCTGGCAAACCCGCCCCCCAGGGTTTAATCCCTGGCGGGCGAACACCAGCCGGAGAGCCCAGCCCATGCCGCATCCCAAGCCTGTCATGCTCGTCATCCTCGATGGCTGGGGCTGGCGGGAGGACGTGGCGGACAACGCGGTGCGGCAGGCCCACACGCCCTGCTTCGACGCGCTGTGGGAAGCCGGCCCGCGCGCCTTCCTGCACACAAGCGGCCCCGATGTCGGGCTGCCGGACGGCCAGATGGGCAATTCCGAGGTCGGGCACCTCAACCTCGGCGCCGGGCGCGTCGTGATGCAGGACCTGCCGCGCATCGGCCGCGCCGTCGCCGACGGCTCGCTGGGCAGGCTGCCGCAGGTGCTGGACCTTATCGGCAAGCTGCGCGCCAGCGGCGGCACGCTGCACCTTATGGGCCTGCTCTCGCCGGGCGGCGTGCACAGCCACCAGGACCACGGGCTGGCCCTCGCCCGGATTTTCGCGGAGGCCGGCATCCCCGTCGCGATCCATGCCTGGACCGATGGGCGCGACACGCCCCCCCTGGCCAGCCCGGACTTCCTGGCGGCCTTCGAGCCGCACCTGCCCGGCGGCGCCCGTATCGCCACGCTCTGCGGCCGCTACTTCGCGATGGACCGCGACAACCGGTGGGAGCGGGTGCGGCAGGCCTGGGCCGCCATCGCGCTGGCCGAGGGCACGCGGGCGGGCAGCGCCGCCGACGCCATCGCGGCCGCCCACCTGGCCGGCAAGACGGATGAGTTCATCCCCGCCGCCATCATCGGCGGCTATGCCGGCATGAAGGATGGCGACGGGTTGCTCTGCTTCAACTTTCGCGCCGACCGGGTACGGGAGATCATGGCGGCGCTGCTGGACCCTGACTTCAAGGGCTTCGACCGTCCGCCCGTGCCCAGGCTCGTCGGCGCCGCCAGCATGACGCAGTATTCGGATGCGCTGACGGCGCTGCTGGCCACGTTCTTCCCGCCGCAATCGCTGCACGACATCCTGGGCGCCGTGGTCTCGGCCGCGGGCAGGACGCAGCTGCGCATGGCGGAGACGGAGAAGTACCCGCACGTCACCTATTTCTTCAACGGCGGCGAGGAAGAGCCCTTCCCTGGCGAGGACCGCGTCATGGTGCCCTCCCCCAAGGTCGCGACCTACGATCTACAGCCGGAGATGTCGGCCCCCGAACTGGCCGCGAAGGCCGCCGAGGCGATCAACTCCCGGACATACGACCTGATCATCCTGAACTTCGCCAATGCCGACATGGTGGGCCATACCGGCAGCCTGCCCGCCGCCATCCGCGCCTGCGAGGCCGCCGATGCCGGGCTGGCGCGCATCGTGGAGGCCATCCGCGCCCAGGGCGGCGCGCTGCTGGTGACCGCCGACCACGGCAATGCCGAGATGATGCGCGACCCCGTCACCGGCGGCCCGCATACCGCCCACACCACCAACCCGGTGCCCATCCTGCTGGTGGGCGCGCCGGCGGGCGCGACGCTGGAGGATGGCAGGCTGGCCGATGTGGCGCCGACCCTGCTGGCATTGCTGCGCCTGCCGCAGCCCGTGGCGATGACCGGCCATAGCCTGGCCGGGAAGCTCGACTAGATGCGGTGGGCGCCCCGCCCGGCGGGGCTGCTGCTGGCCGCCCTGCTGGTGGGGCTGGCACCGGCCACCGCCCCGGCGCAGCAGCCCGACCAGCGCGGCCTGCGCGATGCCGAGCGCAGGGCCCGCGACGCCAATGCCACGGCCGAGGCCGCG
>JAQGHX010000012.1 GCA_028288745.1 Roseomonas sp. | reverse complement strand
CCGTCCTGGCCGCCCCCTACCATCACACCGCTGCCGAGGTCGCCGCTGCACTGGGGACAGATCCGCAGGCGGGTCTCGGCGCCGCCGCTGTGATGCGCCAGCGCGCCACCCATGGCCACAACCGGCTGGCGGCGGCACCACCGCCCGCCACGTGGCGCCGGGTGGCGGTGCAGTTCCGCAGTACGCTGGTGGTGCTGCTGCTGATCGCCGCCATGGTCTCCGCCGGGTTGTGGCTGCTCGACCGCCAGACCCCGGCACCGTACGAGGCGATCGCGATCCTGGCCGTCGTGCTGCTCAACGCGGCCATGGGGTACTGGCAGCAGGCGCGGGCGGAACAGGCGGTGGCCGCGCTGCAGCGGATGGCCGCACCACATGCCACCGTATTGCGGGACGGCACCCGCGTCTCCATCGACGTTACCGAACTGGTGCCGGGCGACCTGATGCTGGTCGAGGAGGGTGGCAGCGTCTCGGCCGACGCGCGGCTGTTGCGGGCCAGCGGCCTGCAAATGGCGGAGGCGGCGTTAACCGGCGAGAGTCTGCCGGTCATGAAGGATCCGGCCGCCATCGCCGGGGAGGCGGCCGTAGGCGACCAGGCCAACATGCTGTTCAGCGGCACCTCCGCCACCCAGGGGCATGGCGTGGCGGTGGTCACCGCCACGGGCATGGCGACGGAACTGGGGCGTATCGCCACCCTGCTGCAGGCGGCGCCGCAGGCCGCGACGCCGCTGCAGCGTGAACTTGACCGCACCGGGCGGCTGATCGGCTATATTGTCATCGCCATCGCGGTCGTCATGATCGGCGTTATTCTGTTGGCGCAGCCGGCGCAGGACCTGCGGGGCATCGTGGCGGTGTTCATCCTGGCCGTGGCGCTGGCCGTCGCCGCCGTGCCGGAAGGACTGCCGACGGTGGTGACGGCGGTGCTCTCCATCGGCGTGCAGCGGATGGCGCGGCGCCACGCCATCGTCCGCCGGCTGGCCGCGGTGGAGACACTGGGCTCGGCCACCGTCATTGCCTCCGACAAGACCGGCACGCTGACGCGCAACGAGATGACCGTGCGCCGTATCGTGCTGGCGGGCGGCGCGGTGGAGATCGGTGGCAGCGGCTATGGGCCCGACGGTGAATTCGGCGTGGCGACCGGCGGCGTCCTCGATACCGCGCTGCGGGAGGATACGCACCGCCTGCTGACCGCCGCATCCCGGGCCAGCAATGCCACGTTGAGCGAGCAGGACGGCCAATGGCGGGTGCAAGGCGACCCGACCGAGGGTGCGCTGCTCGCCGCCGCCGGCAAGGCCGGGCTGGGCGCCGCCGTGCTGGCCGGGCGCTTCCAGCGGCTGGCGGAGGTGCCCTTCACCTCGGAGCGCAAGCTGATGACGGTGGTCGATGCCGAAATTGACGGCGCCGCGCCCGCAGTCGCCTTCACCAAAGGCGCACCGGAAATCCTGCTGGCCTGCTGCACGCTGGAATGGGCCGGCGGCGCAACTCGGCCGCTGACCGAGGCGCGGCGGGCGGCGATCCTGGCCGCCAACGCCATGCTGGCGGGGCAGGCGCTGCGCAGCCTGGGCATTGCCTGCCGGCCGCTGCCGCAAGGCTTCGCCCCAGGGCAGCCGGTCAATGCGTCGATGGAGCAGGAGCTGACCTTCCTGGGGCTGGTCGGCATGATCGACCCGCCGCGCGAAGAGGCCCGCACGGCAGTCGCTCTGGCGCGACAAGCCGGCATCCGCCCGGTGATGATCACCGGCGACCACCCGCTGACGGCGGCGCGCATCGCGGCCGAGTTGGGCATCGTCGGCACCGGCCGCGTGCTGACGGGGGCCGATTTGCAAGCGATGAGCGACACCGCGCTGGACCAGGCGGTGCCCGGTGTCTCGGTGTTCGCGCGCGTCAGCCCGGAGCACAAGCTGCGAATCGTTCAGGCGCTGCAGCGCGGCGGCGAGACCGTGGCGATGACTGGCGACGGCGTGAACGACGCGCCGGCGCTGAAGGCCGCCGACATCGGCATCGCCATGGGGATCACCGGCACCGACGTTTCAAAGGCGGCGGCGGACATTGTGCTGGCGGATGACAACTTCGCCTCCATCGTGGCGGCGGTGGAGCAGGGGCGCGCGATCTTCGCGAACATCCGCAAGTTCCTGCGCTACTTGCTGTCCTCCAACATCGGCGAGGTGATGACGATGTTTCTTGGCGTGCTGCTGGCGGGGGTGATCGGCCTGCAGGGTCCGGCGGACGGCGGCTTGACGCTGCCGCTGCTGGCCACGCAGATCCTCTGGATCAACCTGGTGACCGACGGCGCGCCGGCGCTGGCGCTTGGCCTCGACCCGGCCGGTGCCGGCGTCATGG
The DNA here is from genome assembly GCA_028288745.1 of Roseomonas sp. Lineage (GTDB taxonomy): Bacteria > Pseudomonadota > Alphaproteobacteria > Acetobacterales > Acetobacteraceae > Pseudoroseomonas. The sequence goes on along the minus strand of JAQGHX010000012.1, from coordinate 2,664 downwards.
CGCGGCCGCCCCGACCGAAGGGCGAGAGCGTGATCACGCCCGCCATGTGGCGCGGCATCATGCTGGTCGGCGCCATCATGGCCGTGGGCACGCTGCTGGTACTGGATGCCTCGCTGCCTGGCGGGCTGATCGAGGGTAAGGGCGACCTGACCCATGGCCGCACCATGGCCTTCGCCACGCTGGCGCTGTTCCAGTTGTTCAACGTCTTCAATGCCCGCTCGGACCATGAGAGCGCCTTTCGCGGCCTGTTCAGCAATCTGTGGCTGTGGGGCGCGGTGCTGCTCTCATTCGGCCTCAGCGCCGTGGCGATCTACCTGCCCTTCATGCAGCAGGCGTTCTCCACCAGCAGCCTCAGCGGGTCCGACTGGTTGCTCTGCACCGGGGTGGCCAGTTCGGTCCTCTGGCTGCGGGAGGCGGGCAAGCTGTGGTCGCGGCGCGGGCCTCAGTCTGCGGCCGCGCCGCCGCCGGGCAACGAGCAAACCAAGGGACACGGCCACGCATGACGGCAGGATCGGTGTCTTGCCGGGCTGGCCAAGTGTCTCGATCAGACGACAGTGACAGGACTTAATGATGTACGAGCGCCTCAAGGCGACGTTCCAGTATTTCGACAAAGCCGTGCCGTTCCGGCTCAAGCCCGCGTTGATCACCACCGCCGTGCTGGTGGCGCTGCTGCTGATCCCAGTGCCCGAAGGCCTGACGCCCAAGGCCTGGGCACTGGTGGCGATCTTCCTGACCACGATCGTGGCCATCATCCTCAAGGTAATGCCGATCGGCGTCATGGCGATGATGGCGATCGTGATCGTCTCGCTATCGCAAGTCACCGCCACATCGTCGAAGCAGGCCGTCGCCGATGCCCTGAGCAGTTTCTCCAGCCCATTGATCTGGCTGATCGTCGTCGCCATCCTGATTTCGCGCGGATTGAAAAAGACCGGCCTGGGCAGCCGAATCGGCCTGATCTTCATCGCGCTGCTGGGCCGGCGCACAATGGGCATCGGCTACGGCCTCGCGGCGTGCGAGCTGCTGCTGGCGCCTTTTACGCCGAGCAACACCGCGCGCGGCGGCGGCATCGTCCATCCCATCATGAAGTCGATCGCCACGGCCTTTGATTCGGACCCGGCCAAGGGCACCGAGCGCAAGATGGGTACTTACCTGGCGCTGGTGAACATGCATGCCAATACCATCACCTCCGGCATGTTCATCACCGCTACGGCGCCCAACCCCCTGGTGGTGGACTATATCGCACGGGCCACCAACCAGAGCTTCCACCTGTCCTGGACCACCTGGGCGCTGTGCATGGCGCTGCCCGGCCTCGCCTGCCTACTGCTGATGCCGCTGGCCATTGCCCTGCTGGCGCCCCCCAGCGTGAAGGTGACGCCGCACGCCGTCGAGTACGCACGTGGCGAGCTGGCGGCCATGGGCCCGCTCTCGGCGAAAGAGAAGGTGATGATCGGCACCTTCGGCCTGTTGCTGGTGCTGTGGGCGAATGTGCCGGCCATGCTCTTTGGCCCCGCCGCGTTGCTGGACCCGACAGTGGTCGCCTTCGTCGGCCTTTTTGTGCTCATCATCACCGGCACCATCGACTGGGACGACGTGCTGTCCGAGAAAAGCGCCTGGGATACGCTGGTATGGTTCGGCGCGCTGGTGATGATGGCCGAGCAGTTGAACAAGACTGGCGTGATCGGCTGGTTCTCCGAGGGATTGCGCGACACCATCGTGGTGGCAGGGCTCAGCTGGCAGGCGGCGGCGGCAATCCTGGTATTGCTGTTCGTGTTCTCGCACTACCTGTTCGCCAGCACGACGGCGCATATCAGTGCGATGATGCTGGCCTTCCTGACCGTCGGCGTTGCGCTGGTGCCGGCCGAGTACGTCGTGCCCTTCGTGCTAATGATGGCGGCCAGTTCCACCATCATGATGACTCTGACCCATTATGCCACCGGCACCTCGCCGATCATCTTCGGCAGCGGCTACGTGACGATGGCCACCTGGTGGCGGGTCGGTTTCGTCATGTGCGTCGGTGAGCTTTTGATCTACGCCGTGCTCGGCGGCGCCTGGTGGAAGCTGCTGGGATACTGGTGAGCAGGCGGAGGCCCGCGCCTTCCGCGACTTCGCGGAAGCACCCCCTCGGTGAGGGGCTTCTGATCACTAACAGACGTTTGTGGATTGGGCGGGCATGAAGCCCAGGGCTGATGAGGCAGGTGTGGCGGACGGCAAACCAGACGGCCGTCACGTGCAACTGGTCTTCGACGGCCACCCCACCCCATCACGGCGCTGCGCGGCGTTTCCCTGCTGCAGGCCTGGACAGGGACCGGGTTGCCGCTGACGGAGAATGTCGGCGTCTCTGTTGCGTGGTCGCCAAGCTCAAGGCAAAGCGTGACATTCTAAAAAAAGGCTGTGGTGGCACACTTCAGGGTATCCCGCTCCTGGCAAAGGATCGCGTTCTCCCGCCACAGCCGCTTCAACTCCGCCGCCCGGTCCGCTGCGACCGATCCAGCGAGCCAGTGTCGATAGCCCGCCCCCCAAGATCCTCCGCGATCTCCTCCTGGGTTCGGCCGCTCGTCCGAACCAGCCGAAGCGCCTCGTCCTCGAATTCCTTGTTAAACCGTCGCTACTGCTTCATGGGGGTCCTCTTGTTATCGGGACCTCTCCACTTTTCCGAAGCAAGTC
>JAQGHX010000211.1 GCA_028288745.1 Roseomonas sp. | reverse complement strand
GGATGCGGGCCGCGGCGAACCGGGCAGCCAGCGCGCCCTTGGTGCCCTGCCGCCAGGCGATCCGGCGCCACGACAGCCCGGCCAGGGCCTTCTCTGCCTCACCAGGCTCTTCATCGGGCACCGGCTTACGTGCGCGACCTTGAGGCGGCACCAGCTGCACGGCGGCACTGTAGACCTTCTGGTTGCGGGGAATGCCGACCGCCCACAACAGCCCCCGGGTATCGAGGCCCTGGCGGAACGCGGCACTGGCGCCATAACCCGCATCGGCCAGGACAGTGCCGAACCGCACGCCCACGATCGTCAGCCGGTCGAGTTCGTCGGGCGCGATCTCGCCCTTGCTGCGCAGCCTCATCGCCGCCTCCGGCACACCAGCCTGGGCACAGCGCTCCCGGTCGCCAGTCCACTCCTGCGGCAGGAACAGCCGCAGGCTCACTGGAACAGGCACCTCGTCCTGCGCCAGCGTCAGCGAGACCAGGGATTGGCAGTTGGCCTTCTTGCCCGGCTGGCCGCAGTATTGCGGCGCCACGCCGGCCGACATCGTGCCTTTCTTGGGCAAGGCCGTGTCGTCGATCACCAGCCAGGCTTTGGCGCCATCAACCAGCCGGTCCGTCTCGTGCGCCAGCACGGACCAGAGCGGCGCATCGTCTCAGGCTATACTGGCGATGAAGGGCTGCAACTGGTTGTGGCCACCCAACCCCACACCGGCTGCAGGCTCTTGCGCTCACCAGGGCCAAGCAGTGCGCGCAAGTAAAGCGGCGCCCGGGTCCGGCGCGTCCTGCGGCCCAGCACCTCCAGCAACGGCGACAACCAGCGATCCAGGTCAGCGCCTCCACCGCGGATACTCATCATCCTGGCCTCCTGCTGCATCGCTCAGCAGAAAGATAACCGACCCTTAGCAGAGAAGTGCCCAGGTAGTGCTAAAGTCCGCTATGCCTCAACGCGGCCGGCTCCGCGATCACGATCTGTAAGCAATGCTGGGTGCCGCCATTACTGGTCGGCCGCCTGCGCCACGGGATGGGCCTCAGCGGTGGTCGGACGCCGGTCGCGCAGATCGAAGACATCGCCCTGGCAGAGGACGTGCAGACGCACGTCGTGTATGGAAAGTGCCCGGTCCGCCTCGGCTTCGGCAATGTTGGAGTGCGTGACCCCGCCGCCATCCACGACATAGACGCCGCCGCTGCCGATCACCTCGAACCGGTGGCCCTGGAGGATAATGGCGGTGTCCTCGTCGATGCCGATGCCCAACTCGCGCGGGTTCTGCGCCACGGCGCCCAGCAGGCGCCCAATGCGGCCGCGCTCGGCGAAATGCTGGTCGATAATGACATCGCGGACCAGGCCCAGCCCGGGGGCGAGATGCAGGTCGCCAATGCGGTGCGTCTCCCGGCTGCTGCCCTTGACCAGCATCGTGTCACTCATGACCGAAGCGCCAGCCGAGGTGCCGGCAATCACGCCGCCGGCCTCGTGGATCTCGCGCACGCGGCGCTCCACCGGCGTGTCGCCAAGCTGGCTGCTGATACGGAGCTGGTCGCCGCCGGAGAAGAATACGCCTGCCGCACCGTCAAAGATCCGCAGCTTTTCCTCATCCTGTGCCTCGGCCCGCTCCTCGACATAGAGCTCGACAAGGTCCGTCACCCCAAGCGCCGAGAAGGCATCCTTGTAGGAGGTGAAGTAACCCTCCGGTTGATGCGAGGCCACGGTCGCGACAACGAGCCGTCCGCCCTTCAGAAACCGCGCCACTGCCCGCAGGATGACCCGCTCCCCCTCCTTATCCTCATGTCCGCCGATGATGATCAGCGGTCCCTTGCCCTTGCGGCTCCGGTCAGTCATGAGCGGTCTCCTCCCTTTTGCGGAGATAGGCGCGGGGGCGCCCATCCCTGCTCGTCGCAATACCTACGGCGAAATGCGCGCTGTTATGGGCCCAGCCGACCCGCCCGATATGATCGAGTACAATGCCGCCCGCCTCGCCACCGACCCGGCTGAGCCGCGCGATCGCGGCATCGGCCGCGTCCTGCGGCGGCACTGTTTCCAGGGATTGCATCACGCGTGCAGCGAGCATGCTGCGCGAGATGCTCTCGCCGTCACCAGAGAACGCCACGGCGCCGGCAGCGTTATCGGCGTAAAGACCGCAGCCAGGCAGCGGCGAGTCGCCGACGCGGCCGGGTAAGCACCCTTCCAGCCCGCCGGTAGACGTTCCCGCCGCCAGGTTCCCCCGCATGTCCAGCGCGATGCAGCCAACCGTATCATGGGCGGCATCCTCCGACGGCACTTCCAGGTTCGCTGCCTCGCAGAACTCGGCTCCATGCGCTTGGGCGAAGCGGCGGGCACCATCCGCCACCAGCAGGGTGGGCGTGTCCCGCAGCATCAGGCGTGCGACCGTCACCGGGTGACGCACCTGGCGAATGGCCGCGACACCGCCGACATCGAGGGTGGCGCCGTCCATCACCGCGGCGTCCATCTCAACCTCTCCATCCGCGTTGCGCACGGAGCCGCGGCCGGCATTGAAGGTTGGATCGTCTTCCAGTACCCGGATCGCGGCTTCCACCGCATCCATCGCGCTGCCGCCAGACCGGAGCACAGCCACCCCGGCGGCGAGAGCATCCAGGCAGCCGTCGCGGTTCGCCTGCTCCTTCTCCGGTGCAATCTCCTTGGCGCCGCCATGCAGAACGAGCGCCCAGGCCCCTGGCCCCTCCGCCATGCTCATGCCAGTTCCTGCGCCAAGGCAGGAACAGTCGCCGGCTTGAAGGCGAGAACCTGCGCCCAGACTTCCTCCACCGAGGTCGGCGTTAGCACGACGAGGTCACCCGGCCGGGCGAGATTCAGGCAAAGCGCCGCCGCTTCTCGCTCATCGAGCACCCGGTGCAGGTGCTCCTCGGGAAAGCCAGTGCCGAGCACGCCGTCGGCGAGCAGTTGCATAACCTCTCCGGGAGGACGGCCGCGGCCGTCCGGGCGCTCCCGCAGGACCACCACATCGAACGCACCTGCCGCGATGCGGCCCATCTCCCGCATGTCGTCGTCCCGCCGGTCGCCGGGCGTGCTGATCATGCCGATCAGCCGGCCATACCGGGGCCGGAGCTTGGCGACGAGGTCGCACAGAGCCATCAGCCCGGCCGGGTTGTGGGCATAGTCCATGATGACCCGGAAGCCATGGGCGTCATGGACATTCAGCCGGCCTGGACTCTGCGCGAAAGAGGAGGAAAAGGTCTGGAGCGCGGTACGGATGACAGGCGGTGAGACGCCCTGGGCATAGGTCATGGCCACGGCCGCCAGGGCATTCTGGATGTTGAACGCGGCCAGGCCGCCCAGCGTCGCCGGAATCTCGGCCGCGCTCATCAGCGGCAGGCGCCGCCGGTCGTCATGCACCACGATGTCGCCGCCATCGGGGCCATCCTCGTTCACCACGGCCAAGCCACCGGCATCGATATGCGCCCGCAGGGCATCGGGCATGGCCCCACCACCCCGCATGGAGAAAAAGGCAATCCGCCCGCCGGCATGCCGTTCCATGGCCAGGGTCAGCGGGTCGTCCGCGTTGAGGACACTGCACCCCTCGCGCCGGACGGATTCCACCACCACGGACTTCACGGCCGCCAGATCCTCCAGGGTATCCACCTCCTTCAGCCCGAGATGGTCAGCCTGGACGTTGAGTACGGCGCCGATGTCGCATTCATCAAAGCCCAGCCCTTCGCGGAGGATGCCGCCGCGCGCGGTCTCCAGCACCGCCGCCTCCACGGTCGGGTCGCGCAGCACCATGCGGGCGCTGCGGGGGCCGCTGGCATCGGCGTCCGAGACCTTGTCGTCATTCACCCAGATGCCACTGGTGCTGGTCATGCCCACCGTCAGCCCGGACTGGCGCAGGATATGCGCCACGATGCGGGTGGTGGTGGATTTCCCGTTGGTGCCGGTGATCGCCAGGATCGGAATGCGGCCTGTGGCGCCGCGGGGGAACAGCATGTCGATGACGGGTCGCGCGATATCGCGGGCCCAGCCCTCGAAAGGTTCGAGATGCATGCGGAATCCGGGCGCCGCGTTGACCTCCACGATGCCACCTCCCGTCTCCCGCACGGAGCGGCGGATATCCGGCGCCATGAAGTCGATGCCCGCCACGTCCAGCCCAACTGTCAGCGCCGCCCGGCGGGCGATGCAGGCATTGTCGGGATGAATGTCGTCGGTGCGGTCGATGGCCGTGCCGCCGGTGGACAGGTTCGCCGTGTCGCGCAGCGCCACGCAGGCGCCCTCCGCGGGCACGCTCTCCAGTGTCATGCCGGCCTTCGCCAGCAGTCCCAGGACATGGTCGTCCACTTCGATGCGCGTCAGCATGTTCTCGTGCCCGCCGCCCCGCCTTGGGTCCCGGTTCACCTCATCGATCAGGGCCGTGATATTCCGGAGACCATCGCCGACGACATGCGCGGGCACACGCTGCGCCACGGCCCGGACCTCACCACCGATGACGAGGATGCGGTGGTCATAGCCACGGTATTGCTGCTCCACGATGACGTTGCGGCCGTGCCGGCTGGCATGCTCGAATCCCTGCCGGACCGCATCCGGATTGTCGAGGTCAAGGCTGACGCCACGCCCGTGATTGCCGTCCAACGGCTTGGTCACAACCGGATAGCCGATCCGCTCCGCCTCCTGCACTGCCGCCTCCGCCGAGCGCACGACCGCCCCGCGCGGCACTGGCAGGCCGGCATCCGCCAGGAGCGACTTGGTGAGGTCCTTGTCACCCGCGACCTCGACCGCGATGGAGGAGGTGCGACCCGTGATGCTGGCCCGCAGCCGCTGCTGTTGCTTGCCGTGGCCGAGCTGGACCAGGCTGAAATCATCCAGCCGCATCACCGGAATACCACGGCGTTCCGCTTCCTGGACCAGGGAGCGCGTGGTGGGGCCGAGCGCCCGGCGGCCGACCACCCTGGCCAGCGCATCCAGTCCCGCCTTGACGTCGCCGCCATCCATCGGGTCGCTGTCATACAGCTCTTCCAGCCCCTGGACGCCACGTAGCTCCGGCGGCAGCAGCGAATCGAGCAACTGCAACGCGATGCGCCCGGCCATCAGCCCCGCCGCCTCCTCCCGGTAGGCGTAGAGGACGTTGTAGGTTCCCGGCCGGCCCCGGACCGAGCGCGTCTTGCCCCGCGTCACGCGTGATCCCGCGCGCGTCTGCAGTTCCAGCGCGACATGCTCCGCCACATGGCCGAGCCAGGTTCCTTCTCGCAGGCGCCGGATGAAGCCGCCCGGGGTACCGTAAGAACAGCCATGCTCCTGCAGGCCAGGCAACATCGAAAGCAGCGCGTCGGCGAGGCCCGGCAGACGGTCAGAAGGCCATGCCTCCAGCTCACCCAGATCCAGGCGGATCCGGATCATCGGCGTATGGCTGAACAGATGCGGGCCCCTGTAGACGGCCGAATGGAGCACACGCATTGGTGCCGTCCGTGCCTGGATACCGGACAGCGGGAGATTGGTCGTCATAGACTGGCGCTCTTTCTTCTTGTGCTGCTTCTGGATTGCGCGTGTGTGGTATGCGAATGGGCCTAAGAGCCTTCTGGAGAGTCCCTGGGATCGAAGGAGCTTTTAAGAAACCGGCGTCGCTCCTGCAGTTCCGCGCAGATGCACGGGCTGTCACGGGCATTCCGTATCTGCTAGCCCAAACCTGCGCCCGCCGTCGGCAGGATTGCCGGTAAACCTGTGGCATAGTGCCGAGGTTCCGGACAAAGCCGCCCATTTTAAGCATCAGAGCCAGTAACGCCTGGGTGGATGCTCCAAACGATCACTTGCCAGCACTCGACAAGACAGCTGTGAACCGCTTGGCTTCAGCGGTGCAAGATGTATCCACTGCTGTACACAAGACGGGGAGGCTCTTTGCCGATAGTCAGCGGCAAGGTCCGTCCGGTAGCGAACAGACCCCGTAACGTTCTTGTCATGGTGAAGCACTCCATTGGTACGAGCCACCACTCGGCCGCACTGACTGCAATGCAGCGGATGTGCAGCCTGCGGCCTCCTCGGTGCCAGAAGGGGCGTTACCTGACCTCCGCCCAAGTGTTTGATGCCTGTTATAGCTTGAATGCTGATCTCATGTTCTGGACATGGTGGAGAGCAACAGCAATCAGGTTTTCACGGATGCGGCCTGGGCGGTGTGGGAGCCGCTCATCGAGGAGGTCAGGCCTCACGGCAAGACGCCGCCGAAGGAACTGCGCCGCA
>JAQGHX010000207.1 GCA_028288745.1 Roseomonas sp. | reverse complement strand
CGCGCGACGCCTGCCGCCGCGACCCGCAGCCGGCGCTCCGCGAGATCGGTCCCGGCCACGCGGCCGCCTGCCACTTCGCCGAGACGCTACCGCCCTTCACCCTGCTCCAGGCCGCCGAGGGCGTGGCGGCGCCGGTCGCCGCCCGCATCGCCGCGTACCGCGCCGCCCGCAACGCGCCGCCGCCCGCTGAAAGGCCCGCCCCATGCGCATGATCGCCGGCCGGCTGCTGTCGCTGCTGCCCGTGCTGTTCGGGCTCTGCGTGCTGTCCTTCACGTTGCTGGCCACGGTGCCGGGCGACCCGGTGACCGCCATGCTGGGGCTGGAGGCCGATCCCGCCGCCATCGCCACCCTCCGCGCCCGCTATGCCTTGGACCAGCCGCTGCCGCTGCGGTTCCTCGCCTGGTTCTGGCAGGTGCTGCAGGGCGACCTCGGCCGTTCCATCCAGACTGGCCGTCCCGTGTTGGGAATGATCGGCGCGGCGCTGCTGCCGACGCTGCAACTGGCCCTGGCGGCGCTGCTGGTCTCGCTGGCCATCGCCATCCCGGCAGGCGTCGTGGCCGCCACGCGGCGCAACGGCGCGGCGGATTTCATGGTGTCCCTGGTGGCGCTGTGCGGGCTGTCGCTGCCCAGCTTCTGGCTTGGTATCCTGTTGATCATGGGCTTCTCCATTGCCCTGCCGGTGCTGCCGTCCTCCGGCCATGTGCCCTTCCTGGCCCACCCGTGGGAGGCGCTGCGCCACCTGGTGCTGCCGGCCGTGACACTGGGCGCGGCCATGGCCGCCGCCACCATGCGCATGACCCGCGCCGCGATGATCGAGATCCTGTCGGCCGACTACGTCCGCACGGCCCGCGCCAAGGGGCTGCCGCCCCGCCGCGTGGTGTGGCGCCACGCGCTGCGCAACGCGCTGATGCCGGTGGTGACGCTGGTGGGGCTGCAACTCGGGCAATTGATGGGCGGCGTGGTGGTGACGGAAAGCGTGTTCTCCTGGCCCGGCATCGGCAAGCTGACGGTGGACGCCATCTTCGCCCGCGACTTTCCGGTGGTGCAGGGCACCATCCTGGTGACGGCGACACTGTTCGTGCTGATCAATCTCGTCACCGATCTGCTCTACACCCTGCTCGACCCCCGGCTGCGGGGCCGGTCATGAGCGCCGTGGCGATGCGCCCTGGCCTGTGGCGGCGGCTGCTACGCGACCCCCGCGCGATGCTGGGCTTGGCTCTCGTGGCCCTGGCCGTGCTGGCCGCGCTGCTGGTGCCGCTGCTCCCCCTGCCGGGCCCCGAGGCGCCGGATTTCATGGCGACCCTCTCGCCACCCTCCGCCGCGCATCTGCTGGGCACCGACGACCTCGGGCGCGACACGCTCTCGCGCATCCTGTCCGGGGCGCGGGTGTCGCTTCTGGTGGGCGTGGCCAGCGTCGGCGCGGCGCTGCTGCTGGGGGGCACCATCGGGCTGCTGGCCGGGTTCCTGGGCGGCTGGGTCGACGGGGTACTGATGCGCTGCATGGACGTGCTGCTGGCTTTCCCCGGCATCCTGCTGGCGCTGGGCATCACCGCGTCCCTCGGCGCGTCGCTGACCAATACCGTGATCGCCATCGCGGCGGTCAACCTGCCGGTGCTGGCGCGGGTCGCGCGGGGTCAGGCCATGGCGCTGCGCGGGCTGGACTACGTGCATGCGCAGCGCGCGCTGGGCTTCGGGTCCATGACCATCCTGTGGCGCGCCATCCTGCCCAACGCCCTCTCGCCGATCCTGGTGCAGGCCTCGGTGCTGCTGGCCTCCTCCATCATCACGGAATCCTATCTCTCCTTCCTCGGGCTCGGCGTGCAACCACCGACGCCGAGCTGGGGCAACATGCTGCGCGACGCCATCGGCTTCCTCGACCAGGCCCCCTGGCTCGCCTGGTTTCCCGGGCTCGCGATTTTCCTCACCGTGCTGGGCTTCAACCTGCTGGGCGACGGCGTGCGCGACCGGCTGGACCCGCGCGACTGATGCCCGCTCTCCACAACCCCGGACCTGTCGGAGCCGCCCCCATGATCGCTTTGGCCAAACGCCCCACCCTCGGCCGCCGCGCGCTGCTCGCCGGCGCCGCGGCGCTTCCGGCGGTACTCGCCGCGCGTGGCGCCCAAGCGCAGGGTGCCCCGCGCACCCTCGCCATCGGCGTCGTCTCGGACCCGGTGACGCTGGACCCGGCCTTCTCCGGTTCCTTCTTCGAGAACCAGGTCCTCTACAACCTGCATGAGACGCTGCTGGTGGCGAGGTCCGACGGCACCGTGACGCCGGGCCTCGCCAGCTACACGCAGGCCGACCCGCTGACCTATGCCTTCACCCTGCGCGAGGGCCTGACCTTCCACGACGGCACCCCGCTGGATGCCGCCGCCGCCAAGGCGAATATCGACCGCTACCTCGACCCCGCCGTGGCCTCCACCCGCCGCTCCGATTTCGGGCCCACCACCGGCGTCAACGTGACCGGGCCGCTGACTTTCGAGATCAAGCTGTCGGCACCCTATGCGCCGCTGCCTTTGGTGCTGACCAACCGCGCCGGCATGATGGTCTCGCCGGCCGCCGTGCAGAAGCTGGGGGCCGATTTCGCTACTCGCGCCGTCGGTTGCGGCCCCTGGAAGCTGGCGAGCTGGACGAAGAACTCCGAGCTGCTGCTGGAGAAGTTCGACGGCTACTGGCAGGGCCAGGGCCATGGCTTCGACCGCCTGCTGTTCCGCCCGCTACCGGACGAGACGGTGCGGCTGGCTAATCTGCGCAGCAATACCCTGCAACTGATCGACGCCGTACCGCCCCAGGCCGTGGTCGGCCTCGCGCGGGAGACGGCGCTGCGCGTCTCGCAGATGCCGAGCCTGGGCTTCAATGGCTTCGCCTTCAACTGCACCCGCGCGCCCTTCAACGACAAGCGCGTGCGCCAGGCCTTCACCGCGGCGGTGGACCCGGACGTGATCCAGCGCGTCGTGTACTTCAACACGGGGCAGCCGGCGGCGGGCCCGCTTTCCCCGGCCGTGCCCTGGGCCTTCGATGCCGAACTTCCGGTGCGCACCAATGATGCCGCCCGCGCGCGCACCCTGTTGCAGGAGGCCGGCGTCAGCGGCCCGGTGCCGGTCAGCATCACCGTCACCAACTCGCCCGCCATGCTGCGCATCGCGCAGATCCTGCAGGCGCAGGCCGGGGCAGCGGGCTTCAAGGTCGAACTGCGGCAGATCGACCCGACCAGCCTGATCACGGTGCTGCGCCAGCGCGACTTCGACCTTTGCATGGCGCCCTGGTCCGGCCGTTACGACCCGGACGGCAACATGTTCGCGTATTTCACCAAGGACGGTCCGAACAACTTCGCCGGCTATCCCGCCGAGCAGGTCACGGCGCTGCTGCTACAGGCGCGCTCGATCGCCGGGCAGACGGAGCGCGCGCAACTCTACCGCCAGGCGCAGCGGATCCTCTCGGAGGATTGCCCGATGCTGTTCCTGCATTTCGACGCCATCATCCAGGCTTCCAGCGCACGGCTGCGTTGGACGCAATATCCCGACGCGGTGCTGCGCCTCTACGGCTCCAGCATGGGGTGAGCCGGCACGCAGCCTGAACTGCGCCGGGGGCTTGATGGCCCCCGCCCGCGCTGCCGCGTACCCCGTCGTGCCAGGGGCAGGCCGCCAGCTTTGTTGGATGCACGCCCGAAGCAGCGCGGCGCTGCCCGTATCTCTCGCCGCTTCAGATTGATGCCTGCCCCGCCTCGGCTTCCTTGCAGAAGCGGCGCAGGCCCTTCGGTCGCCCCAACCCGCAAACGCATCTCGTGTCCTGCTGACCGGGATATGGCCCCGCACCATCACCCGGAAATTGACGCATTCGCCGGAAGCGGGAAGCTACTCATGCGCGGTGCATGTGAAGGGCGCAGCGGAGCCCTTGCCGCCTTTGGCCGGCGGCGCTGCGAATTTTCTTGGCATACGGGACGTGGCGCGAGAACCTTTTGCCCAAGCCCACGTTAATGCCGCAGAGCACCGGCCTTTCCCATGGTTCGGGACCGGCGCCTGGCAAGGGAGATTCATGATGAAACTACGCTTGATAGGTGTGGCCGCACTGGCTCTGGGCCTGGCGGCCTGCGGTACCGACCGGACTGAGCGCGTGCAGGGCGGCGCGGCCGCCGGTGCCGCGACAGGTGCGGGCGTGGGCGCCTTCGGCGGGCCGGTGGGCGCCGCGGCCGGCGCCGTGATCGGCGGCGGGGCTGGTGCGCTGACGGGCGCCACCACGTCCCCCAGCGATGTGAACCTGGGCCGCCCGGTCTGGAGCGACCCCGAGGTGCGCACGCCGCTGGACAACGACACGGGCCGGCGTAGCAGCACCAGCACGCGGCGCAGCCGTAGCAGTGCCCGCCCGGCCAATAATGACGGCGCCTATATGGGCGGCGGCATGGTGGGCGAGCCGGGCAGCACAACCTCGCCCTCGGGCAGCACAACCATGCCCTGACAGCGGCGATATCCGGGCCAGAGCGGTAACGCCCTGGCCCGGTTCCTATTCTGGTGCCGCGACAGAATCCATGGTTCGTGAACGCCGGGAAGGCCAGTCGGGCTACGCCCAGCGACGCCTGCCGGCATCCGGCGGAGGTGGCGCTATGGTGGTGCCTTGCCCGCCCGTTTCATGCTGCCCGTCTGCTTCGCCTTTCGGGGTGGCACCGGGCTTGCGTAGCGCTTGTCATTGGGGCCGGCAGTCCCGATGATCTGACGATGCTTCCAGACCCACCACCATTCGGCAGCGTCATCGGTGCTTTCCTGCTGGCGTTTCCGGCGCTCTTCTCCATCGTGAATCCCTTGGCCGGCGCATTGATTTTCAGTCAGGTGATGGAGGGCCGTACGCCCGCCGAGCGGACGCGCTTGGCCCGCAGGGTCGGTGCGTATTCTCTCATCGTGCTGCTGTGCTCGGTCTGGGGCGGTGTCTATGTGCTCAGCTTCTTCGGGATAACGCTGGGAGCCTTACGGGTCGCGGGCGGGCTGGTGGTGGCCATCCGCGCATGGAGCCTTCTGATGGCGCCCGAGGAGCATGAGGCCCGCAAGGAACAACAGGCCGCGCCCGCCAGCTCGGCCGATGACGTCGCCTTCTTTCCCCTCACCCTGCCCTTCACAACCGGCCCCGGCACCATTGCCGTCGCTATCACACTGGGTTCCGCGCGGCCGGCCGGCGGCGTCGGGCTATGGTCCTTTTTCGCCGGCGTCAGCGCGGCCACGGTGGTCATCGCGCTGATCGTCTGGCTTGCCTATAGCTCGGCCGACCGGCTGATCGCGCTACTGGGCGCCAACGGCGCGCGGGTGGTCACGCGGCTTGCCGCCTTCCTGCTGCTCTGCATCGGCGTCCAGATTCTGAGCAACGGTGTTCAGGATCTGCTGAGGCCGATCGTGCAGGGATAGCGGCCCTCCAGGATATGGACATTCACCGCAACAGGGGTGAGTACCGGGTCAGGCGCGGCAGGGCGGAAGGCGGCCGTCCCCTCCAGCATTGCCGCTGGCTACAAACTGGCCCTTCCCTTGCAGCAATGTTATGAATCTCGGGTATCCGGCTGGATGGGTGCACCCGGTTCGCGCGGGCACGGCCCCGCTTCCGCCTGTGACCTCCCGGCGCCGCGGTGCGCGATGCAATCTCCAGGAGACAGGCCCATGGCCCCCGGCGGCATCCATCATGGCATCCACCACGTCACCGCCATTGCCGGTGACGCCCACCGGAATATCGACTTCTACACGCGCACCCTCGGGCTGCGCCTCGTCAAGAAGACGGTCAACTTCGACGACCCCGCCACCTATCACCTCTATTACGGCGACGAGACCGGGCAGCCCGGCACCATCCTGACCTTCTTTCCCTGGGAACGCGCCGCACCTGGCCGGCTGGGGGGTGGCGAGTTGCAGGAAACCGCCTTCCGCGTGCCGCAAGGCGCCATCGGCTACTGGACTCATCGGCTGATCGCCCATGGCGTGCCGGAGCAGACGCGGGAAGAGCGTTTCGGTGAATCCGTGCTGGCCTTCCGCGATCCGGACGGCATGCGGCTCGCGCTCGTCGCCGTGGCCGGCATCGAGGCCGAACCGGCCTGGGCCCAGGGCGACATTCCCGCTGAACATGCGCTGCGCGGCTTCCACGGCGTCAGCCTGCTGTCCGGCGACGGCTCCGCCACGGGCGCCGTCCTCAGCGACGTACTGGGCTTCACGGAGACGGCGCGAGACGGGAGCCTCACCCGCTTCCAGGTGCCTGGACTGGCCCTGGGCGGCATCATCGACCTGCGCCGGGCCAGTGGTTTCCCGGGAGGGCGGCTGGGGCGAGGCACGGTGCACCACCTTGCCTTCCGCGCGGCGGACGACGCGGCGGAAGCCGGCATGGTCCGCAGGCTGGCAGAGAACCATGGCATCCACACGACGGAACAGAAGGACCGGACCTATTTCCGCTCCGTCTATTTCCGCGAGCCGGGCCACGCGTTGTTCGAGATCGCGACGGATATGCCGGGTTTCGCCGTGGACGAACCAGCGGCGCTGCTGGGCCAGGCCTTGAAGCTGCCGCCCTTCCTGGAGCCACGGCGCACCGAGATCGAGGGCGCGTTGCCCACTCTCGCGTGACCGCCCTCTCCCGTTCCCTGGCCCGCCGATCCGGAGCGGCGGGCGGATCCAGGATTTGAGTTCGGCGATGCCCCGGCTTAGGCTTCCCGCAACGAGAAAACAGCGGAGGAGACCGGTGGCATGAGCAGCCTTCCCGAGAGCGCGGAGTATGTGGTCGTCGGTGCCGGTTCCGCAGGCTGCGCCCTGGCCGCGCGGTTGTCCGAGGACCCCTCCATCCGCGTGGTACTCCTGGAAGCCGGTGGCAAGGCGCGCAACCCGTGGCTGCATATTCCCATCGGCTACGCCAAGACCATGTACCACCCGGTGCTGTCCTGGAACCTGGCGACCGAGCCGGAGCCGGAACTGGAGAACCGCCGCATCTCCTGGCCGCGCGGGCGGGTCCTGGGCGGGTCATCGGCCATCAACGGGCTGCTCTATGTGCGGGGGCAGCATGCGGATTTCGACCACTGGCGGCAGCTCGGCTGCACGGGCTGGTCCTTCGCGGACGTGCTGCCCTATTTCCGTAAGGCCGAGGACCAGCAGCGGGGCGCCGACGAATACCATGGCCGTGGCGGGCCACTGTCGGTCAGTGACCTGGACCTGCGAAGCCCGCTGACCGACGCCTTCCTGGCGGCCGGGCAGGAAATCGGTCTGCCCCGCAACGACGATTTCAATGGCGCCAGCCAGGAAGGCGTCGGGCTGTTCCAGGTCACCGCCCGCAATGGCTGGCGCTGCAGCGCGGCCACCGCCTATCTGAGCCCGGCGCGGCGGCGGCCGAACCTGACCGTCATCACCGGCGCGGAGGCCGAGCGGATCCTGCTGGAGGGACGCCGCGCCACGGGCATCGCCTTCCGCCACCTGGGCGTCGCGCGTACCATCCGGGCGGCGCGGGAGGTCATCCTCTGCGGCGGCGCCATCGCCTCGCCCCGGCTGATGCTGCTGTCCGGCATCGGCCCGGCCGAGGATTTGCAGGCGCTGGGCATCGCGCCCGTGCACGACCTGCCGCAGGTCGGCCGCAACCTGCAGGACCACTTTCAGGCGCGCATGGTGTTCCGCTGCACCCGGGCCGGAACGCTGAACGACCAGATGGCCACCTTGCTGGGGCGGCTCGGGATCGGGGCGCAATTCGCCCTGCGGCGGAGCGGGCCGCTGACCATCAGTGCCGGCGTCGCCGGGCTGTTCGCCCGCGTCCTGCCGGAAAGCGCCACGCCGGACATCCAGTTCCACTTCATCCCGTTCTCGGCCGACCGGCCGGGCGGCGGGCTGCATGCCTTTTCCGGCTTCACCATCAGCGTCTGCCAGCTTCGGCCGGAAAGCCGTGGCGCGATCACGCTGTCCGGCGCCGACCCCTGGGCACCCGCGATCATCCGGGCCAATTACCTTAGCGCCGCGACGGACCGCCGCTGCATGGTCGAGGGCCTCAAGCTCATTCGCCGGGTGGCGGAAACGCGCGCGATGCGCGACTGGATCAAGGCGGAATACCTGCCCGGCCCGGACTGCCAGGGTGACGACGGGCTGCTGGCCCATGCCCGCCGCGCCGGGACGACGATCTTCCACCCGACCAGTACCTGCCGCATGGGCAGCGACGCCGGTGCGGTGGTGGACCCCACGCTCAGGGTCAATGGAATTGAGGGCCTGCGCGTGGCGGATGCGTCCATCATGCCGACCGTGGTGTCAGGCAATACAAACGCCGCCTGCATCATGATCGGTGAGAAGGCCGCGGCCCTGGTGCGCGAAACAGCGCGCGATCGTATCGCCGCCTGACCGGGCGGCGCGTGAGAAAACTCCCGGAGGATCGCGAGGCTGAAGCCGCGCCGGTCACAGCCTTTCGAGCAGTCGCAGCGCGTCCCGGGTCGCCTCGCCCAATGCCGTGTTGTCGAAGATGCACCAGGTCGCGCTGGCATCCGAGCCGCGCATCTGGCGGGCGGTGTCATCGATGATGTCGGCGGGATAGGCCGAATTATAGATCTGCGGGGAACCATGCAGCCGGTAGTAGGCGATGCCTGGCCAGCCGCCCGGCCTGCCCGCTCCGGCAGCCGGTGCCGGGTCTGCCGCAACGCGGGCGATGCGAAACGCCGTTAATTGCGCGTCCACCGCGTCGGTGAACCAACTGGCATGGCGCGGCTCGCAGACCACGTCGCCATCGAATTGGGTGCGAAGCGCCGTCCAAAAGTCATCGGCCCGCGCCGGGTTGTGGCGCAGCCCGGGGGGAAGTTGCACCAGCAGCGGGCCAAGCCGTTCGCCCAGCGCCTGCACGCCGGACAAAAATTGCGCCAGCGGCTCCGCCGCATCGGCCAGCCGGCGGAGATGCGTGATGTCGCGTGGCACCTTGACCGAGAAGCGGAAATCCGCCGGCACCGCAGCCGCCCAGCGCGCGTAGGTGGCGGGCCGGTGCGGCCGGTAGAACGACGAGTTGATCTCCACCGCCGGGAAGCGCCGTGCGTAGCGTTCCAGGTGGCTGCCATCCTCGGGGAAGGCAGCCGCATGCTGCTTCGGAATACTCCAACCGGCGGTGCCGGTTCTAGTGATGCCCGGCATGTCCCGGGGCCGTCAGCGTGCTTCCAGGCTGGCCAGGAAATCCTGCAGAATGCCGTTGAAAGCAGCGGGGCGCAGGAAATACGGCGAATGGCCGCACCGCTCCACCTCCACATGCCGGGCATCCGGCATGAACGCCGCCAGATGCGGCGCCACGGGCGAGGCGAACACCACATCCTCCGCGCCGGTGACCCAGAGGGTGGGGGTGGCGATCCCGGCCAGCCGGGTGGCCGGCAGGGCGCGGTTTTCGTACAGCCGCCGCCGCAGGGTCTCCTTGTCGAGATTGACACTGAGTTCGTCCATGGCCCGGTAGAGAAGATGCAGCGCCGGTTCCTCGCTGGCGCCACGCAGCCCGACGGCCGGATGTACCCCGAGCGCCGCGCCCTGCCGCATCGCGGGCTCCGCGCGGGTCTGCCACGCCGCGAAGGCGGCCGCCCCCTCGGCGCCGGACTGGCGCGGGTCGATCGGCCCCGATGTCGCCGAGAGCACCAGCCCACGCAGGATGCCGGGGTGGGAGAGCGCGAAGCCGATGCCGGTCCAGCCGCCCATCGACTGGCCAACCAGCACGGGGTCGACCACGCCCAGATGTGCGATCAGTGCCTCCAGGTCGCCGGCATAGGCGCCGGGCTCCGGCCCGCCCGGCGGAGTATCGGACGGTGCGAAGCCGCGATGGCTGAACGTGATGCAGGTATGCGTGGCGGCGAAGTGCCCGACCTGCTGCCACCACGAGAGGTGATTGCCACCCAGGCCATGGGCGAAGATCAGCGCGGGCCCCTGCCCGGTCACCTCGTAGTACACCCGGCAATCCGGGCGCTGCAGGTATCCGCGCTGGCGGGGAGTCGCCCTGTTGGGGATGGTGAAGGTTTCTGACTGCGACGGGGTCATGGAGCCTCAGCAAAATGTCACCGGCAGATTGCGGGGTTCCGGGGCGGTTGTCGAGCCGGCGGGGAGTTGGGCCGCGCGTGGGGAGCAGTGAGTATGCAGGCCCCGGGGGCGCCGCCATCCCCGCCACGGTCCCCCCGGCATCGCCTGCTGCCTGCAAAGCCTGCCATGCTGCAAAGCAGCATCACCGCGCCCGCCGGAGCAGGCGCGGGCCCGTATGGACAGAGGGGGGATACTGGTAGTCTTCTTGCGATTGAGCTGCGTGTAGTGGCCGCCCCGGCTCCCCACGTGGCGACATGCGGGCCGCCGCCCGTCGTACCGCTTCCCGAGTCCGCCAACCAGGATGCCGCCTCATGCGCGAATACTCCATCGCCGCCATTCCCGCCGACGGCATCGGCCCCGAAGTGATCGCGGCGGGGTTGCAGGCCTTACGGACGCTGGAACAGCGCAGCGGTGATTTCCGCCTCCGGGTCGAGGAGTTTCCTTGGGGCTCCGATTACTACAAGGCGCATGGCGTGATGATGCCCGCCGACGGGCTGGAACGCCTGAAGCGCTTCGATGCCATTTTCTTCGGCGCGGTCGGGGCGCCTGACGTGCCGGACCATATCTCCCTCTGGGGGTTGCGGCTGCCGATCTGCCAGGGCTTCGACCAATACGCCAATGTACGCCCCACCAAAATCCTGCCGGGCATCGTGCCGCCGCTGCGCGATTGCGGCCCCGGCGACCTGGACTGGGTCATCGTGCGGGAGAATTCTGAAGGCGAGTATTCCGGCCATGGCGGGCGGGCCCATCGTGGCCTGCCGGAGGAAGTGGGCACCGAGGTTGCCATCTTCACCCGCGTCGGCGTCACCCGAATCATGCGCTATGCTTTCCGGCTGGCCCAGGCGCGGCCACGCAAGTTCCTGACGGTGGTCACCAAGTCCAATGCCCAGCGGCATGGCATGGTGATGTGGGACGAGATCGCGGCGGAGGTCAGCCGCGAGTTTCCCGATGTCACCTGGGACAAGATGCTGGTGGATGCCATGACGGTGCGGATGGTGCTGAAGCCCGCCAGCCTCGACACCATCGTCGCCACCAATCTCCATGCCGATATCCTGTCGGATCTGGCGGCGGCTCTGGCCGGCAGCCTCGGCGTGGCGCCGACCGGCAATATCGACCCGGAGCGCCGCTTTCCCTCGATGTTCGAACCCATTCATGGTTCGGCCTTCGATATCGCCGGCAAGGGCATCGCCAATCCTATCGCCACCTTCTGGACCGGTGCCCAGATGCTGGAGCACCTGGGCGAGACGGCGGCGGCGGCACGGCTGATGGCGGCGGTGGAGCGGGTGACCGCATCCGGCGTCCTCACGCCCGACCTGGGCGGGCAGGCCACCACCCAGGAGGTCACGAATGCGGTATGCAACGCCATCCGCAGCGCCAATGCCTGATGGCAGGCGTGGGGCCGCACATGGCGGTTCACCACAGCCATGCTGCTCCAGACCGGCCGCAGCAATACTTTGAACAGGCGGCACCCTTCACGGCCATCGCCGTGGCGTAGGCATGGCCGCCTTCAGCACGGCCCCGGCGGAGGCGCGCCCTTGACCGGGCAGCTTTCGCCGGATTAGCTGGCCGCGGAACGATAAGAAAAATGGGATGGAACGTCATGGCGGAATGCCGCTCTGGTCCAGCCAGTGCGGTGCATGGCTGGCCCCGTGGGAACAGCCCGCGATCGCTTGAGACCAACGGGCAGCAGGCACGAAACAGCGGCCCGGGCTGGCGGGGTGCCCCGCCCCGCCAGGCTGGCGTGGCCACCGGCGCGGCATTGCCTGAGCCGCCCGCTCACCGCCGGAAGCACCTGGGGCACGCGGAGCCCTGGCATCATCCACAACCCAGCCTTTGCCCCCTGGCAGAACGGCGCCACGCCGGATTTTCCCGTTTGGAGGTTACAGCGTGACAAGTTTGACCCTTCCGCAGGCGGATGGCTCGCTGCAACCCTATACGCTGTCGGCGCCCCGCGAATTCGCCGCCGCGGTCCCGCCTTTTCCGCGCCTCGCGCTCGCCGCCGCCCACATGGTGGTGGACCCCATGGCGGAACAGGACCCGTGGGTGAGAAGCAGCATCGACTGGGACCGCACCATCGCCTTCCGCCAGTATCTCTGGTCTCTCGGGCTCGGCGTGGCGGAGGCCATGGATACCGCGCAACGCGGCATGGGCCTTGGCTGGCCGGATGCGCAGGAACTGATCCGCCGTTCACTGGATGCCATGCGGGACGTGCCGGGCGCGGTGATGGCATCCGGTGCCGGCACCGACCATCTGGAGCCCACGCCCGAGACCAGCATCGAGGACGTCATCCGCGCCTATGACGAGCAATGTGGTGCCGTGGAAGCCATGGGTGGCCGCATCATCCTGATGGCGTCGCGCGCCCTGGCCAAGGCGGCGCGCGGGCCGGACGACTATATCCGTGTCTACGACCACGTCCTGCGGCAGGTGCGGCAGCCCGTCATCATCCATTGGCTCGGCGGCATGTTCGACCCCGCGCTGGACGGATACTGGGGCGAGGCCGACCACGGCAAGGCGATGGATGTCGCGCTGGATGTCATCGCCGCCCATGCCGGCAAGGTGGACGGCGTGAAGGTGTCCCTGCTGGACAAGCACAAGGAAATCGCCATGCGCCGCCGGCTGCCCGCCGGGGTTCGCATGTATACCGGCGACGACTTCAACTATGCCGAATTGATCGCGGGCGACGAGCAGGGATATTCCGATGCGCTGCTGGGTATTTTCGACCCCATCGCGCCCGCCGTGGGTGGCGCGCTGGCCAGCCTCGCACGGAATGACCTTACAGCCTTCCACGATATCCTGGCGCCCACCGTCCCGCTGTCGCGGCACATTTTCAAGTCTCCGACACGGTTCTATAAAACAGGCGTCGTTTTCATGGCGTGGCTCAACGGCCACCAGGACCATTTCGTCATGGTGGGCGGGCAGCAATCAGCCCGGTCCCTGCAGCATTTTTCGGAACTCTTCCGCCTGGCCGACAAGGCCGGCCTGCTGCGTGACCCGCCGCTGGCAGCCTCCCGCATGCGCCAGCTTCTCGCCCTGCACGGCGTCTCGTGAGCGGCCCTGGCCCGCTCTCGCTCAATACCGTCACCGTCAAGGAACGGTGGGGACTGGCGGATTGCATCGAAGGCTGCGCGCGTCACGGCATTCCGGGCCTGGCGCCCTGGCGTGACGTGTTGCAGGCCATGGGCACCGCCGCCGCCGCCCGCCAGATCCGCGATGCCGGCCTGCGGGTGACGGGCCTGTGCCGGGGCGGGATGTTCCCGGCCACGGACGCCGCCGGCCGCGCGGCCGCGATCGAGGATAACCGCCGCGCCATCGCCGAAGCGCAGGAGATCGGCGCGCCCTGCCTGGTCATGGTCTGCGGCGGCCTCCCGCCGGGCTCGAAGGATCTTCCGGCGGCGCGGCGGATGGTGGAGGACGGGCTGGCCGCCATCCTGCCCGAAGCTCGCGCGGCCGGCGTGACGCTGGCGGTGGAGCCCTTGCACCCGATGACCTGCGCCGACCGCAGCGTCGTCTCCACCCTCGGTCAGGCGCTCGACCTGTGCGAGGCGCTGGGCGACGGGGTGGGCGTGGCGCTGGATGTCTACCACGTGTGGTGGGACCCTGCCCTGGCCAGCCAGATGCGGCGGGCGAAGGGCCGCATCGCCGCCTTCCATACCTGCGACTGGCTGGTCCCGACCACCGACACGGTGTTCGACCGCGGCCTGCCGGGCGACGGCGTCATCGATATTCCGGCCATTCGCGCCATGGCGGAAGAGGCCGGCTGGGCGGGCGGCGCGGAAGTCGAGATCCTGTCCCGCCGCTGGTGGTCGCGTGACCCGGATGACGTGCTGCCACTCCTGAAAGCAAGGCACCTCGCCGCCTGCTGAGCGATGGCCATGGCCCGGCCGGCGAACGGAGGGGTGGCCGGGCCGCCGGCCCCGCCCTAGCTTGCGGGACGCGATTCGAGAGGGATTTCCATGGCGGCGCTGGCGCTCGGCATCATCGGCTTCGGTATCATGGGCGAGAGGCTGCTGCGGCAGGCCCTGCCGCATCCGGAGCTACGCCTGTCCGGAATCTGGGACCCCTCGCCCGAGGCAGCGGCGCGGCTGGCGGCCATCGACCCCGCGCTGACCATGGCGGCCGACGCCGCAGCGGTGATCGCCGGCTGCGACGCGCTCTATGTCGCGGCTCCCCCCGCCGCCCATATCCCGCTGGCCCGCGCGGCCCTGCAGGCTGGCAAGGCGGTGCTGCTGGAAAAGCCTCTCGCCACCAGCCTGGCCGAGGCGGAAGCTTTCGTCACCGAAGCCGAAGCCATGGGCGCCCGCGCGGCGGTGAATTTCCCGATGGCCTCCTCCCCCGCCGTCGCGCAGCTTTCGGCCTGGCGTGCCGCCGCCGGCACGCCGCAAAAGCTGCGGATCGACACCCATTTCGCGCATTGGCCGCGCGGCTGGCAGCGCGATGCCGCCGGATGGCTCGCCCGCCGCGCCGAGGGTGGCTTCACGCGCGAGGTGGTGTCGCATTTCCTGTTCCTCACCCTCCGGCAACTGGGGCCGCTGCGGCTGCTCTCGGCCGAGACCACCTATCCCGGCGGCGGCATGGCCGAGACCGCGATCCGTGCCGAACTGACCGCCGGCGGCGTTCCGGTGAGCCTGTCCGGCACGGTGGGGCAGATCACGGCGGATGAGGCCAATGCCTGGACCCTGACCGCCGCCGACGGCTCCATCCGCCTGCGCGACTGGTCGCTGGCCGAGCGGCTGCACGAGGATGGCACCTGGCACCCCGCCGCTGACGCCGTGCCGAACGAGCGGATGCGGCCGATGGTGCTGCGCGGGCAGATGGACAAGCTGGTCGCGATGACCCGGGGCCAGCCGCATGGCCTCGCCACCCTGCGGGAGGCATTGGACGTGCAGCGCATCGTCGAGGCCATCCTGGCCGCCTGACCCACGGCGAGCCAGGGGGCGTGGCGGGCACGGAAGGCCTGAACGGCCGCCGGCATACGCACCGGCGGCGGACAGGAAACACGGCCGGGCTAGGGCGTGGCCGCTTCACGGCGGCGGGACGCAGGGCTAAGGACGCGCCATGCGTTTCATCCTGGCCTGCGACATCGGCAGCACCAATTTCCGGGCAGCCTTGCTGGATGCCTCCGGGCATGTGGCCCATGACATTCGCATGGCCACCGAGAGCCTGGCGGATATCGACCCGCTCATCTGGTGGCGCCAGTTCAGCGACGCGGCCGAGGCGCTGGCGGACGCCGCCGGGCCGGATTTCGCCCAGGTGGCCGGTATCGCCATTTGCGGCGCCACGCGCACGCAGGTCTTTCTCGATGCCGCCGGGCAGCCGCTGCGGCCCGCCATCACCTGGCGCGACGCCCGCGCCACGGCCGAAGCCGCCCATCTGGCCACCCTGGTTCCGCCGGGCTGGGCGGAGGGCGCGCATATCAACGCCTTCCACCCCGCCGCCCGGCTGGCCTGGCTGGCAGCGCACGAGCCCGGCGCCTTCGCCCGCCTGCACAGCGTCATCGATCCCAAGGATTTCCTCAACCTGCGCCTGACCGGGCTGGTGGCCACCGATACTGTGTCCAATGCCCGGCTGATGGCCTCGGCGCAGCCCTGGCCGGCGGGGGGCAGCCTGCTCGGCGCTCTCGGCGTGCCCGCCAGCGTCGGCGCCATCCCGTTCCTGGCTCCGACCGCCCAACTGGGCCCGGTCCGAAGCGGCCTGCCGGGGGCGCTCGGGCGGCTCGCCGGGGTGCCGGTCTTCGCCATGGGCAACGATACCTGGGCCATGGCGGCGGGGCTCGGCGCGCTGCGGCCGGGCCTCGCCTATAATATCTCCGGCACCACCGAGGTCTTCGGCGCCATCGGCGGGGAACCCGCGACGGCACCGGGGCTGATGTCGGTCGATTGGGGGGCGGGCGTCCAGCAACTCGGCGGCCCCAGCCAGTGTGGCGCGGATACGGTGGCGTGGCTGCTCTCGCTTCTGGCGGAGGGCGGCACCGATGCGGCCGCGCGGCTCGACCGCTTGCTGGCGGCGCCGCGCGACCCCGCCCCCGCGCTGTTCCTGCCCTTCCTGCAAGGCGAGCGTGTGCCGTTCTGGGAGCCGATGCTGCGTGGCGCCTGGCTTGGCCTGCATCGTGGCCATGGCGCTGGCGATCTGGCCTGGTCGGTGCTGGAAAGCGTCGCCTTCCTCAACCGCCTGACGCTCGAACGGGCCGAGGCGGCGCTTGGCGCCCCGGTGGAGGAAATCCGCTTTGGCGGCGGCGGGTCGGCCAATCTGCATTGGGGGCAGGTCAAGGCCGACGTTACCGGGCGCCCCGTGCGGGTGGGCGAGGCCGCTCATCCCGGCCTGCTGGGTTGCGCCATCGTCGCCTGGGCCGGGCTTGGAGCTTTCGCCAGTCTCGAAGCGGCGCAGCAGGCGCTGGTGCGCATGACCCGGAACCATGTGCCCGATCCTGCCCGGCACGCGGCCTATGCGCCGCATTATGCCGCGTGGCTGGCGGCGGTCGAGGCAACCCGTCCCCTCTCCGCCACGATCGCCGCCCTGCGGGTTCCGCCCTTCGGCGGGGCGATCACATGAATCCTTGTCATGCAGGGATGCTGTTTCCCGCCTCCGCCCACCCGGTGCGCGGCGTGCTACTATCCTTCATCCGGCTTTCCCCCTTCAACACCCGAAGGGTGGCGGCCGAGGTGACGCGCAGCACCAGCCGGGCCATGCTGCGCAATGTGCCCCCTCCTACCCCAGCCACAAAAGGCGGTTCGGTGAGTCTCCGCTCGACCAAGGTGCCATGCCAGCCAGCTCCCTTCCCACGCAAGGAGGGGTCAGCCCTGACGCATGCGGCATACCCCATGCGCCGCGGCGGGCCGTGCCGCCCGGCACCCAGCGCAGCGGCAGGAAACTGAGCCATGTTGCTACGCCTGCTGCCCCGCTTCGGCACCGTTTTCGCCGGCCTGTTGCTGCTGCTGTTCTTTGCCGCCTTCGCCGAGAATTTCGCCAGCCTGGGCAATCTCGCTGTCATCCTGAAGGAAACCAGCTTCCTGGCCATCATCGCCATCGGCTTCGCACTGGCGCTGACGACGGCAGAGCTGGATCTTTCGGTGGCCGATGTCGCCAGCCTGGCCGCGGTGACGACCGGGGCGCTGATCCAGGGCGGCTCGGCACCGGCCGTCGCGGTGCTGGCGGGGCTGGGCGTTGGGCTGGGCGCCGGATTGCTGAACGGCTTCGCCGTCACAGTGCTGAAGGTGCCTTCGCTGATCGCGACCCTGGGCACGGCGGCCATCGCCAAGGGCCTGGGCTTCATGCTGACGCAGGGCGTTGCCTTCGTCGGCCGCTGGCCGCGGGACTTCACCGGCCTCGCGCGCGGGTCGCTGCTTGGCGTGTCCAACCTGATCTGGTGGATGGCGGGTATCGCCTTCCTCGCCTGGCTGCTGCTGAAATGGACACGCACCGGCCTGCACATGGTCGCCACCGGCGAGGCCGATGAAGCCGCGCGGCTGGCCGGGATCCGCACCGGGCGCATGAAGCGGCTGGGGCTGGCGCTGGCCGGGCTGATGGCCGGCATCCTGGCGGTCCTGATGGCGGCCAGCCTGTCCTCCGCCGCGCCGGGCATGGCGGGGGACCATTTCCTCTATGCCATCGCGGCCGTGCTGCTGGGCATGACAATGATCGAGCCCGGGCGGCCGAACATCCCCGGCACGCTGGTCGCGGCCTTCATGCTGAAGACGCTGGGCAACGGGCTGGTGCTGCTGGGCGCGCCCTATTACGCGCAGGATATCGCGCTGGGCGTCATCATCATCGGCTCTGTCGCGCTATCCTCCACCGTGATGCGGCGCGCGGCCTTCACCAAGAAGCTGAATTTCCGGATGGGCGGCTGACACATGCAGGAGAGCGGAATAATGCGGAGACGGGAATTGTTCGGCACGGCGGCCGCGGCGGCTTCGCTGGTCGCGGCGCCGGCCCTGGCACAGCCGAAATTCGAGCTGGCGGTCATCGGCTTCCAGATGTCGTCGGAGACGCATGCGCGGGCGGCCAATGCCGCCGCCGCCGCCGCGCGCGCCAAGGGCTGGGCCGTGACGCTGTTGAATTCGGAAGGCTCGCTGCCCAGGCACGCCGAGCAATTCGAGGCCCTGATCCAGCGCAAGCCCGGCGCCATCATCGTCTGCATGGGCAAGCCGACCGAAGCCGACGCGCAGTTCGAGGCGGCGAAAAAGGCCGGCATCCCGGTGCTCACCATCATGTCAGGCTCCAGCCCGCATACCCTGTTCGACATCGCGGTGAACGAGTACCAAGTGGGCGCGCAGGCGGCGCTCTGGCTGCTGGGGCGCATGAATTACCGGGGCAGTCTGCTGACGCAGCGCTTTGATGGCAACGCCGGCACGCGCATCCGTGGCAAGATGCTGGACGCGGTCCTGTCCGAGAACCAGGCCATCAGCGTCGTCGGCAGCCACAGCATGGCGCGTACCGCCAGTTGGCAGGATGACGTGCGCGCCGGGATGCAGGCGCTGCTGCTGCGCAATCGCGGCAAGTTCCAGGGCCTCTGGGTGTCGTTCGACGGGCAGGCCTATGTCATCGATGACCTGCTACAGGCCCAGGGCGTGAAGAAAGGCGACCTCTTCATCGTCTCGATCGATGGCGGCAAGGAGACCTACCGCCGGATCGCCGACCCGGAATCGACACTGATGGCAACCGTCGCCATTCCATTCGAGGAAATGGGCGAGCGCGCGGCGGCGGTGGTCGAGAGCGTTGTGGTGAAGGGGCAGCCTCCCTCCGGCATCGCCACCGGCCCCTACCTGTTCCTCGATGCCAGCCTGGTCGACCAGAACAACGTGCAGCGCTTCCTGTCGCCATGAGCGAGCCGCTGTTGTCGCTGCACGGGATCGGCAAGTCCTACGGCGCGGTGGAGGCGGTCCGTGGCGTTGACCTCGACATCCGCGCCGGGGAAGTTCTGGCCCTCTGCGGCGATAACGGGGCCGGCAAGTCGAGCCTGGTGAAGATCATCGCCGGGGCGCAGCCGCAGACCACCGGCACATTGCGGTTACGCGGGGCGGCGGTAACATTCCACTCGCCGCAGGATGCCCTGCGCCACGGCATCGCCACCATTTACCAGGACCTGGCGCTGGCGCCGCGGCTGTCGATTGCCCAGAATATCTTCCTGGGCAGCGAGTTGACGCATGGACCCTTCGGCCTGCCCTTCCCCCGCCTGCTGGACAAGCGCGGCATGATGGCTGCGGCGCGCGAATTCCTGCAACGGCTGAACCTGCCGCTGGCCGATATGGCCACTCCTGTCGAGCGCCTCTCCGGCGGGCAGCGCCAAGCCGTCGCCATCGCACGTGCGCTGCGCTGGCAGGCGGAACTCATCATCATGGATGAACCGACCGCGGCACTCGGCGTAAAGGAGACGGCGGAAGTGCTTGGCCTGATCCGCCGCCTCAACGCCGAGGGCAAGACGGTGCTGCTGGTGAGCCACAATATGGCCGATGTCTGCGCCGTCGCGACGCGCGTGGCTATCATGAAAGCAGGCCGCAAGGCCGTCGACCGTCCGATCGCGGGCCTGGACCCCGATACGCTGGCGCATATGGTGATGACGGGGCAGGAAAATGCGGGGCAGCACCTTCCCGCCGGGCGCGGCTCTATGACCGCGCTGTGAAAAGAACGTAGCCAGGGCACGATGGCGCCCTGGCTACTACGGGTCACACTTTCGGGCTGACGACCACGTTGGGCGTGTGCAACCCGCTGGGCTGGCCGCCCGCGGGGCGCGGTGCGCCTGTCATACCCGTTGAACCAGAGCGTGCCGGCTCCGTCGGATGGTCGGCCTCCGGCGTGCCAGGCGCCACTTTGTCAATCGCTTCGCGGGCGGTTTCGGCCACGCCGGCGCCGGCATTCGAAACCGTTTCAGACACCTGGCTGGCAGCCTGCCTTACGGTTTCCGACAGGGTCTGCGCCGAGACGCCTTCCTTGTTGAGCTTCTGCTTCGCGTCTTCATAGGCGGCCGCGACGGCCTGCTTGGCCTCATCCAGATGTTCGCTGACAGCTTCCTTGGCCTCGGCGTATTGCTCCTGCGTTGCTTCACTCAATTGGCGGGTCATGGCATCGCTTGCTTCACCCATCAAACGGTCCTCGGCCTGGGTACGCGGTATGAGCGCGCCCAGCGCCGCGCCGACCGCTAGGCCAAGGGCACCGATCAGCAGAGGCTGCTCGACGCTCATCCGGTGCCAGCCGTCGCGGGCCCTTTCCGCCATGCGGCCGGCGCTGTCCGAGGCCGTCGCATAACCCTGCGCCGCGGCATGCGTGACGTCATGCCGGCGGCGGCGGACCTCGTCGCTGGCGTAACCGGCCGCCGAGGCGACCTGGCTGCCCATCCGGGATGCCGCATCAGCGGTGGCAGACGCCGCACCGGCCACGGTTTCGCGCGTGCTGGCCAGTGTATCGCCGACCATGCCGTGCGCGCTGCTCATTGTCCCGCCGACGGTATTTTTCGCGCTGGACGCCGCCTCCGTCAGCCGCGTCGTGGCCGAAGGGCCGGATGTATCGCTCGTCGGCTGCGAATTCATCGGCGGCAACGCTGTGAGCGGTTCGGCGGGGCGCCGCGCCGGCTGGTAGGCTGGCCCGCGATTCGAGCCGGACAGCATCAGCCAGCCAATACCAGCCCCGATCATCATCACCGGCAGCGGATTTTCCCGCACCGAGGTACCGAGATTCCGCACGAAGTCGGCGCCGCCCGAACCACGGGCGTAATCGACCACCTGGTCGATGATCTGGCCGGGGGACATGCTGTCACGCAACGCATCGATCGTTTCGCTGACCCGTGCCCGGGTCCGCTCGACATCGTTCTCGATCTCCGCGGCCGAACGGCCACGGGGGTCTGTGGTTTCGCTCATCGTACGGCCTCCTTCGCGGCAGTCGCGTCCTGGGAAATCTGCTGCACGGTTCGCTCTGGCGTCAGGTTCGCGGCCTTCATCTTGTTCAGTCCACCGCGCAGCAGCAGATAGCCGATCAGCGCGACAACAACGCCGACAATGAGGCCAGACAACCAGACCTGGAGTCCCAGGGTAACGAGGATCGCCACCACGGCTTCCAGCAGGATCACCAGGGCCGCCAGCATCAGCGCGGCGGCGACGCCAATGGAACCCGCCGCCGCCCCAAGCTGGGCAATTTTCTCGCTCATCTCCGCACGGGCGAGTTGAACTTCCTTGCGTACGAGCGAGGAGGATTGCTGGACTAGGTCCCCGAGCAGATCAGGGACGGTCCGGTTGGTGTCGGACGGCATCAGGAGGTGACCTCCTCTATGTTCGGCATGGAGCCTGGCCCGGCTGAGCCAGGCCGATGCGCGACGGCGCCGCCGAGCGTAGCGGCGGACATCGTGGCGGGCCTGGCGACGCCACTAGGCCCCGCCGACGGCGGAACCCAGCCCGGCGCATTGCCGGCGAGGCCGGAGGGCGCACCGCCATGTCTAAGGTCGTGGTCGCCCTGCCCGTGGCCGGCCCGGCCGGGTGCCGAACTTTTGGCGAAGCGGGACACGGCGAAGCCAGCCAGCACGGCAACACCGAAGAACGCCGCAGGCTGGCGACGGGCGAAGTCATTGACATCGTTCAAAAGGTCGCCGGCACTCCGCTGCCGCAGCGAACTGGCCACGCTCTCGACGGAATCAGCGGCAGATCTCACATGCTTGGCAATTTCCGGGGAACTGTCCTCCAGGTCGTCAGCGACCCGCCGCACCGCATTCGCGAGGCCCTCGGCGCGTTCCGCACCGGCCTCCTTGCCCTGTTCAGCCAATCCGGCCGCCTTTAGCCGGGCCACGCCAGCCAATTCGGCGCCCATGTCCTTCATGCCGCTCATGACATTACTGGCTTCGTCCTGGAGTTCGCTGCCGGTTTGCCGCGCGCCCGCGGCGATATTGCCTTTCAGCGCGTCGGCGTCGCGGCGCACCGCACCGAGCCCTTCACCATCGGCCTGCTCGGGCGGGGGCGGGACACGGCTTCCAG
>JAQGHX010000205.1 GCA_028288745.1 Roseomonas sp. | reverse complement strand
GCAGGGGCGGCGGCAATAACTGCGTCAGCGGCGTGGCCGGATCGGGGCTGGCCGGCGCGCCCTGCGGCACGGGGTCGGCCAGCGCGCCTTGCGGCGCGGGGCTAGTGGGCGGGCTCTGTGGCGCGGGGCCTGGGGCCACACCCTGCGCGAGCGCGGGTGGCGGCAGCAGCAGGGCCAGCGCGAGGGCCAGCAGCGGCAGCCCGCGGGGCCATGCCCGGCCTCTCACGGGAGCGGCCCGATCACGAAGAGGGAATCGGGCGTGCGGATCAGCCCCCAGAGCAGGCTGACGGCGACTGCCAGCACCATCATGCCCAGCAGGGCGCGGGTTTCCTCACCGCGCAGGCGGGTGCCCATGGCGGCGCCGAACTGCGCCCCCGCCACGCCGCCGATCAGCAGCAGCAGGGTCAGCACGATATCGACGCTGCCGGTGCTGACCGCCTGCAACACCGTCACGTTGGCCGCCACGAACACCACCTGGAACAGCGAGGTGCCGATGACCACCGAGGTCGGCATGCCCAGCAGGTAGATCATGCCCGGCACCAGCATGAAACCGCCGCCCACGCCCATGACGGCCGAGAGCACGCCGATGCTGAACCCCACCAGCACCGGCGGAATGACCGAGATGTAGAGGCGCGACTTGCGGAAGCGCATCTTGAAGGGCAGCCCGTGCATCCAGAAATGCGTGTGCAGGCGGGCGGGCGTCCCCCCCTTGCGGCGGCGGCGCAGGATGGCGCGCACGCTCTCCCGCACCATCAGGGCACCGACGCTGCCCAGCACCACCACATAGAAGACCGAGACCGCGAGGTCGACCTGCCCCTGCCGCCGCAGCCACGCGAAGAGCTGCACGCCGAGGAAGCTGCCGCAGAACCCCCCCGCCAGCAGCACGCCGCCCATTTTGAGGTCCACATTGCCCCGCCGCCACTGCGCGATGAGGCCGGAGACCGAGGCGCCCAGCGTCTGGTTGGCGCCCGAGGCGACGGCGACGGCGGAGGGAATGCCGATCAGGATCAGGATGGGGGTCAGCAGGAAGCCGCCGCCCACGCCGAACATGCCTGAAAGCCAGCCCACGCCGAACCCGATCCCGAGCAGTACCAGGGCATCCACCGACATTTCGGCGATCGGCAGGTAGACCTGCATCGCGCATTCCAGTCGCAGTTCGGGCTGAGGACAAGCGGGGGTCGGACCCGCCCAGGAGATTCGCAGGGGTTTGCGCGGGGTGTTACCCAAGGGACGATCGAAATACGGCAAGTCTTGGGCTAAAGCATGAGGGCCAGTGCCTTTTGTTCGAATTCGTCCAGCACCGTTATGGAAAAAGCACGATGACCGCCACGACGCGCCGCGCGATGCTCTCCGCGGGCCTGCTGGGCGGGGTGGCCGCGGCGCTGCCCCTGCCGGCGCTGCGCCGGGCCATGGCGGCGCCCGCCGCGCGGCTGGCGCTGCTGCACCTGAACGACTTCCATTCCAAGCATGACGGCGTCGATGCCGGCGCCGCCGCCTGCCGCGCCGGCCGCCCCTGTCTAGGCGGCAGCGCGCGCCTCGCCACCGCCCTCGCCGCCGGCCGTGCCGAGGCCACCGCCGATGGCCGCGCCGTGCTGCAGCTCGATGCCGGCGACCAGTTCATGGGCAGCCTCTACTACACCGCCCACAAAGGGCTGGCCGAGGCCGCCGTGCAGCGCGCCACCGGCACCGAGGCCATGGCCCTGGGCAACCATGAATTCGACAACGGCCCGGCCGTGCTGGCGCGCTATGCGGCCGCCGTGCCGTTCCCGCTGCTCTCCGCCAATCTCGACACCAGCGCCGAGCCGCTGCTGCACGGCCGCATCCGCCCCTATACCATACTGACCCGCGCGGGCGCCCGCATCGGCATCATCGGCCTGACCACCGAGACGACGCCGCAGGGCTCCTCCCCCGGCCCCACCCTGCGCTTCACCGATGCCGCCGAGGCCGCTGAGCGCGCCATCGCCGGGCTGCGCGCGGAAGGGCCGGCCACCATCGTCATCCTGTCCCATCTGGGGCTGGAGGAGGACCGCAGGCTGGCGGCGCTGGTGCCGGGCATCGACATCATCGCCGGCGGCCACAGCCATACCCTGCTGACCAATGGCCTCGCCGGCGCCACCGGTCCGCACCCCATGCTGGTGGAAGGGCGCGACCGCGCGGTGCGCATCGTGCAATCCGGCTGCCACGGCCGCTGGCTGGGCCGGCTGGACCTGGACCTGGCGCCCGATGGCCGGGTCGTCTCCCATAACGCCTCCGGCCAGGTGCGCGAGATCGGCCCGGACCTGGCGGAGGATGCCGGGGTCGCCGCCATCGTCGCCGGGTATGCCGCGCCGCTGGCCGGGTGGCGCGCCCGCGCCGTCGGCCGCCTGGCCCTGCCGCTGAGCATCGAGGGCTGCCGCGAGGGCGAATGCGCCATCGGCAACCTGCTGGCCGACGCCATGCTGGCCGCCGATCCCCAGGCCGAGATCGCCCTGCTGAACGGCGGCGGCATCCGCGCCAACCTGCCCGGCGGCACCGTCACCTGGGGCGACGTGCTGGCGGTGCTACCCTTCTCCAATACCCTCGCGAGCCTGACCATCCGCGGCGGCGCGCTGCGCGCGGCGCTGGAGAACGGCCTGTCGATGCTGGGCCAGAATGCCGGGCGCTTCCCGCAACTGGGCGGGCTGCGCGTGGTGTTCGAGGCCGCCGCCCCCGCCGGGCAGCGGCTGCGCTCGGTGGAGGTGCGGCAGGATGGCCGCTTCGTGCCGCTGGAGCCGGACCGCGCCTACCGCGTGGTGACCAACAATTTCATGCGCCAGGGCGGTGACGGCTACGCCTCCCTCCGCGACGCGGCGCTGGAGGCCTATGACAACGGGCCGGCGCTGGAAGACATGCTGGCGGGATACCTGGAGACCCATGGCGGGGCCGTCGTGGCGGTGGAAGGGCGGCTGGCGCGCCATTGACGGGGCTGGGCAGGGGCGCTGTTCCCCTGCCCTGACGTTTATTCAGGTTCGGAGCTTTCAGGTTTGGGGCATCCAGGTTCGGGTGCGGCGGCAGGGCTTGGCCCGCTGGCCGGCAGGCGGCCGGCATGGCCGTTTCGGCTCCGCGCCCCTGACCGCCGGACCCACGTCGCGCTGCTCCGCGCCGTCACGCCATTCCAGGCGGAGGGCGGCCCGGAATGGCCTGCTCACCCCGGCGGGCGGCCCAAAAGGGCCTCGCCCAGGCTGTGGCGAGGAGAGGCGTCCTTGTCCGGCAGCACAGCCGATGCCATCTCGGCCAACATGAATACGACGATTCACGATCCGATTGGCTGGCATGGCACGACCATCCTGTGCGTTCGCAAGGATGGAAAGGTGGCGATGGCCGGCGATGGCCAGGTCAGCCTTGGGCAGACCGTGGTGAAGGGCAATGCGCGCAAGGTGCGGCGCATCGCCAACGGTAAGGTGCTGACCGGCTTCGCCGGCGCCACCGCCGATGCATTTACTCTTCTGGAACGGCTGGAGGCCAAGCTGGAGCGCTTCCCCGACCAGCTGGAACGCGCGGCGGTCGAACTTGCCAAGGATTGGCGCACCGACCGCTACCTGCGGCGGCTGGAGGCGCTGCTGGCGGTGGCGGATAAGGACCGCTCGTTGCTGATCACCGGCAATGGCGACGTGCTGGAGCCGGAGGACAGCATCATCGGCATCGGCTCGGGCGGCAATTTCGCGCTGGCCGCCGCGCGGGCACTGATCGATATCGACGGCATGACGGCCGAGGACGTGGCGAAGAAGTCGATGCGCATCGCCTCGGAAATCTGCGTCTATACCAATGGGCGCTACGTGCTGGAGACGCTTTGAATCATGACTGACGCCGTGAACCTGTCTCCGCGCGAGATCGTCTCCGAGCTTGACCGCTTCATCATCGGCCAGAACGACGCCAAGCGCGCCGTCGCCATCGCCTTGCGCAACCGCTGGCGGCGCCAGCAACTGCCCGACGGTATGCGTGACGAGGTGGTGCCGAAGAACATCCTGATGATCGGCCCCACCGGCTGCGGCAAGACGGAAATCGCCCGCCGCCTGGCGAAGCTGGCCGGTGCCCCCTTCATCAAGGTCGAGGCCACCAAGTTCACCGAGGTTGGCTATGTCGGCCGCGACGTGGAAAGCATCGTCCGCGACCTGATCGAGGTCTCGATCACCCGTGCCCGCGACGCCGCCCGCAGGGAAGTTCAGGCCAAGGCCGAACTGGCGGCCGAGGAACGGCTCGTCACCGCCTTGGTCGGCGAGGGCGCCTCGGGCGAGACGCGCCTGAAATTCCGCCGGATGCTGCGCGAAGGCACACTGGAGGACAAGGAAGTCGAGGTACAGGTGGCCGAGCAATCCTCCGCCACCCCGATCGGCGCCATGGACATGCCGGGGATGCCGCCCGGCCAGATGGCCAATATCCAGGAGATGATGGGCAAGATGTTCGGCCGCCAGGCACGGCCGCGCAAGATGCAGGTGGCCGAGGCGCGCATCGCGCTGACGCAGGACGAGGCCGACCGCCTGCTGGACAATGACAAGCTGACCCGCGCGGCGGTGGTGCATGCCGAGAACCACGGCATCGTCTTCCTCGACGAGATCGACAAGGTCTGCGCCCGTTCGGCCGAGGGCGGCGGCGCGCGCGGTGGCGATGTCTCGCGCGAGGGCGTGCAGCGCGACCTGCTGCCGCTGATCGAAGGCACCACGGTCACCACCAAGTACGGGCCGGTGAAGACCGACCACATCCTGTTCATCGCGTCCGGCGCCTTCCACACCGCCAAGCCGTCGGACCTGCTGCCGGAGTTGCAGGGCCGCCTGCCGATCCGGGTGGAACTCTCCGCGCTGACGCGCGACGATTTCCGGCGCATCCTGACGGAGCCGGAACATTCCCTCGCCAAGCAGTATGTCGCGCTGCTGGGGACCGAGGGCGTGACGCTGGAACTGACGGACGACGCGATAGACGCCGTGGCGGATCTCGCCGCCGATATCAACGCGCGGGTGGAGAATATCGGCGCCCGCCGCCTGTCCACGGTACTGGAGAAGATGCTGGAGGAGATTTCTTTCAGCGCCAGCGACCGCAACGGGGAACAGGTGCGGGTCGACGCGAGTTACGTGAACGACAAGGTGGCGCCGCTCGCCGCCAGCGCCGATCTCAGCCGCTTCATCCTGTAAGGGACCGCCGATGACCGAGAACCTGCCCGCGCTACTCCCCATCCCCCCGCACGCGCAGGCGGAACTGGACGCGGCGCGGCGGGTGCTCGAGGAAAGCTCGCTGGCGGCGAGGCTGGCGGGCATGGCCGGCACCCCGATCGAGGCGCTGCGCAAGCGGCTGCCGAAGGTGGCCCAGGGCATGCTGGACGGCACGGTGCGCCGGGCCCTGGCCCGCGCGCTCTCCGCCGCGACGCGTAGCGCGCCCGGCTGGACCCCGGGCGGGCTTTCGCCGGCCTGGATCCATCGCGGGCTGGCGGCGGCCAGCGGCGCGGCGGGCGGCGCCTTCGGCCTGCCGGGCACGCTGGTGGAACTGCCGATCTCCACCACCCTGCTGCTGCGCCAGATCGCCGCCGAGGCCGAGGCGGCGGGGGAGGACCCCCGCGCCCTGGAAACCGGCGCCGAATGCCTGAAGGTGTTCGCCCTCGGCGGGCCGGGCGCCACGGATGACGCCACCGAGACCGGCTATTTCGCCACCCGGCTGGCGCTCGCCCAGTTCCTGCCGAATGTCAGCGCGGCGCTGCTGCCGGGCTTCATCGGCGCTATCGCCGCGCGCTTCACCGGGCCGCTGCTGCTGAAGCTGGGCGCCCAGGCGGCACCCGTCTTCGGCGCGGCCGCCGGGGCGGCGGTGAACCTCGCTTTCCTGGAACATTTCCGCACCCTGGGCCGCGCGCATTTCACGGTGCGGCGGCTGGAGCGGGAATACGGGGCCGCCGCGGTGCGCATCGCCTGGGAACGTCATCCCGCCCCGCCGCCGGTGATCGACCTGAAGGCGGAAGTTCTGTCGTAGGAAGGAAAGGCTGGGGAAGGAATTCCCCGGAACCCTTCTTTATATCTGGCCGTATATCTGGCCGTCGGCGCTGCCGGTGCAGCCCCCATATCCTGACCCGAAAAACAAAGAAGGGGCCCGGGGAATTCTTTCCCCGGCCTTTTCCTACCGTGGCAGCGACACCAGCCCACGCCCTTCCAGCAGGCCGCCCGTGGCCGAGCCGAACCCCATCGCCCGCTTCGCGAAGAACTGCTTCAGCGCCGGCATCCGCTGCACCGCCGCCAGTCCCAGGCGGCGGGCGATGCGCAGCGGCGGCAGGCTGTTGCCGAACAGCCGCTCCAGCGCGTGGGTGGCCCCCAGCATCAGCAGCGCATCCGGCCGGCGGGCGGCCTGGTAGCGCGCCAGCAGCCCGGCGCCGCCGGCATCCTGACCGGCGGCAATGGCTTCCACCACCAGTTCCGCCAGCACCGCCACGTCACGGAAACCCAGGTTCAGCCCCTGCCCGGCAATGGGATGGATGCCATGCGCGGCATCCCCCACCAGCGCCAGCCGCGTGTCGGCGTAGCGGGCGGCATGCATGGCGGCCAGCGGGTAGGACCAGCGGCGCCCGATGGGCGTGACGCGGCCCAGATGGCTACCCATCCGGCGCTCGATCTCCCGCCCATAGGCTTCATCCGGCAGGGCCAGGAAGCGTTCGGCCAGGGCGCGCTTCTCGCTCCAGACGATGGCAGAGGCGTTGGGATGCCCGGCACTCGGGGCCAGCGGCAACTGGGCGAAAGGCCCATTGGGCAGGAATTGCTCCAGCGCCGCCTGCTCATGCGGCCGTTCATGCGCGATGGCGCCGACGATGCCCAATTGGTGATAATCGAACCGCGTGGCGCCAATGCCGGCCTGGCGGCGCAGCAGGCTGTTGCGGCCTTCCGCGCCCACCACCAGCCGCGCCCGCAGGCTCTGCCCGGTCGAGAGGCGGATGGTGGCGCCCGTTTCATCACGCGCGACATCGGCCTGGGCCGGGGCATACAGCGTGAGATGCTCCAGCCCGGCCATGCGGGCATTCAGCGCCACGCGCAGCGACCGTGCCTCGACCATCCAGCCGAATGGGTCGCCCCCGGTATCGGCCGCGTCGAAATCCAGACCCAGCCGGCTGGCGGGCTCGCCGGGCGCGCCGTCCACCACGCGAATGTGGCGAATCGGGCCAGGAGCCTGGGGCAGCAGGGCCCAGACCCCGGCGGCGTCCAGCAGGTGGCGGCTGGTGGCGGCGATGGCATAGGCGCGGCCGTCGAATTCCGGCAGTTCCATGGGCGGCAGCGGCGCCGCGTCCACCACCGCCACGCGCACCCCCGCCGTCGCCAGGGTGGCGGCCAGAGTAGCGCCAACTGGCCCGGCGCCGACGATGCAGACCTCGATCTCTTCGCTCATCCCGGCATTGTGCCCCGGCCGGCAGCGCGAGGCGAGGGCGCAGCCTGCTCAAATTTTGGGCATGAATTCCGTCGCCCCTGGTGAAACAGCATTGTGCCGGTGGGCCGCTGCTCAAGCGCGTCGCTTCGGAAGGGCCCGCAACGCTTTGTCACCCTGGCGATCCGCATGGCGCGGGCCGGGTGCCAGCCTGTGGCACGGCATTCGCATAGCCCAGGCGGCTAAGGCGGAAGCAAAAGGGGGCCGCAGCGCATGAAGCTGGTCATGGCAGTTATCAAGCCGTTCAAGCTGGACGAGGTGCGCGAGGCGCTTACCCCGCTCGGCGTGCAAGGGCTCACGGTGACCGAGGTAAAGGGTTTCGGGAGGCAGAAAGGCCAGACCGAGATCTACCGCGGCGCGGAATATCACGTGTCGTTCCTGCCCAAACTGAAGATCGAGGTGGCGGTGCCCACCGACCTCGTGGACGCTGTGGTGGAAGCCATCGCGACCACCGCCCGCACGGGCAAGATCGGCGATGGCAAGATTTTCGTCATGGATGTGGAACGCGCCCTGCGCATCCGCACCGGCGAGACCGACGACCAGGCACTCTGATGTCAGGCTCCCCGACACACGCCCGCAACCCGATGACAACGGAACCGAAGCCGATGCGTACGGCCCTGGCGAAGGCGCGCGGCGCTGCCGCCTTCCTCCCCGCCCTCCTGCTCGCCAGCCCTGCCTTCGCGCAGGATGCGGCCCCCACCGTGAATTCGGGCGACACCGCCTGGATGCTCACCAGCACCGCCCTGGTGCTGATGATGACCATCCCCGGCCTCGCGCTGTTCTATGCGGGCATGGTGCGCAAGAAGAACATCCTCGCCACCCTGATGCAGTCCTTCTTCCTGGCGGCACTGCTGAGCATCGTCTGGCTGGTGGCGGGCTATTCCATCGCCTTCGGCGAGGGCGGTGCCTATTTCGGCGACCTGTCCCGCGTCTTCCTGTCCGGCATCGCCGTGAACTGGGACCAGCCCTTCACCCTGGGCAGCGGCGACGGGGCGGTGGCCTTCACCATCCCCGAAACCGTCTTTGTCATGTTCCAGATGACGTTCTTCATCATCACGCCCGCGCTGGCCGTCGGCGCCTGGGCGGACCGCATCAAGTTCTCCGCGCTCGCCGTTTTCGCGGTGCTGTGGTCGCTGCTGATCTACGCGCCCGTCGCGCACTGGGTCTGGCACCCGAACGGCTGGATCTTCACCCTTGGCGCGCTGGATTTCGCGGGCGGCACGGTGGTGCATATCAACGCGGGCGTCGCCGGCCTGGTGGGCGCGCTGGTGCTGGGCAAGCGCACCGGCCTTGGTGCCGAGAACATGTCCCCCTTCAACCTAGCCTTCGCCGTCATCGGCGCCAGCATGCTGTGGGTGGGCTGGTTCGGCTTCAACGCCGGCTCGGCGGGCAGCGCCGGTGGCCGCGCGGGCATGGCCATGCTGGTGACGCAGCTCGCCGCCGGCGCCGCGACGCTGGCCTGGGTGTTCGCCGAGTGGATCACCAAGGGCAAGCCCTCCGTCCTCGGCGCCATCTCGGGCGCTGTGGCGGGCCTGGTCGCCATCACCCCGGCCGCCGGCTTCGTGCTGCCGGTGCCGGCCGTGATCATCGGCCTCGCCGCGGGTCTCGCCGGCTTCTGGGGCGCGACCGCGCTCAAGCACTGGTGCGGCTACGATGACAGCCTGGACGCCTTCGGCGTGCACGGCGTCTGCGGCATCGTCGGCGCGCTGCTGACGGGCGTCTTCGCCTACGGCCCGCTCTCGGGCACTCCGGCCGCGCCGGAAGGTATCGCCGGCAGCTTCGGCCAGTTCATGCTGCAACTCTACGCGGTGGTCGCCACCTTCGTCTTCACGGCGATCGGCACCTTCATCCTCCTCAAGATCGTGGATGTCGTCATCGGCCTCCGCGTCACCGAGGAAGAAGAACGCGAAGGCCTCGACGTCTCGCTGCACGGCGAACGGCTGGGCTGATACGAAGCGGCTTCATCCGACAGGCCGAACGACGCCGGGAGGGGATTTTTCCTCCCGGCGATTTTCTTTGCGCCGGGGCAGGGCCAAAGAGGGCGCTGCCCTCTCTGGACACTCCCGCCGGGGTGACAGTGTCACCCCGAACCCCGCCATGGGTTTAGATCAAGGTGTTTGAAATGCGCCGGAGGGCCTGGCCTTCCGGCGACTGACGGTCCAGCCCACGCGGCTTTTAATAAAAACCTAGAGGGTGTTATGGGTCA
>JAQGHX010000197.1 GCA_028288745.1 Roseomonas sp. | reverse complement strand
CAGCAGCAGGGCGGGCTCGGCGAGGCGCAGCAGCGGGCCGGGCAGCAGGCCCAGCAGCAGCGTCAGCGCCGCCAGGGCCAGCAGCAGGCCACGCGGCAGGCTGGCGGCTTCGCGCGCGCCCAGGGTGCGGGGCGTGCGCGGCCGGCCCAGGAAGGCCAGCCCCCAGAAGCGCAGCAGCGCCGAGGCCAGGGTGGCGATGGAAAGCCCCAGCACCGCGACCACCAGCACCACCAGGATCTGAAAGCCCGGCACCCCCACCCGCCACGCCGCGAACAGCGATTGCAGCAGCAGCCAGCCACCCGCGAAGCCGGGCAGCGGCGGCAGCATCGCCGCGGCGGCGGCGCCCAGCAGGGCGGCCCAGGCCACCATCGGCATCGCGTGCACCAGCCCGCCCAGCCGGTCCAGATGGCGGAAGCCGGCGCCCTGCGAGACCTCGGCCGCCGCCAGCCACAGCAGGGGCATGAACAGGGCCTGCGCCAGCAGGTGCAGCAGCGCGGCACCGCCCGCCACCGCCGCCAGCGCACCGAGGTCGGCCGCGCGCAGCGCCGCCACCAGCCCCAGCGCCACGACGGCCAGCCCCAGGTGGTGCAGCGCCACCCCCGCCAGCAGCCGGCCGAGTTCCTCCTGCCGCAGCGCCCGCAAGGCACCGGCCAGGGCGGCGGCGGCCCCCACCACCAGCAGTGGCGCGCCCCACCACAGCGGCTGCGCCGGCCCGCCGAAATCCAGCAGCAGCCGGGCGAGCACATAGAGCGCGACCGGCGGCATGGCCCCGGCCACCAGCAGCATCGCGGGGCCCGGCGGCAGCGGCGCCAGCAAAGGCAGCGCCGCCCGCGCCCCGATGCCGGGCAGCACCAGCAGCAGCACGGCCAGGGCGGTGGCGCCACCAGGCGGCGTGGCGCGCAGCCCGGCGAAGGACAGGTCGCCCGAAAGCCCGGCCAGCAGCCCCACGGCCATGGCCAGCCCGGCCACCGCCAGCAGCGTGGCCAGCAGGTCGCCCCAGGCGCCGCCGCGGCGTTCGCCTCGGGGGTCGATGGGGCGTTCACCCAAGGATTCGGCGGGGCCTACGCTTTGGATGGCGGGGCGTTCGCCCCAGGCCCCCTCGGCCAGGAGCAGCGCATGGGCGGTGAAGGCGGCCAGCGCGAAGCCCAGCAGCAGGGCGAAGGCGTCCGCCGCCAGCAATGTCAGGGCCAGGCCGCCCAGCAGCAGCGGCCACAGCATCAGCCGGCGCGGCGCCGCGTCGGCAGCCGCCCAGCCCGCCAGTCCGGCCGCCACGCCACCCAGGCCCAGCAGCAGCAGGAACCAGGCGGAGAGCCCGTCCAGCCCCAGGCTAAGCGGTGCCCAGGGCGGGCCAAAGGGCAGCAGCACCGGCGTGGCCCCGCCCTGCAAGAGCGCCGCCACCGCCAGCACCACGAAGCCGGCGGACACCGCGACCCCGCCGCCGCGGGCCACGCGCGTCCGGCCCATGGCGCCACAGCCCGCCAGCAGCACGAGCACGGCCAGCAAACCGGCCAGCATCCAGGCGATCATGCGCCGGTCCGGTGGTTCATGCGGGGCGACCCGTCGTGCCGGGCTGGCTCATGCCATCGGTCCGGTCATGCAGCACCTAGTCCCGGAAACCGGTGGCCCAGAGGAGCGGGAACAGCAGGGCGAAGGGCAGCGGGGTACCGGCCGCCTCGTCCAGACGGCTCCACGCGCGCGGCGCTGTGCCGGGCCGCCGCGCCAGGAGGCGGCGGTCATTGGCGGGGGCCAGGGGCGGGGGCCGGGGCGGGAAGGTCGCTCGCGAGGGATGGGGCATCGGGGCTCTGCTGACAGTCTCGGCCGGCATCGGGTAGCGCCCGGCATCGCGGATCGCGGCGCGGGCGACACATTCTGCCGGGATTGCCGGGGCACCGCTAGCGGCGCCGGCTCAACAGGGTGTGTCATGGGTCAGGGCCGCAGCACGGCGTGGCGCGCGAAATCCTCCTGCGCCGCCGTCTCGATCGCGCACGGGTGGTAGTGGCGGCGGACCCATTCCACCGGGTCCTCCGTCACGCCACTGAGACGGGCGAGGCAGGCGAGCACGGTGCCGGTCCGCCCCAGCCCGGCGCGGCAGCCGACATAGACCGTCTGGCCCGGCAGCACCCGCAGGGTACCGGCCAGGGCGGCCCTCAGGGGCGGCAAGGAAGGCAGCCCGAAATCCGGCACGGGCAGCAGGATGGCGGCGCTGGCGGCATTGCCTGCCCGTTCCTCCAGGCAAAGGCCGAACAGGCCGGGCGGGCAGTCCTCGAAGGACCCGCCATGCACAAGGGCGATGCCGCCGCCCGCCAACGGCAGCGGCACCTGGCCGATCACGGCGCGGCCACGTCGCCTTCCGGCGGCACGGGCTGCCGCAATTCCTCGGCCTCCCGCTTCAGGTGGATGTAGGAGCGGACGGAGAAGGGCAACATGCCGATATAGATCAGCCCCGCCGCCGCCAGCGCCGCCCAGGGCTCGCCCACCAGCAGCGCGGCATAGGCGCCGACCGAGATCAGCAGCGGCAGCACATACTCCCGCCGCACCTTGAAGTTCTTGAACGACCAGGTAGGCACGGTGCTGACCAGCATCAGCGCCACCGCCGTCAGCACCAGCCCGACAAACAGCGGGTGCCGCACGGCATGGGCCATGCCGGTCCAGCCCCAGCCCTCGAAGGTCAGCGACACGAACATCGGGAACAGCGCCAGCCCGGCGCCGGCCGGGGCCGGCACGCCGGTAAAGAAGCTCTGCGCGTAGGCGGGCTTGGGGGCGGGCCCGGTGATCGGCACGGGTCCCGCATCCAGCGTCGCGTTGAAGCGGGCGAGGCGCAGCGACATGCAGACCGCGAAGAGCACGCAGGGCACGAAGCCCAGCCCGCGATAGGCATCCATGGTCCAGAGATAGAGCACCATGGCGGGCGCCACGCCGAAGGACAGGAAGTCCGACAGGCTGTCGAACTCCGCGCCGAAGCGGCTGGTGGCCTTCAGCAGCCGTGCCAGCCGGCCGTCGAGCCCGTCGATCGCGCCGGCCACGATGATCAGCGCCGCCGCGGGTTCCCACCGCCCGTCGAGCGCGAAGCGCATGGCCGTGAGCCCGGCGCAGAGGCCGAGCATGGTGAGGATGTTCGGGATCAGCCGGTTGAAGGACTGGCCCTGGAAACGAGGTCGCTTGCGGGGCGCGAAGCGGAAGCGGCGGCGGGGCTCCAGGTCGGTCTGCGGCATCAGAATCCCGTATCGGTGTGCAGCACCGGCTGCTGCGGGGCGGATGCCATTTCGGCGATCACCGTCTCGCCGCCTACCATCAGCTGGTGCACGGCCACCAGCGGGCGCACGCCCTCGGGCAGGTACAGGTCGGTGCGGCTGCCGAAGCGGATGATGCCGAAGCGCTGGCCG
Source organism: Roseomonas sp. (assembly GCA_028288745.1). Lineage (GTDB taxonomy): Bacteria > Pseudomonadota > Alphaproteobacteria > Acetobacterales > Acetobacteraceae > Pseudoroseomonas. The sequence goes on along the minus strand of JAQGHX010000197.1, from coordinate 1,094 downwards.
GCGGCCAGGCTGTCGCCCTCGCGCACGTCGCAGAGGATGCGGCGGGCAATCAGGCCGGCGATCTGCACGACGGCGATCTCCTGCCCGCCGGGCAGGCGCATCGCGAGCGCGTTGCGCTCATTGTCCACGCTGGCCTTGTCCAGGCTGGCATTGAAGAACTTCCCGGGGCGGTAGGCCACGCGGGTCACAACGCCGTCGCAGGGGCTGCGGTTGACGTGCACATCGACCACCGAGAGGAAGATTGCCACCCGCCAGCGCGGGTTGGGGCCAAGGCCGAGTTCCTCTGGCGGCACGGCGGGGCCCACCATGACCACGCGGCCATCGGCCGGTGCCACGAACAGGCCGGGGCGCGCGGGCGTCACCCGTTCGGGGTCGCGGAAGAAATACAGGCAGAAGAGGGTGAAGGCCGCGGCGAGCCAGAACAGCCAGGTGCCGATGGCGATGCCACCCGCCACGGCCACTGCGGCACCGCCGATGATGAAGGGCCGGCCAGCCGGATGCGGCTTGCTGACTACCAGACGAATGCTTTCGATGAGCGCCATGATACCCGCGGTTATGGTCCGTCCGGCCCTCAGGAACAACCACGGGCAGGGACGTCAGGGAGGAGGAAGGTTAAAAATCTGGCCCGGATAGATGCGGTCCGGGTCCCGGATCTGGCCAGTATTGGCCCGGTGGATGACCGTGTAGCGGATACCACGCCCATAGGTTGCACGGGCAATGCGCCAGAGATTGTGCCCCGGCTGCACCACGACATGGCCTTCCGCCGCCATGGCGGCCCCGGCCGGCGCCGTGTCGCGCTGGAAGGGCAGCTCCAGCCGCGCCGCCACCCGGCCGTGCGGGCCCATCTGGTCCACCCGCAGCGTGTGGCGGCCGGGCTGGGGCACCGGCTCGGGCCGCAGGGCCCAGCGGCCGCCCGCATCGGCGGCGGCATCGCCGGCATGGCGCTGGTCCACATAGACGCGCACCGTCTCGCCGGGGGCGGCGGTGCCGGAGAAGCGCATGGCGCCGTTCTCGTCATAATCGACGATATCCAGGCCCAGGCGCGGGCCGTCGCGCTGGGTGGCCCCCTGCAGCACGCGCGGCGCGGCGGCGCT
>JAQGHX010000178.1 GCA_028288745.1 Roseomonas sp. | reverse complement strand
GGCGGCGCCGGGGTGGGCGCCGGGGCCGGGGGTGGCGGCGGTGGGGGTGGCGGCGGCGTGGGCGTCGCCGATTGCGGCAGGTCCGGGTCCGTCGGCACGGTGGCCGTGTCCGGCGTCTGCTCCGGCGCGGGGGGCGCCGGCAGCGGCAGCGGGTTGGGTGCGTTGGCGAGTTGCGGGTTGTCGGCCGGCATCAGCTCGACCGTGATGGCCTGCTCGCGCGGTTCCTCGATTTTCGGCGTGGGCAGGCCGAGCAGCATCAGCAGCGCGAAGAGCACATGCAACGCCGCGGAGACGATCGCCCAGAAACGGAGGCCAGAACGGGCCATCAGGGGAATGCCGTTCCTGTCTCAGCGCCGCGGCTGGGCGGGCGCGGGCGCGGCTGGGCGCGGCGCGGCGCCGATGGCCGCCGGCACGCCGGAAGGCTGCTCGGCCAGCAGTGCGACCTTGGTGAAGCCGGCGGAGGAGATGGTGCCCATCACCTCCATCACCCGGCCGTAATTGATGCCCTTGTCGCCGCGCACGAAAATGCGCCGCTCGGGCGCCCCGGCCGGCTGCTCGCGCAGGATGGCCTGGAGCTGCGTGACGAGGCCCTCCATCGGCACCTCGCTCTCCTGGATGAAGATGCGGCCCTCGGCATTGAGCGAGATCGTCAGCGGCTCGCTCTCCTGGTTCAGCGCGCTCGCATTGGTCTTGGGCAGGTCGATCGGCACGCCGACCGTCATCAGCGGCGCTGCCACCATGAAGATGATGAGCAGCACCAGCATGACGTCCACCAGGGGCGTCACGTTGATCTCGGCCATCGCCTTGTAGCGCCCGCGACCTTTTCCGCCGCCCCCCGAGGACATCGCCATGCTCAGACGCGCTCCTCGGCCTGGCGGGAGAGGATGGCGGCGAACTCCGTCGAGAAGCTCTCAAGACGCGAGGCGAAGCGGCCGAGATCGGTGGAGATCTTGTTATAGGCCAGGACCGCCGGGATGGCGGCCACCAGGCCGATGGCCGTCGCGAACAGCGCCTCGGCGATGCCGGGGGCCACGACGGCGAGGTTGGTGTTGTTCATGCCGGCGATGGCGCTGAAGCTGTTCATGATGCCCCAGACCGTGCCGAACAGGCCGACGAAGGGCCCGACCGAGCCGACCGAGGCCAGGAACACCATCCAGCGTTCCATGCCCTCCATCTCGCGTTGCACGGCCACGTTCATCGCGCGCTCGGCGCGCTGCTGCATGCCGGCCTGGGCGGCGTCCGGCGCCACGGTGCGGGTGGCGCTGCGCTCCCATTCCCGCATGGCGGCGCCGAAGACGGCGGCCATCGGGTGGTTCGGGCGCTCGCCTTCGCTCTGGTAGAGTTGCTCGAGGCTGCCGCCGGACCAGAACTTCTCCTCGAAGGCACTGGCGGCGCGGTTGGCCCGGCGCAGCGTCGTGACCTTCTCGAACACCACGGCCCAGACCCAGATGCTGGCCACGATCAGGCCCAGCATCACAAGCTTCACAATCCAGTCAGCCTGCAGGAACAAGCCCCACAGCGACAGGTCGTGGGCCACCTGGCCGAGATTCGCCTCACTCACGCTGCCACCCACGGCCATCTCCTTCGCTCGGCCGACCCCTGGCGGGGCCGCCGTCAATTCATTCCGTCGCGCAGGGCGCTGCGCCAGGGTTCCGGGATCGGCGCCGGGCGCATCCCTTCGGCGCGCACGCAGACCAGCCCGACGGTCAGCACCGCCCGCAACGCCCCGGATTCGTCCAGGACCCGCTGGTCCAGATCGACCGAGGCCCCGCCTACCTTCCGCACGCGGGTCTCGACAATCAGCTGATCGTCGAGCCGCGCGGGGGCCACATACTCCACTTCGATGCGTCGCACCACGAGCAAGGACGCATAACGCAGTATCATAAGTTGATGCGGCAAGTTCATGGCACGCAAGGATTCTGTCCGTGCCCTTTCCGCCCAACGCAGATAATTGGCGTGGTAGACGATGCCGCCCGCGTCGGTGTCCTCGAAATAGACGCGCACGGGCCAGCGGTGCGCGGCCATCAGAAGCCCCCCAGCAGGTCCGCCTGGCTGCCGGCGGGGGGTGCCATGCCCAGGTGGCGCCATCCAGGCTCGCCCAGAACACGTCCGCGTGGAGTGCGAAGCACGAAGCCCTCCTGGATCAGGTAGGGTTCCACGACCTCTTCCAGTGTGTCCCGCCCCTCGGACAGGGCCGCGGCCAGGGTCTCGACCCCCACCGGGCCACCGCCATGGTGTTCGGCGATGCGGCGCAGGTAACGGCGGTCCATGCCGTCCAGCCCCTTGGCATCGACCTCCAGCTTCAACAGTGAGGCATCGGCCATGGCGCGGTCGGCCACCTGCCCCGTCACCAGCGCGAAGTCCCGCACCCGCCGCAGCAGCCGCCCCGCGATGCGCGGCGTACCACGCGAGCGGTTGGCGATTTCCTCCGCCCCGGCATCGCTGAGCGCGAAGCCCAGCTTTTGCGCGCCGCGGCGGACGATGAGCAGCAATTCCTCCGGCGTATAGAATTGCAGCCGCAGCGGGATGCCGAAGCGGTCCCGCAGCGGCGTCGCCAGCAGGCCGGACCGGGTGGTGGCGCCGACCAGAGTGAAAGGCGGCAGGTCGATCCGCACGGTGCGCGCCGCCGGCCCCTCGCCGATGATGAGGTCGAGCTGGAAATCCTCCATCGCGGGATAGAGGGTTTCCTCGATGGCGGGCTGCAGGCGGTGGATCTCGTCCACGAACAGCACGTCGCGCGGCTGCAGGTTGGTCAGGATGGCGGCGAGGTCGCCGGCCCGTTGCAGCACCGGGCCGGATGTCGCGCGGAAGCCCACGCCCAGTTCCCGCGCCACGATCTGCGCCAGGGTGGTCTTGCCGAGGCCGGGCGGGCCGTGCAGCAGCACATGGTCCAGCGCCTCGCCCCGCACCTTGGCCGCCTGGATGAAGACGGCGAGGTTCTCGCGCAGGCCCTTCTGGCCGGTGAAGTCGTCCAGCGTCTGCGGGCGCAGGGTCGCCTCGGCCGCGTCCTCATCGGTGCGGTGGCCGTCGGAAATGCGCTCGCTCATCGGGGTGCGAGTTCCTTCAGGCTCTCACGGATCAGCAGTTCCAGGGCGACCCCCTCGCCCAGCCGCTCCGCCACGCGGGCGACGACGGCGGCGGCTTCCGGCCGCTTCCAACCCAGGTTGAGCAGGACGGACACGGTTTCCGACACCACGGTATTGGCGGGCAACGGCAGGGACGACACGCCGGGCGCGAAGGCGGGCCCGATCGGCATACCGCCGACCTTGGCCTGGAGTTCCGAGATCAGCCGGATGGCCAGCTTGGCGCCGACCCCGGCGGCGCGGGTCAGCGCGCCCTTGTCGGCCGCCAAAATGGCGCGCGCCATGTCGGCCGGCGACAGCGCCGACAGCAGGGACAGCGCCACCTTGGGCCCGACGCCCTGGATGCCGGTGAGCAGCCGGAACCAGTCGCGCTCGGCGGCATCCGCGAAGCCGTAGAGCGTGATGGCGTCCTCGCGCACCGCCGTCTCGATCAGCAGCGATGCGATGGCGGGCGCCTGCGGCAGGGCCGAGAGCGCACGGGCGGAACAGGCGACCAGGTAGCCCACCCCGTTCACGTCGAAGATGCAGCCGCCCTCGAAGGAAGAATCAAGCTTGCCGGTAAGTTTTCCGATCATGCCGGCAGGTATCCTTTTGCCAGGATGATGCGGCTGGAGCGGTGGTGCGCGTGGCAGATGGCAACGGCCAGCGCGTCCGACGCATCGGCCCGCTTCACCACGGCGCCGGGCAGCAGGCGGCGCACCATGTCGGCCACCTGGGTCTTGTCGGCATGGCCGGTGCCGACCACGGCACGCTTCACTTCCATCGCCTGGTATTCAGCCACGGGAATGCCGGTCATGGCGGGGGTCAGCAGCACCACCCCCCGCGCCTGCCCCAGCTTCAGCGCAGAGGCCGGGTTCTTGTTGACATAGGTATGTTCCACCGCCGCTTCGTCAGGCTTCCAGATATCCAGCAGCGTGGTCAGCGCCCGGTGGATCTGGCAGAGCCGCTCGGCCAGCGGCAGGTCGGGCGTGGTGGAGATCACGCCGTCGGCGATGTGCCGCAGGCGGTTGCCGGTGCTCTCCAGCACGCCCCAGCCGGTGTGCTGCAAGCCAGGGTCCAGGCCCAGCAGCCGCACGGTCATCATCCGCGGGGGACCATCAATCGGCCAGCGCCTGCGCCACGGCTTCGGACACCTCGAAATTCGCGGTCACGGCCTGCACGTCGTCATGCTCGTCCAGTACGTCGATCAGCTTCAGCAAGCTGCGCGCGCGCTCCTCGTCCAGCTCCACGGTCACGTTGGGGCGCCATTCCAGCTTGGCGCTCTCCGCCGGGCCGAACTTTTCCTCGAGCGCGTCGCGGACGGCGAAGAGGTCCTCGATGCCGGTGCGGATCTCGTGGCCGTCCTCGGTGCTTTCCACATCGGCGGCGCCGGCCTCGATGGCGGCTTCCAGCATGGTATCGGCATCGCCGACGGAGGCTTGGTAGCGCACCACGCCGTTCCGCTCGAACTGGAACGCCACCGAATTGCTCTCGCCCATCGCGCCGCCGAACTTGGAAAAGGCGGAGCGGATGTCGGAGGCGGTGCGGTTGCGGTTGTCGGTCAGTGCCTCGACGATGATGGCGACGCCGGCCGGGCCGTAGCCTTCGTAGCGGGCCTCGACGTAATCCTCGCCGCCGGCGGCGCCGGCCGCCTTCTTGATGGCGCGGTCGATGGTGTCCTTGGTCATATTGGCCACCCGCGCGGCCTGCACCGCCGAGCGCAGGCGCGGGTTGAAAGCCGGATCCGGCATGCCCTGGCGCGCGCTGACCGTGATCTCGCGGATCAGCTTGGCGAAGGCCCGGGCGCGCTTGGCGTCCTGCGCACCCTTGCGGTGCATGATGTTCTTGAACTGGCTATGGCCGGCCACGCGCTGCTTCTCCGGTATTCTCGTGTTGTTCCGGGCTGTGGCCCCCCTATACCGCTGCCCGCCGCCGGATGCGAGAGGGGGGGCGGAGATACGCCGGCCCGATGAGACGGCCGCTGAAACCGTAACATCTGGAAACGGCGCTTCCGGCCCGGTGCACGCTACCGCTATGAAAGCCGCGTTACCGCAGTGCGGCGTGATGAGGGGCGACTTGGCAGGCATCCAGTGGCTGGACGATCCGAAACGCTATGGCCTGGTCAGCCGCATCCTGCACTGGGGCATGGCCGCGCTCTTCGCCTGGCAGTTCACGGGAATGGCGGTGCGCCTGATCGTGGGGCGCTCGCCGGTCACGGCCTTCATGGTCGGCAGCCACACCTCGGTCGGCACGCTGCTGCTGTTGCTGGTGCTGCTGCGCGGCGCCTGGGGGCTCGCCAGCGCGCGGCGGCGCCCGGCGCACGGGGCTGGCTGGACCGGCCGGGCGGCGGTGGCGGGGCACCTGGCCATCTATGGGCTGATGTTCGTCGTGCCGAGCCTGGCGCTGCTACGGGCCTATGGCTCCGGCAAGGCCTTCTCGCCCTTCGGCATACCGCTGTTCGGCGGCTTCCAGGGGCCCATCGGCTGGATGACGGCGCCGGCCAATGCCGCGCACGGGCTGCTGGCCTGGACATTGCTGGCGCTGGTCGCGGGGCATGTGGCGATGGTCGTTGTGCATCGCGTGCTCTGGCGCGACGATGTGCTGCACCGGATGGCCGGGCGCCCGCCCATGGGCGCCGCCCTGGCCGAGCGGCGCTGACACAGGGGGGAACACCGCAGCATGACCGACGCCCACGCCATCACGAATCAGGAACAGCTCCAGGCCCTCTATGCCACGCCGCGCGAGCTGGTCCTGAAGAAGGTGGCCGACCGGATCGACCCGCGCACCGCCGATTTCATCGCGGCCAGCCCCTTCTGCCTGCTGTCCACCTTCGGCGCCCGTGGCCCCCACTGCACGCCGCGCGGCGACGCGCCCGGCTTCATCGACGTGCTGGACGAGACGACCCTCGCCCTGCCCGACCGCCGCGGCAACAACCGCATCGACGCGCTGCGGGACGTGATCGACAATCCCGCCGTGGCCCTGCTGTTCCTGGTGCCGGGCGCGGGCGAGACGCTGCGGGTGGCCGGCAGCGCCCGCCTGACCGCCGACCCCGCCCTGCGCGAACGCTACACCGTGCAGGGGCAGGTGCCCGCCACCGTGCTGCTCATTACCGTCGAAGAGGTCTTCATGCAGTGCCAGCGGGCCATCCTGCGCTCCAGGCTCTGGGGCGAAAGGGCCAAGGCGGCCGGCGTGCCCAGCGCCGGGCAGTTGCTGCAGGCCCATACCAAGGGGCTGGTGGATGCGGTGGAATACGACGCCGAAGCCGCCCCCCGCGTCAGCGCCACGCTCTACTGAGGCGGCGCCCGGGTCACCTCAGAAATCCGGCATGGCGGGCGAGAGCAGCCCGCCCAGCCGCACGGCGGCCACCTTACGGGCGAGGCCCGTGGCGTCGTCCGTCTCCACGAAAATGCCGGAGAGCGAGGCCGGGCCCTCGGCGGGGGCCAGCTTCTCGCCCGGCACCTTCTTCCAGAAGCGCAGCGCCGCCGAACCCTTCTGCATGCCAATGACACTGTCATAATCGCCGCACATGCCGGCATCGGTCATGTAGGCCGTGCCATTCTCCAGAATGCGGTGGTCGGAGGTCGGTACATGGGTATGGGTGCCCACCACCAGGCTGGCGCGGCCATCGAAGCTGTGGCCCATCGCCATCTTCTCGCTGCTGGCCTCGGCATGGATGTCGATCAGGATGGCCTGCACGGTGCCGCCCGCGCCCAGGGTGTGCCGGGCCAGCTCGGCCTGCACGCCACGGAAGGGGTCGTCCAGCGGCTCCATGAACAGGCGGCCCATGGCGTTGACGATCAGCGCCTTGCGGCCGCCCGGTACCTCGACCACCGTGGCGCCGCGCCCCGGCGTGCCGGGCGGGTAGTTCACCGGGCGCACGAGCCGGGGCTCGCCATCGATGTAGCCGATGATCTCCTTGCGGTCCCAGCTATGGTTGCCGAGCGTCAGCGCATCCGCCCCGGCGCCGAGGAAGCCGCGCACCATGTCGGGGCTGACGCCGAAGCCGTGGCTGGCATTCTCGACATTCACCACGACCAGGTCGGCCTTCAGGCGGGCACGCAGGCCGGGCAGCTCGGCCATGACGGCGTCACGGCCGGAGCGCCCGACCACATCGCCCAGGAACAGGATACGCAAGAGACGGTCTACCTTTCGGTGCGGAGAAAGCCGGCCTCGGTGGCGATGCCGTGCAACGGCACGTCATGCGCGCCGGCGGGCACCAATGCCACCTGCTGGCCCGCAAAGGCAACGCCCACTGCCCAGGCGCAGGGCAGCCCTGCCAGCGTGCGGTCGTAATAGCCGCCGCCGTAACCCAGGCGCCGCCCCCGGGAATCGAAGGCGAGCAAAGGCACCAGCAGAGCCGTGGGCGTGACGGTCTCGGCGGTATCGGGCGGGACGGAGGTGCCGAAGCGGCCGGGCTGCAGCGCCTCCCCCCACGCCCAGCGGCGAAAGACCAGCGGCTGGCCGCGCGGCGGGGTCACAGGGAGTGCCAGCTGGTGCCCGGCCTCGGCCAGACGGCGCAGCAGGGGGCGGATGTCGATCTCGTCGCCCATTGGCCAGAAGCCGGCCACCAGTGCGCCGGATGGCGGCGGGCAGTGGCGCGTGACAATATCGGCCAGCGCCCCGGCCGCATCAGGGTTCCGCAAGGCGGCGCGGGCCGCGAGGGAGGCTGCCCGCAGCCTGGCCTTGGCGGCTGCCAGCGCGGGCGGATCAGAGATGGAAGACAGTGGAGCCGCCATGGCCGTTGGCGTTTCTATCCTCCTGAGACCTGCTTAAACAGGTGGGTGCCAGATAACCGGACCAAGGCCCGGCCAGAGCCAGCCCCCGGAGGGTGCTTATTGGCCCCGGGGATACGTAGCCGGACGAACCGGGCAGCTCCGCCACCCTATTTAGGGACGCTCCAGGTTCGCGGCAATGCCTTCGATTTTTTCCGCGATATGGCCCAGGCGTTCGGCCAGCTTCGGGTCGGCCGCGGCACCGGCGGGCTGGACGGCGCGGGCATGGGACAGCTCGACCCGCAGGTCGTGCAATTCGTCCGCCAGCAGCAGGGAGGCCAGCAGCAACAGCCGGCTCTCGCCGAACTGCCCCCCCATGGCGCGGATGGAGGCGACGCGGCGGTCCACCTCCGCCGCCAGGGCGATCAGATGGCCTTCCTGGCCATCCTCGCAGGAGACGGGGTGCGTGTAGCCGCCGATGCGAACCGTGACCTGACCCAAACTCAGCGCTCCTCGTCGGGGATGTTGGCGGGCGGGTGAGCATGACCGGTGGAGTCGTCGCCGTCATCCATGGCCGGATCGTGCGGATCTCCGTCCGCGCCGTCCAGTTCCGCCAGGGCACCGCGCAGGCGGGCCAGGGTATTGTCCAGCCGGCCAGCCAGTTCCGCGATCCGTTCCGGCGGAATGCCGCCGGACGGGCGGGGCGCCGCCAAGGCTTCAGCCAGCCGGCCGACCGCCCGCTCCAGACGTGCCGCCGCCTCGCTTACAGCCTCACTCATGCCGCCGCCCTTGCTGAAATACGCGCCACCCCGTCAGGTATATGGCGCGAACGCGCGATGCCGTCCATTGAAGCAGGCTTTACGCGCCCGCCACCCACAGGGTCAACGGATGCAGCAACTTAAGAGGCGGATGAACGGTGGAATCGGGCCACGCGGCTGAAATGCCCCCCTCGCGCGCGGTGGTGGTGCATGACGCGGCGCAGGTGAGGCAGGCGCTGGAGGCAGCGGAGGGCGTGCTGCCGCCCGGGGTGCCGCTGCCCCTGCTCTCGGCCCCAGGCGCAGCCCACTGGCTATCCCCGGCCCTGTTCCTGGCCATGGTGGCGCGCGGGGCGGAGGGGATGACGGTCGTGCCGCTTCCCGTGCTCGATTGCGGGCTGGCCCCGGGCCATGCGCTGGCGGCGCTGCGGGCCGGCTGCCCGGCACTGGTGCTGCGGGCCACCTGCCCCGCCTTCCCCATGCTGGCGGGCGCCGCGGCCGAGGCCGGCGCCATTCTGCTGGGCGAGGCGCCCGGCGCGTTCGACATGGAAAGGCACCGCCCTGGTGACCCCCGGCTGCGCCGCTGGCTCTCGGGCGGCGAGGTGACATAGCCCTGGGGCTCGGCTAAAGCGCCGGTCGTTCCGTGGCCGCCTTGGAAGGGTATGCACATGAAGCTGATGCGCCGTGTGAAAGACCGCCTCCCCCGTTCAGGCCAGGACAGCCCTGCCGCCGCGCGGATGACCGTCCTTCCCGCGCGCCGGGCATCCGGCCCTGGGGCCACGCCGGCCCGGCCCGCCGCCCAGATGGGGGCCTGACGCCATGGCCAGCGGAGACCATACTGACCGGTGCCGCCTTTACCTGGTCACGCCCCCGGCGCTGGAGCCGCACGCCTTCGCGGACACATTGGCGCGCGCACTGGATGCCGGCGATGTCGCGGCCCTTCAACTGCGGCTGAAGGACGTGGATGACGACACGCTGAAGCGCGCCATCGACATCCTGCGCCCCGTGGCGCAGGCGCGCGACGTGGCCTTCCTGCTGAACGACCGCGCCGACCTGGCGGTGAGCACCGGCTGCGACGGGGCCCATCTGGGCCAGGAGGATGGCGACCATGCCAGCGCCCGCAAGCTGCTGGGCGAAGGCCGCATGCTGGGCATCACCTGCCATGCCAGCCGCCACATGGCGATGCGGGCTGGCGAGGCCGGCGCCGATTACGTCGCCTTCGGCGCCTTCTATCCCACCACCACCAAGGCCGCCGAGCACCAGGCCGACCCCGAAATCCTGGAATGGTGGTCCAGCCTGTTCGAGGTGCCGAGCGTGGCCATCGGCGGCATCAACGCGGCCAATTGCGCGCCGCTGGTGCGCGCCGGCGCCGATTTTCTGGCGGTGGTCAGCGCCGTCTGGAACCACCCGGAGGGCGCCGCCGCCGGAGTGCGGGCCATGAACGAGGCCATCGCCGCCGCCTGAGGCGCCCCGCGAGGGCCACCAAAACGAAGATGGCGGCCCAGGGCCGCCGGACCGGCCTGCGCCGGATGGCGACCCTGAGCCGCCATCCTGGGGGCTCGGGTCATTCGGGGGGGCGGGGCGGCCCGCCGTGGGCGCCCTGGCTTGGCAGCGCAGCGTGGGCTTAGTAGCGCACCGTGCCGAGGTTGAGGTCGCTCACCACATTGGCCACATGCGCGGCATGCGGCGATGCCGGGGCCTCGGCCAGTTCCTCGAAGCCGCCATCGGCCTGGGCCGTCATGACGCGCTGGCCGTTATCGGGGCGGTTATAGATGAAGCCATAGGTCGGGTAGGTGCGGCCATAGGCCTCATCGCTGCGGCCGACCTGCACGCGCACGGCGGTCCAGTCGTTGCGGTCCGAGACATCGACGACCGAGGCGCCGCGTATGACGGTGCCCTTGCGGATGCCGGGGCCTTCCCAGTTGGCGTGGTCGATCAGTACTTCGCGGGTGCTGACGATGCGGGAGACGACGGCGACATGGCCCAGGCGCATCCCCCCGGAGGCGCGGAAGGTCATGACCGCGCCACGCTCGGGGCGCTGGCCACGGGCATAGTTGCCGGCAGCATTGGCCCACCACGTATGGGCGTTGCCGGTGATCTCCATGCCGGTGACGGCACGGGCATAGGGCACGCAGGAGATGGAGGTGGGCACGCGCACCATCTGGCTGGTCGAGGCCGCCGCGATGCGCGGGGCCTGCTTGCCGCTCTGGGGCTTGCTGCTGCGGGAAGCGGCGCTGGCCACCGCTACAACACGGACCTGCTTCGAGGCTTCACGTCCGCCACGGCTGGTCGCCGCATCGGCCACGCTGGGTACGGCGCAAGCCGCACCAAGAAAAAGAGCCATCGCCAAAGTCGTGTTCTTAACCCGCATGAATTCCCCTCACTCGCCACTCAGTCCCCCACCGTGGCCGTCTCCGGCTTCGGTAAGTACGCGGTAGCAAAGGCATTCGGGTGGGGACAATGCAGTTGCGGGTTACAGCGCGAAATCTGTCGTGATTCGTCAGTTTTCTCATCACCAAGCAGTGATTAATAAGATATTAATCCTATATCACAGACTTACAGGACAAAAAGCCACAGTGTTGCGGCGCATTTACAACAGGCTATGGAATCGCGCGCCACAAACAGAAACGGTGCCGCAAGGTTCTCCTGCCGCACCGTCTCGTTATCTTGGAAAGGCGATGTAAGCGTTTTCGTAAGCGTCGCGTCAGCGGCAGGCGGTGATCATGATCTCGACCAGGTGGCGCGGGTCGGCCATGTTCGCCTGCACGCAGGCACGCACCGGGGCGCCGCCCTCGGGCAGCCACTTCGTCCACACCGCGTTCAGCGCGTCGCGGTCACGGATGTCCTTCAGCCAGACCTGGGCCTGCAGCAGGCGGGTCTTGTCGGTGCCGTGATTCTCCAGCAGCTCGTCGATCTTGGCCAGCACCTGCTTGGTCTGACCCGTCACGTCATCGGACAGGTCCTGCGCCGTGACGCCGGCCAGGAAAACGAAGCCGTGATACTCGACCGCGTTGGAGAGGACCGGGTTGCTCTCGTGGCGTGTGATCTTGCTCATCGGCGCTATGCGCTCCCTGTTGCAGCGGTGGCGGTGGGTCGGGCCCGCCCGCGACGCCCTGGCGGGCATCGGGGAAGGACGCGCTGCTTCTAAGGGGCGGTTCGGGGGGCCGCAAGGTGGCGGTGCCGGCCCTCAGGGCTCGCGCGGGCCTTCCAGGGCGGCCTCGATGCCTTTCAGCCGCGTCAGCCCCCAGACGAAGACGCAAAGCGAGAGCGCCACCGCCACCATCACCGGGATACGCAGGCCGAAGGCCTCGCCGAAGGCTCCCAGCAGCAGGGCACCGAATGCCGGGCAGGCCCGGGTGATCAGCCCCCAGAGCGCCAGCACCCGCCCCCGCATCTCCGGCCGTGCCGCCGTCTGCGCCAGTTGCTGGGTGGAGATGCCATGGATCGACGCGCTGGCGCCGATGCAGGCGGCGCAGACCAGCCCGAAGGCGAACCACTCCGTGGCCGCGAAGCCGGCGACGGCCACCGACTGGGCAAGGCCGGAGAAGATGGCCATTCGCGTCGCCCCCTGCGTCCGCGCCAGGGCGGAGAGCCAGATGCCGGCCACCAGGGCGCCGATGCCGAAGCAGGCAGTCAGGAGGGCCAGCGAATCCGCGCCCCGGCCGAAATTGCGCTCCACGAAGGGGGGCAGCAGTTCCTGCACGCAGCGCAGCAGCACGCTGATCATGGCGGCATAGGCCATCAGCGGCCCGAGGCCCGGATGGGCGGCGATATAGGCGAAGCCTTCCTTGACCTCGCCGAAGAGGCTGCCGGTGGCGGCGTGGCCACGCCGGTGCGCCGGGTCCACCCGCATGAAGGCCATGCTGACCAGGGCCAGCGTATAGGCCAGGGCGTTGCAGGCCACGGCAGGCGCCACGCCGAACCCGGCGATTACCGGCCCCGCCAGCGCCGGGCCCACGAAGCGCGCCAGATTGAACACCAGGGAATTGCAGGCCACCGCCGCCGGCAGCTCCGACCGGGGCACGATACCGGAGAGCAGGGTCTGCCGCGCCGGCTGCAGGAAGCTGGCGGCCGTGCCGCTGCAGAGTTCCAGCAGGATCAGGTACTCGATCCGCATGGTGCCGGTGGCCACCAGGGTGGCGACCGTCGCGGCCTCGCAGGCGATGAAGGCCTGCGAGTAGCTGGTCAGCTTCACCCGGTCCACGCGGTCCGCCACCGCCCCCGCGATCGGGCTGATCAGCGCCGCCGGCGCCAGGTCGCTGAAGGCGACCAGCCCGACCCAGAGCGCGCTGCCTGTCATCTCCCACGCCAGCCAGGCCACGGAGATGCGGTGCATCCACAAACCGGTCCAGGCGACCAGGCTGCCACCAAAGAAAATTTTCGAATTCCGCGTCGCCAGCGCCCGTCCCAGGGCGTTGAACGCCGTGAAGGCGGGCAGGTCAGGAGCCCCGGGCGCCCCCGCCGCGCGGCGCCGGCGCAGGCGCGTCTGTGCCGCGGCGTACGCAATCACCGGTCAGCCGGTCCTGCTCGAACTGCGCGGAAAGCCGCTCGGTGCTCATCGAGCCGGTGGTGGTGCCGCTGAAGCCCGCGGTGCCAAGGCGTGAATCGGCCTCGTCGGTCCGCATGAGCTGGCCACGGTCGCGGTAGCGCATGGTGCGCTCCACGTCCTGGCGGCAGGCGGCGGCGACGCTGTCCTGCTGCCGCTGTTCCGGCGAACGCGGAGCAGCCGCGGTACAGGCGCCGAGAAGCAGGATCAGGGAGAGGGAAAGGGGTTTCATCGGTGCGCTCCGGCAAGGCGTGATCGGGCGAAGCCGGTGCGGCACGGGCGCGAGGACCATCGGCGGCCCTGCTTCAGCCCGCTTCCATCCCCCCGCCCGCCGGTGCCCCGGCGATGCGATGCGACAACAATCGCTTCATCCCGGTTTCGTCGAAACGCCCGGCAGCGTCCAGTCCCTCCGTGGCGGCGGCCTCAAGAAGAGCCGGGTGCAATTCGATTCCCTCCCGCCCGATATCGAACAGCCCCGACATCCAGCGCGCCCGCCCCAGCAATTCGACCAGCGCAAGCAGCCGCAGGCAGAGCGCCAGGCCCGGCAGCGTCCCGAGTCCCGCCAGCCGGTCCACCGCCTCCGCCCAGCAGGCGGCATCGGCATCGGCCAGGGCCATGACGGGGCCGTCGCGGAACAGCAGGGTCCGGTGCGGGCCCCAGTGCTCGGCGGCGGCGGCGGCGCGCGCGGCTTCCCAGGCATGGCTGAGGGCACGCGGGGGCACGCCGGGCAATTCATTCAGGCGGCAGGGAACGGCGTAGTGGAGCGCGCCATCCGGGGCACGCGCCACGCGGATTGCGGAGGGCATGGGGCCCCAGATAAGTTCGCGCCGGCCCCGCCGCTAGGCCTCGGGCTGCAAACGGCCCGTATTCTCCAGGATGGCGGCCATCAGCGCCTGGGCGGTCTGGTGCTGGCTGCCGGGGCCGATGACCACGAATTCGATCTGCCCGAATTCCGGCAGGTGGCGGGAGGGCGGCAGCGGCGCCAGGCCCGGCGGCACCAGCCGGTTGGAATGCGCCGTGACCCCGAGGCCCGCCACGGCGGCCGCGCGCAGCCCGCTGAGGCTGCTGCTGGTGCAGGCCACCCGCCACGACCGCCCTGCCCGCCCCAGCGCCTCCAGCGACAGGGCGCGGGTGATGCTGGGCCAGAGCGGCACCGGCTTCAGCACGGACGCGCTGCTCGATATCGGGCTGCCCCTGCCGCTGCCCTTCCTGGCGGGACAGGCGGCGCGGCCGCTGATCGGCACCTTTATCGGCCGCCACAAGGCGCTGACCTCGGTGGTGGGCCGCGGTTCCATCCTGCTGGTGATCTACGCGGCCTTCAGCGAAGGCATC
Organism: Roseomonas sp.; assembly: GCA_028288745.1. Lineage (GTDB taxonomy): Bacteria > Pseudomonadota > Alphaproteobacteria > Acetobacterales > Acetobacteraceae > Pseudoroseomonas. The sequence goes on along the minus strand of JAQGHX010000178.1, from coordinate 22,937 downwards.
GTCGCCGGCACCAGGTGGACATGGCGAGCCTGGTGCTGGCCGCAGTGGTGAACACGACGATCCTGGGGATCGTGCTGGGCATCACCACCCTCTCGGCCCGTCGGCTGGGCTTCGACAAGGCGGACGAGATCGTCATCGTCTTCTGCGGTTCCAAGAAAAGCCTGGCGAGCGGTATCCCGATGGCCAACAACCTGTTCCCCGGCCATCCGGTGGGGCTGCTGGTGCTGCCGCTGATGCTGTTCCACCAGATCCAGCTCTTTGCCTGCGCGGCCCTGGCGCAACGCCATGCACGCCGGGCGGAGGCACGCCTGCCGGATGCCGTTCCGGCCGAATAGACCCTGGACCCGGCGCGCGGGGGCGGCCAGCATCCTGGCCCATGAGCACGAACCCCGCCGACCTCTCCGCCACCGAAGCCGCACGGCGCATCGACGCCGGCAGTCTCTCCCCCGCCGAACTGATGGAAGCCTGCCTCGACCGGGTGGAAGCGCGCGAGGCGACGGTGCGCGCCTTCGCCCACCTGGACCCTGCCCTGGCACGGGCGGCGGCGGGCCAGCCGCTCTCCGGCATGCTGGCCGGGCTGCCGGTGGGGGTGAAGGACGTGCTGGATACGGCCGACCAGCCCTCGGAATACGGCTCGCCCATCTGGCGGGGCTGGCAGCCGCGCGCCGATGCCTACGCCGTGGCGGCGGCGCGCCGGGCCGGCGGCGCCATCATGGGCAAGACGGTGACGACGGAATTCGCCACCCGCCACCCGGGCGCCACCACCAACCCGCATGACCCGGCGCGCACGCCGGGCGGCTCCTCCCAGGGTTCGGCGGCGGGGGTGGCGGCGGGGTTCTTCCCGCTCGCCTTCGGCACGCAGACGGCGGGCTCCATCCTGCGCCCGGCGGCCTATTGCGGCGTGACGGGCTTCAAGCCCAGCCACGGGCTGATCCACCGCGCCGGCATGAAGGTGATGAGCGAGAGCCTGGACACGATCGGCGTCTTCGGGCGCGCCGCCGCCGACTGCGCCCTGTTCGCCGCCGCGCTGACCGGGCTGGACCTGGGCGACCCGCAGCGTGCCACCGGCGCGGCCCCCCGCATCGCCGTCTGTGCCGGCCCGGTGGGCGATGCCCTGCCGGCCGAGACCCTGGCCCTGCTGGAGCAGGTCGCCACGGCCTGCGGCAAGGCCGGTGCCCGGGTCAGCCGGATCGGCCTTCCCCCTGCCCTGCTCGCCGCCAACGAGGCGCATCCGGCGGTGATGAACGGAGAGAGCGCGCAGGCGCTGGCCTGGGAACGCGCCGCGCATCCTGGCCTGCTCTCTGCCGTGCTGACCGAAAGAATGGACTGGGGCGCGGGCCTGCCCGCCGATGTGCTGGCCGAGGCCCGCGCCAGCTTCGCCGCCGGGCGCGCCGCCTTCCTGGACCTGATGGCGGATTACGACGTGCTGCTGACCGCCGCCGCCCACGGCGAGGCGCCCATCGGCCTGGACTGGACCGGGGATGCGTCCTGCAACGCGCTCTGGACCGCCCTGCACGGCCCCTGCATCAGCCTGCCCGCCGGCAAGGGCCCGGCCGGCATGCCGATGAGCGTGCAACTCGTGGCGCCGCCCGGGCAGGACCGGGCGTTGCTGGGCTGGGCCGGGTGGCTGGAAGGCGTGGTCGGGCGGTAACGGCCGCGACAGGCCGGGCCCCAGCGGGTGGCCCTGGTCCTGCCGCTGCGGCAGGCGACCGTGGTGGTGGCCGGGTCTGGACCCACCGGCCGGGTTTCGCCGCGCCTGCCGTGAGGGCGGCGGGATGGGACACGGGCTCCATCCCCGGGCAGTCAGCGTGACAGCGCCGTCGTGCCCACCTTGTCGAGCAGCGCGGAGGCCGCGTTGACGCAGGCTTCCATCGGCTCATCCTCGGCGCAGCGGATACGGATCCGCAGGTTGCCATGCTTGATGGAGAAGAACGCGGCTTTGGAGGAGGGGCCGGCATAGTGCTGGTCCGCGTCCCCGTCATAGCCGTGCGCATCATGGCCATGGGCGTCGTGACCACCATGGGCATGCCGGTCATGGTCCTCGTGGCCGTGGCCTTCGTGTTCGTCATGGCCATGCCGGTCGTTGCCATCGCGGGCCGGCCTGCCGTGGTCGTGCCTGCCGGGGCCGGGTGGCGGGGCATCGGTCTGCGCCTGGGCCGCGGGCGGCGTGGCCGGCGCGGTCTGGGCCAGGGCCTACCCCGACGCGCCCAAGGCCAGGCCTGCGCCGAGCAACAGGCACTTCTTCATAGTCTATCCTCCCAGAGAAACATCAAACGCGCCGAAGCGGGGCCTTGGCGGCGCCAATGCAGTAACGGAGTTGGAACGTCCTGTCTTCGGCGACGTTTTCATTGAGCATTATTCCGGGAAGGCATGTCTATTTTGATGGGTCTTTGTTCTGTCCTTTAGAAATTTTCTACTTAGCCGGCCGCCACGCCATGATGGCGGGAAGCCGCCCCGGCCGAGATCAGGCCATTGCCCAGGTCGGCCGCGACCTTGGCGGGGTCGCGCGTGGCCGGGTCGCCCAGCCCGCCACCGCCGGGGGTCAGCACCACCAGCCGCTCTCCCGGCGGGATGACCTGCAGGCCCTTGCCGCGCAGCACCTGGCCGGATGCGAGCCCGACATAACCCGCCGCGCCATCGGCCCCGCCATCGCGCCCGCGCGGCGGGTACTGGATGCGGTCGAAGGCGGCCAGCAGTTCGAAGGGCGCGGCGTCGCGGTTCTCGATTTCCATGATCTGGCCAAGGCCGCCACGGTTGCGCCCGGCGCCGCCGCTATCGGGGCGGAATTCCTTGCGCCAGAACATCAGCGGCGACTGGATCTCGGCGATCTCCACCGGCGTCCCATGCACGCCGGAGGGGTATGCGGTGGCCGAGAGCCCGTCCTGCGCCGGGCGCCCGCCGGTGCCGCCATTGGTGGTGATGGTCAGCGCGTAGCCGTGGTTGGGGCCGTAGCCCTGCGGACGCTCGCCCCGCACCGTGATGTTCCAGATGCAGGAGGTGCCCTCCGCCGGGACACGGTCCGGAATGGCCTGGCGCAGGCAGCCAAAGACCATATCCGGCAGCATCTGCCCGATGATGTGGCGCACGGAGACCGGGGCAGGCTTCTTCGCGTTCAGGATGCAGCCCTCCGGCGCCGAGACGGTCAGCGGGCCAAGCGACCCGGCATTGTTGGGGATGTTGGCGGCAACGACGCAGCCCAGGCCGAACACCGTATAGGCGGTGGTATAGGCCACCGGCACGTTGATGCCGCGCCGCACCGCGCCGGAGGTGCCGGTATAGTCGACATGGATGCCGGTATCGGAAATGGTCAACCGGGCTTCCAGGGTCAGCGGGTGGTCGTAGCCGTCGACCATCATGCTGTGGGTCCAGCTTCCCTTCGGCAGCCTGGCGATCTCGGCCAGCACCGCCTCGCGCGAGCGGGCGATGATGTGCTCGGCCAGCGGGTCCAGGCTGTCGATGCCGAACTCGTCCATCATCGCCGAGAGCGCGCGGACGCCAACGTCGTTGCAGGCCGCGAGGGAATAGGTATCGCCCTCGGTATCCACCGGCAGCCGCGTATTGGCGCGGATCATCGCCATCAGCGTCTCGTTGACCTTACCCTGGTCGATGAGCTTCAGCATGGGGATGTAGAGCCCCTCCATGAAGACATCGGTGGCTTCAGGCCCGTTGCCGAGGCCGCCGATATCCATCAAGTGGCTGGTGCAGGAAAACAGTCCCACCAGCCTGCCCTTGTGGAAGGCCGGCGTGGTGATGACGAAGTCGTTCAGGTGCCCGGTGCCCATCCAGGGATCGTTGGTGATGTAGGCATCGCCTTCCTTCATGGTCCCGACAGGGAAGTGGCGGATAAAATGCTTCACCGCCTCGGCCATCGAGTTGATGTGGCCGGGGGTGCCGGTGACGGCCTGGGCCAGCATCCGCCCCTTCAGGTCGAAGACACCAGCGGAAATATCCTCGCATTCGCGGACGATAGGGCTGAAGGCGGTGCGGATCAGCACCTGCGCCTGCTCGCCCACCACGGCGATCAGGCGGTTCCACATGATCTGAAGGTCGATCAGGCCGGGTTGCGCGCTCATGCCACCTTCCTTTCCATCACGATGCAACCGGCGCCGTCGATATGCGCGTCGAAACTGGCCGAGACGTAAGTGGTCGTCTCGTCCTCCGCGATCACCAGCGGCCCCGCCACCACCGAGCCCGCCGGCATGGTGGCGCGCTGGTAGACCGGCACGTCCACATGTTTCTCGCTGCGGCCATCGAAGACGCGGCGCGACCCGCTGGGTTGCGGCATGGCGCCCGCCGCGACGGGCGCCACCGGATCGGGCTTCCGCGCCTCGGTCGAGACCAGCACGGACCAGTTCAGCACCTCGATCGCGGCGGAGGGGATGATGCGGGCGAATTGCGCGGTGTACTCGGCCTCGAAGATGCGGCGCAGTTCCGATACGTCACCGGGCGTCAGGTCGCGGTTGGGCAGCAGCACCATGATCTCGTGCCCCTGGCCGACATAGCGCATGAAGGCCATGCGGCGCTCGAACAGTGGCGCGCCCCGCGCACCGGGCTCAACCAGCGCGCGCGCGGCGGTCGTCATCTCGCCGAACAGGGAAGAGATTGACGCACCGTCGAAGCTCTCATCCACCCGCGCGTGGCGCGAGCGCACGATCTCATAGGCCACCGGCGCGGCCAGGAAGCCCACCGCCGAGCCGACCCCGGCATTGGGCGGCACCAGCACGCGGCTGACGCCCACCTTCTCCGCCACGCGGGCGGCGTGCAAAGGGGCGGCACCGCCAAAGGCGATCATGGTGTGCTGGCCGATCACGGCGCCACGCTCCGCCGCGTGGACGCGGGCGGCGCTGGCCATGTTCTCGCAAACCATTTCATACACCGCGTAGCCCGACATCTCGGCCGAGAGGCCCAGCTTCGCGCCGATCTCGCGCCCCAGCGCCTGCAATGACAGGTCTTGCCGGAGCGTCATGCTGCCCCCGGCGAAACCTTCCGGCTCGATCAGCCCCATGGCGACATCGGCATCCGTCACCGCCGGCCGCGTGCCGCCCATGCCGTAGCAGGCCGGGCCAGGCACGGAGGACGCGCTTTCCGGCCCCACCGTCACCCGCTGCATGGCATCGACCTGCGCGATGGAACCGCCGCCAGCGCCGATCTCCACCATCTCGATCACGGGAATCCGCAGCGGCAGGCCGGAGCCTTTCAGGAAGCGCGCGGTGCGGTCCACCTCGAAGAAGCGGGAGGTCGCGGGCTCGCCCTTCTCGATCAGGCAGATTTTGGCGGTCGTGCCACCCATATCGAAGGACAGTACCTTCTGCTCGTTCGCCCGCAGCGCCACCTGCGCCGCGAAGATGGCGCCGCCGGCCGGGCCGGATTCCACCAGCCGCACCGGGAATTTCCGGGCCGTCTCCAGCGAGGTCAGGCCGCCGCCCGAGGTCACCAGATAGGTCGCGCCGCGATACTGCCGCGCCTGTAAGGCGGCGGCCATGCGGCCCAGGTAGCCTTCCATCAGCGGCTGCACATAGGCATTGGCGGCGGCGGTGGAGGTGCGCTCGTATTCCCGCACTTCCGGGCAGACCTCATGCGCCATGGTAATGGAAAGGCCCGGCAGCAACGCGCGCAGCACCGCCGCCGCGCGCTGCTCATGCGCCGGGTTGGCATAGGCGTGCAGGAAGGCGAAGGCGACGCTCCGCACGCCCGCCTTCTCGAATTGCGGGGCCAGCGCCGCGACGGCGTCCTCGTCCAGCGCCAGGCGCACCTGGCCCTCGGCATCCACGCGCTCCGGCACCGTGAAGCGCAGGGCGCGCGGGATCAGCGGCACCGGCTTTTCCAGCGTCAGGTCGTATTGGTCGTAACGGCTCTCGGTGCCGATCTCCAGCACGTCGCGGAAGCCCTGGGTCGCGACCAGCGCCGTCTTCGCCCCACGCCGCTCGATGATCGCGTTGGTCGCCAGCGTGGTGCCGTGCACGAACACGTCGATATCGGAGAAATGCAGCCCCGCATCCTCCAGCACCCGCTCCATGCCCTGCATGACGCCTTCCTCGGGCGCAGCGGGCGTGGTGAGGACCTTTCGGGTGCGGCGCCCCCCGCCGACATCCAGCACGACATCGGTGAAGGTGCCGCCGATATCGGCGGCCAACCGGACAGGCGGCGAGGTCTGCAACGCGGGTACTCCTGGGCAAGGCAGCGGGCGAGATTAACGACAAGCAATAGGGATGCCAGGGTCCCCCCGCAGGAAAGCACGCCCCAATGCCACGGTCCCGCTTGTATAACCGGCGCCCAGTGCGCGCGCGGTGGGCGTTTCGGCATGGGATGCCAGCCAGGCGGTCAGCAGCAGGCGCCGCAGCATGACGAAGGCGGGCAGCATGGCGAGGTCGGCTTCCGCCAGCGGCGCCACACCGCGATAGCCCGCCACCCAGGCCGCGGCGAGCGCTGGCAGGATAGGGTCGTCCTCGATGAAGCTGACGGCGGCGGCGAAGTCGTAGAGGTACCAGCAGAAGCCGCAATCGTCGAAGTCGATCACCCCGAGCCGCTCGCCTTCCGCCAGCAGGTTGGCCAGGCGCAGGTCGGCATGGATCAGGCCGTAGCGGTGCGGGGCCTCGCCATAGGCGGCCAGCCGGCCGCGCAGGCTGGCCGCCACATCGGCCAGGATGGCAGCACCCGCCGCGTCCAGGCCGATGGCGTCGCGCCAGCTTCCCCAGTGCGGCCGCTCGCCCAGCATGGTCGAAAAATCCCAGCGCTTGCGTGTGAAGCCGGGCGGCGGAACCCAGCCACGGCCATGCGCGTGCAGCCGCGCGGTGATGGCGCCGAGGCGGCGGAACCAGGGCATCAGCCCCGCCCCGGGTGGCTCCGTGCCCGCCATATGCTCGAAGGCCACGACATGGCGCCGGGTGGCGCCATCGGGGATGGCCTGCAACAGGCCGCCTTGCAGCGCCGGCACCGGGCGGGGTGTCTCCACCACGGCCCCTTCCCGCAGCGCGGCGATCCAGGCGAGTTCGGAGCGCATTTCCGCCGCATCGTGATAGCCCGGGCGATAGACCCGCAGCACCAGCCGCCGCCCCGGCGCCTCCGCCAGAAAGGTGGCGTTCTCGGAGACGTTCAGCAGCGAGAGGCCGGCCCCGGCGGGCAGCCCCCAGCGCGGCAGCGCGACGCGCAGCCATGCCCGGAGGTGGTCGAGGAAGGGCGGGTCGTACATGGCGGCCCCGATACCGGATCGCGGCGCCCGCGCGAAGTGCGCCCCGCCGCAGGCCCCGCCCCCTGTCAGGCGCCCCGTCAGGCAGCGGGGGCGAAGCGGGTGATGCGGAAGGGCTCCAGCGGGATATCGGTGCGGCCGTCCAGCACCAGCTCGCTCATGATGGCCCCGATGGCGGGGCCGAGCTGGAAGCCATGGCCCGAGAAGCCGAAGGCATGGAACAGGCCCGGCGTGGTGCTGCTGGGGCCGATGACGGGAATCCGGTCCGGCATCTGCCCGTCGATGCCGGACCAGGTGCGGATGATCTGCACCCCCTCCAGCGCCGGCACCAGCGCGATGGCCAGGCGCGCGGCCTGCATCGTCACTTCCGGCACGGGGCGGGACCAGGGGGTGTCGCCGGGCTGCCCCGGGTCGCTCTCGCCATGGCCGCCGCCGATGATGATATTCCCGCGCGGGATCTGCCGCAGATAGACATTGCCGCCCACCACGCCGAGATTGGGCTCGATGAAATAACGCACCGGCTCCGTCACCACCATGTTGGGGCAGAGCGGCACGATGGGCACGGCCTCCCCGAAAGCGGCGGCGATGCGCCCGCCCCAGAAGCCGGCGAGGTTCAGCAGCACGGGGGCGCTGAAGGTGCCGCCCGCCAGGGTGCGCAGGTGGAACAACGTGCCGTCATGCGCGTATTCCACCACCTCCGTCCGCTCATGGATCGTGGCACCGGCATCGCGCGCGGCACGGGCCAGCGCGGGGGCCATCAGGCGCGGGTTGGCGGAACCATCCTCGGGCGCGAAGGACCCTGCCACCACCTTCGGCCCCAGCCAGGGGTATTCAACATGAATGGCGTTGCGCCCGACCATGCGCAGCGGCAGCCCGTGCTGCCTCGCCACGTCCAGGTAGGCGATGAGGTCGGCTTCCTCGGCATCGGTGCGGGCGAGCTTCAGGTGGCCGGTGACGGTGAATTCCGCTTCCGTGCCCGCCAGTTGCTTCATCCGGCCCCAGATCTCGCGCGACTTGCGGGCGATGGGCAGTTCGGCCGGGTTGCGGCCCTGCTGCCGCACGCCGCCATAGTTCACGCCCGAAGCCTGCCCGCCCACCTGCCCGCGTTCCAGCAGCACCACCCGGCTGCCCCGCAAGGCGAGATGCAGCGCGGCCGAGCACCCCGCCCCGCCGGCGCCGACGATGAGAACCTCGCAACGGGTTTCGGTCATGGCGTGGCCACCAGAGGGATCGGCTTGACCGGCGCCTGCCCCCGCAGCCGGCCGACCTCGGCCACGGTGCAGCCCAGCTTCGCCGCCAGGATCTCGGCCGCGGCCGGGCCGCAGACGCGCCCCTGGCAGCGGCCCATGCCGGCGCGGCTGACGGCCTTGGCGCGGTTCAGCTCGGGCGCCGCGACGGTGGGGCCGGTGATGGTGGCGCGCAGCTCGCCCGCCGTCAGCCCCTCGCAGCGGCAAAACAGCGCGTCGTCCGGCAGGCCGGCGGCCAGATGCGCGGGAAAGGGAAAGGCCTTTTCCAGCGCCGCGCGGAAGCGGGCGAGGCCGGCCAGCCTGCGGTCCAGCGCGGCCGTTTCCACGGCATGGCCGGCATCCTGCAGCAAGGCCATGGCGGCGCGGGCGCCAGCCAGTTCGGCCACCTCCGCGCCCCCGATGCCGCTGCCGTCGCCGGCCAGATAAAGGCCCGGCACCGGGCTGCGGCCGGCGGCGTCCCGGCGCGGCACCCAATTGTGTTGCAGGGCATCGAAATCGAAGGGGATGCCAGCGAGGTCGGCCAGTTGCGCTTCCGGCTTCAGCCCCCAGCCCAGGCCGACCGCGTCGCAGGCCGCGCACTGCGTTCTGCCGGCGGCATCGCGCCACGTGATGCCCGTGACGTCGCCCGTGCCTTCGATCGCCAGCGGCGTCACGCCCTCGGCGATGCGGATGCCATGGGCGCGCAGCCACGCGACGTAATACAGGCCCTTGGCGAAGGTCGCGGGCCCGCGCAGCAAGCCCGGCGCCGCCGCCAGCTTGGTGGCGAAGGCGGTGGTGTCCAGCACCGCCGCGATCTGCGCCCCCGCCTTCGCATATTGATAGGCCACCAGCCAGAGCAGCGGCCCGCTGCCCAGGAACGCGACCTGCCGCCCGATGCCGCAGCCCTGCGACTTCAGCGCGATCTGCGCCCCGCCCATGGTCGTCACACCCGGCAGGGTCCAGCCCGGCACCGGCACCACGCGGTCCATCGCCCCGGTGCAGAGGATGGCGGCGTCGTATTCCACCACGCCCTGGCGGCCGGCATTCAAGGTATTGAGCTGTTTCCTGCCAGAATGGATGTTCCATACCAGCGTATCCGGCCGCCAGTCCGCACGGGGCTTGGCCGCATCCAGCGCGGCATGCAGGTCAGAGGCACGGGCGGCCTCGAACCCATACAGCGCCTTCGGGTCGCGCTGCAGCGGCGCGGGCGGGCGCTGGTAGATGCGGCCGCCGCCATCGGCCGCCTCGTCGATCCAGACGGGGCGGATGCCGGCGCCCAGCAGTACCTCCACCGCCCGCACGCCGGCAGGACCGGCGCCCACCACTGCCACCTTCATCCGCGTGTCACCTTCATGCCCGGCCGCGCCAGGGTGGCGCAGGCGCGCACCCGGCCCAGGCCCTCGACGGCCACCCAGCAATCCTGGCAGGCGCCCATCAGGCAGAAGCCGGCGCGGCGGCCATCGCCGAATTCGCCCTCGCGCAGATACCCGCCGCCACCGGCCAGCAACGCGGTCAGCAGCGTATCGCCCTCCAGCGCCGCGATACCGGCGCCTTCCAGGGACAGGTGCAGCGGCACGCGGTCCGTGTCGCGCAGGCGCGCCAGCCTCACAGCATGTCCTCGTGCCGGCAGTTCACCAGCAACTCGGCCACCGAGGCGGTATTGGGCAGACGCAACAGGGTTTCGGTCAGCAGCGCCAGATCCTCCGGCCGCGACATCTGGTCGCGCGGGAGCTTCGTCACATGCGCCGTCATGCCGGTATCGACGAAGCCGGGGCAGAGCGCGGTGGCGCGGATGCCATGCTCCCAGCCCAGCCGCCGCACTTCCTGCGTCACCGCCATGACCGCGAACTTGCTCATCGCATAACCGAGATTGTCGTTGCGGACCCGCTTGCCGGAGAGCGAGGCGATATTGACCACCCGCCCCTCGCCCGCCGCCACCAGATGCGGCCATGCGGCCCGGATGACCTGAATCGGCCCCATGGCATTGACCGACCACACATCGGAAAACGCATCGTCGGGGCCTTCCAGCAGCGTGGCGCGCGTGTTGATTCCGGCGGCGTTGATGAGCGCATCCACCCGCCCGAAGCGGGCGACGGTCGCCCCCACCCAGGCCGCGGCGCTGCCCTGATGCCGGGCGTCGTAACGATGAGCCAGCACCGCGTCATGCACCGGCGCGCGGGACACATCCCGCACCCCTGCGCTGATCCGGCACCCGGCGGCGAGCAACCGCTCCGCCACGGCGCGGCCGATGCCGCGCGCGGCACCGGACACCATCACCACCTGCCCCGCGAGGTCGCGCATGGTCAGGCCATCACCGTCGTCTCGAAGGTCAGGCCGGAATAGAAGGTCAGCGCGCCCGGCAGGTTCCTGAAACCGGAGACGCCCTTCTTCATGGCATAGCCCTGGCTGCGCCAGGTCAGGCCCACGATCGGCGCCTGCTCGATCGCCACGCCTTCCATCTCCCGGTAGATCGCCTTGCGCTTGGCCTCGTCGAACTCGGCGCGGCCGGCGGCGAGCAGTTCGGTCACCCGGTCCACCTTCAGTCCGTAGCTGCGGACATAGGAAGGCGAAAGGCTGCCATCGATGAAGTTGGCGATGCCGTCGGGGTCGTTGCTGTCCGCGGCGGTTCCCATCACCGCCATGTCGTACTGGCCGCGATTGCCGATGGAGACGCGGGTGGCCCAGTCCGGCAGATTCAGCTCCACCTTGATGCCGACCGCGGCCAGATGGTTCTGCACCACCTCGGCCGTGTCCTTGTGCATGCCGTACTGCGCGGTGGAGAGCAGCGAGCAGGACAGGCCATCGGCGAAGCCGGCTTCGGCCAGCATCTTCTTCGACAGGTCCGGGTCGTACTTCCAGCCATCCTTGTACTCCGCGTTGTAATAGGCGCTGGAGGACGCGATGGGCAGTTGTTCCAGCCCGGAGCCGCGGCCGAAGAAGGCGGCCTTCACCAGTTCGTCCCGCCGGATGGCATGGGCCACGGCGCGGCGCACGCGGTGGTCGTTGAAGGGCGGCTTGCTGCCGTTGAAGACCAGGAACATGAAGGCGCCATCGACGGCATCCAGCTTCAGTTCCGGGTTGGCGGTAATGGCGTCCATCGCCTGCCAGGGCACGTATTCGATCAGGTCCAGGTCGCCGGATTGCAAGGCGGAGACCCGCAGATTCTCGTCCGAATAGGCGACGACGCGGATGCCTTTCAGCTTCGGCAGCCCGGGCTTGTAGAAATTCGGGTTGGCCTCGAAATCCAGGCTGGTGCCGCGCTCCTGGCCCTTCAGCACGAAGGGACCGGCGCCGACCGGGGTGTTGCGCTCCGACACGCGGGAGATGATCGGCAGGTGGTAGCTGGCCATCATGTTCGGCAGCGTCGCCACCGGCACCTTGGTCACGATGCGCACGGTGCGGTCATCCGGGGTTTCCACCCGCTCGACATTCTGCATCTCGGCGCGGAAGAAGGCGGTGGAGCGTTCGGCGGCGATCTGCTCCACCGTCCATTTCACGTCGGCCGAGGTGACGGCCTCGCCATTCTGGAACTTCGCCTGCCGCAGCTTGAAGACCCAGGCATTGTTGCCGTCCCGCGCCCAGGATTCCGCCAGCTCGCCGCGCAGCGCGCCGTCGTCGCCATAGGAACACAGGCCGCGATACATCAGCAGCTTCATCGTCGCCGCCGCGGTGCCGCTATTGGCCCAGGGCTGGATGGTGGGCGGGAAGCTGGAAAGGCCGAAGGTCAGCACCCCCGGGGTGCGCGCGCGCGCCCCGGGAATGCGCAGGAATGGAAGCATCGCGGCGGCGGCGGTACCCGCCAGGGTGGCACGGCGTGAAACAGTCGTAGCCATGGTCGAAGCCTCCTCCAGAATAGGGTCAGAGATGGATCAAGCCTGGTAGGCGTAGGAATCCCTGGCATGGCCGGCGCTGATGACGCCCTCCGCGACATCGCGGGCGACCGCCACCGGCCCGCGTTCCGCCGCCGGGCCGTAGCCGCCGGCACCGGGGCTGACGATGGCGAACCACTGGCCGGCCTTCAGCGTGGCGGTGCTGCCGGTGAAGCTGACGCCAGGGCCGCATTCGATGGCGCCATGCCCGCCGGGCCCGCCACCTTGCAGGCCCCAGCTGCGCGAGCGCAAGCGGCCGATATCCACCCGCACCATGCAATCCTCGTCGGCGCGGTAGACGCGGCGCAGCCCCATGCCGCCACGGTGCCGCCCGTCGCCACCGGAATCGCGCACCAGTTCGTAGCGCAGCAGGGTCAGCGGGTATTCGATCTCCAGCGCCTCGACCGGCAGGTTGGATGTATTGGTGGTGTGCACATGCACGCCGTCCAGCCCGTCCTTGCCCGGCCGGGCGCCGCCACCGCCGCCCATCGTCTCCAGATAGACCCAGAGCGCGCCATCCGACTTGCGGCTGCCGATGAAGCTGGCGACGGTGCAGACGGAATTGGAACAGGCCGTGACGCGGCCCGGCGCCGCCTGCGCCAAGGCGCCCAGGATGAGGTCCGACACCCGCTGGCAGGCCGCGAGCCGCCCGTTGACCGCCGCCGGGTGCACGCAGTTCAGGATGCTGCCCTGCCGCGCCGTGACGGTCAGCGGCCGCGCCAGCCCGGCATTGGGCAGGATGGTCGGGTCCACCACGGACTTCACCATGTAATAGGCGGTGGCCAGCAGCGCCGTATAGGTCATGTTAATGCCGGCGCGGCGCTGGTCCGGCGCCTCGAAATTCAGCGCCATGGTGTCGCCCGCGATGGTGACCTCAACCGCGAGGGGCAGCGTCTCGGGGATGTCGATGGGGTCGAAGACATCCTCGAAGCGCCAGGTGCCGTCCGGCAGGGCCGCGATGCCGGCGCGCATCTTGCGCTCGGCATAGTCCAGCAGGGCCTCGGCGGCGGCCAGCACGGTGCCGGTGCCGTATTTCGCGCAGAGCGCCTGGAAGCGCTGCACGCCCACGCGGTTGGCCGCCATCTGGGCGCGCAGGTCGGACAGGCGCTCGCGCGGCACCTGGCAGTTCAGCAGGATGAGGTTCTGCACATCCTCCTGCAGCACGCCCGCGCGGTACAGCCGCACGGGCGGGATGCGCAGGCCCTCCTGGTAGATATGCGCGTGGCCACGATCCGCGAAGTCGGAATGATGGGCGAGGTTCACCGTCCAGGCCACGATGCGGCCATCGACGAAGATGGGCTCGGCCAGCACGATATCGGGCAGGTGCGTGCCGCCGCCCTCATAGGCGTCGTTGCCGACGAAGACGTCGCCCGGCCGCATGTCCTCAACCTGATGGCGCCGCATGATATGCGGCACGATGCCAATAAAGCTGCCCAGATGGATCGGGATATGCTCGGCCTGGCACAGCGTGTCACCGGCCGCGTTGAACAGCGCGGTGGAACAGTCGCGCCGTTCCTTGATATTGGTGGAATAGGACGCGCGGATCAGCGCCTCCCCGGTTTCCTCGACGATGGAGGAGAGCGAGGCGCCGATGACCTCGATGGTGATCGGGTCCAGCGCGGCGGCGGCCTGGGCAAGTGCGTGGCTCATGCCGCGACCTCCAGAATCAGGTTCAGGTAAGGGTCCACGCGCACGTTCATGCCCGGCGGCACCACGGTGGTGGTGTCCATCTGCTCGACGATGGCGGGGCCGGCGAAGTAGTTTCCGGGCTTCAGCTCGTCCCGGCTGTAGATCGGGGTGGTCACGAAATCCCGTGCCTCGGGGAACCAGACGGGGCGCTGGCCGATGATGGCGCGAGCCGCATCAGGCCCTGCATCCGGGTGGCGGGTGAGCACGGCCTTGCGCACCAGTCCCGTCGCCTCCAGGCGCAGGGTGACCACCTGCACGGCCTCGCCCTCGGCGATGAAGCCGTAGCGCTGGCGGTGCAGGTCCTCGAAACCGGCGGCCAGCGCGGTGAGCGTCGCCGGCGTGACAGGCCCTTCCGGCAGCGGCACCGCCAGTTCGTAATTCTGCCCGGCATAGCGCATGTCGGCGGTGCGGGTGACCTGCCGGTTCTCTGGCGTGATCTCCTCATGCACGAACCACTCGGCGGCGCGGGCGGTCAGGGTCTCGAAGCCCTGGGCGATATCGGCCACCGATCCAGGCACCAGCGGCAGCAGCCGGGTGGCGGCGAAATCGGCGCGCAGGTCGGTCAGCAGCAGGCCCATGGCGCAGAGGATGCCGGGGTTGCGCGGCACCAGCACGCGCTTCATGTCCAGTTCCTTGGCCAGCCGCGCCGCGTGCAGCGGCCCCGCGCCGCCGAAGGCCATCAGCGTATAGTCGCGCGGGTCATGGCCGCGCTGCACCGAAATCACCCGGATGGCGCGCGCCATATTGGCGGTGACGACGGAGAGGATGCCCTGCGCCGTCTCCATCACGCCGAGGCCCAGTTGCTCCGCCAGCCGGGCGATGGATTCCTTCGCGAGGTCCTGCCGCACGGCCATGCGGCCCCCCAGCAGGAATTCGGGGTTCAGCGTCTGCAGCACCACATTGGCATCGGTCGTCGCGGGCTCGGTGCTGCCCTTGTCGTAGCAGACGGGGCCGGGGAAGGCGCCGCAGCTGCGCGGCCCGACCTTCAGCAGCCCGCCGGCATCGACATAGGCGATGGAACCGCCACCGGCGCCCACCGTGTGGATGTCCAGCATCGGCGCCTTGATCGGGTAGCCATGCACCACGGCCTCGCTGGTCAGGCGGCACTGCCCGCCCTGCAACAGCGCCACATCGGTGCTGGTGCCGCCCATGTCGAAGGTGATGAGGTCCTCGAACCCCGCCAGCCGGCCGATCGCCTGCGCGCCGACCACGCCGGTCGAGGGGCCGGAGAGCACGGTGCGCACCGGCAGCCCCGCCGCCGCCGCGAAACTGATGACGCCGCCATTGGATTGCGTCAGGTGCGGCGCGGCGGTTATGCCCAGCGCCTCCAGCCGCGGCGTCAGGCGCTCGATATAGCTGCGCATGACGGGGCCGAGATAGGCGTTCAGCACCACGGTCGAGAGCCGCTCGTACTCGCGGAACTCCGGCGCGATCTCGTGGCCGGCGCTGATGAAGGCGTCGGGCAGCTCCTCGCGCAGGATCTCGACGGCGCGCCGCTCATGCTCCGGCCGGATGAAGCCGTAGAGGAAGGAGACCGCCACCGCCTTCACGCCCGCCTCGCGCAGCGCGATGGCGGCCTCGCGCATTTTGGCCTCGTCCAGCGCCGTGTCGATGGCGCCATCGTGGCGCACGCGTTCCGGCACCTCGTGGCGCAGGTCGCGCGGGACCAGGACGGGCGGCTTGTCGGCCTCCATGTCATAGAGGTCGGGGCGCTTCTGGCGGCCGATCTCCAGCAGGTCGCGGAAGCCGTCCGTGGTGACCAGGCCGGTCTTCACGCCGCGATGCTGGATCAGCGCGTTGGTCGCGACGGTGGTGCCGTGGCCGAAATAGGTGACGGGCGCGCCGGGCTGGTCGCCGGCCTCCGGCGCCACCCGCCGCAGGCCTTCCTCGACACCCTGGGCGATGCCGCGCGAGGGGTCGTCCGGCGTGGAGGAGACCTTCCAGACTTCGACCCGGCCGTCATCCTCGTCGAACAGGCAGACATCCGTGAAGGTGCCGCCTGAATCCACCCCGACCCGCCAACGCGCCATGCTGAAGCCTCCCCGCGGCACCGCACCGCCCTGCCCGTGATCCTTTCGCCAGGATGCGGGGACGGCAAGATAAAATTCCACTTGGTGACAGTTATCGCGCTGAAATTCCGATATACGGAACAAACTGGTTAGTTAAGTGATAAGCATGGGCGATGAGCGTATGATGGACGTCACCGGTAGCCTGCCACGGGCCCTGCGGATCCTCCGGCTGCTGGGCGAGGCCGACCACCCGGGCCTGCGCCTGAGCGGCATCGCCGATGCCACCGGCATGCCGCGCCCCAGCGCCCACCGCATCCTGCGCGTCCTGGTGGCCGAAGGGTTCGTCGAGCACGATGCCGCCGTGCACCGCTACCGGCTCGGGCTGCCGCTGTTCCTGCTGGCGGCGAAGGCGGGCCAGGGTGCCGGCCTGCGCGACCTCTGCCGCCCTGGCCTGCTGCGGCTGACGGCGGAGCTGGGCGAGACCGTGTTTCTGATGGTGCGCAACGGCCATGACGCCGTCTGCATCGACCGCAGCGCCGGGCCGCTGCCGATCCGCTCCTTCACCGGGGATATCGGCGGGCGGGTGCCGCTGGGCGTCGGCCAGGGTTCCACCGCCATCCTGGCCTGGCTGCCGGCCGAGGAGCAGGCCGAAATCATCCGCCATAACCTGCCCCGCATCGAGGAATTCGGCGGCGCGGACGAGGCCGCCTTGCGGGCGGAACTGGCGCGGGTGCGGCGGGAGGGATTCTGCGCCGCCTACGGCATCCTGCCCGGCATGGCGGGGCTGGGCGTACCGGTGATGGGCGCGGATGGCCATGCGGTGGCGGCGCTGAGCATCGGCACCACGACGGACCGGCTGGGCCCGGCACGGCGCGAATTCGTGGCCGGGCTGCTGCGGCAGGAAGCCGCGGCCATCGCCGCCCGCCTCAACCCATTCGACCCGGCCTTGCGCCGGGCGGGCGCCGCCATGGAGGCCACGTCCGCCCGGTAGGGTCTATTCGGCGGCGGTGACGACGGCGCCGGCCGGGTCCCGCAGCGGGACGTGCGCATGGCGCGGACGGACGGCTTCCAGTTGTTCCGCCGGCTGAAGCGGATGGACCCGGACCTGCCGGCCATCCTGGTCACGGACCATGGCAACATCCCGATGGCGGTGGAGGCGATGCGCGAGGCCGTCTACGGCTTCATCCCCCAGTCCTATGCGCCGGAGGCCCTGCTGGCGAGCCTGCGCCGCGCGCTGGAGAAGCGCCGCCTGGTGCCGGAGAAGCGCCGCCTGAGCGAGGCCGCCGCCGGCGACGGGGACGACGTGCTGCTGCTGCTGGGCGAGACCCCCGCCATGCAGCGCCTGCGCCGCACCCTGCGCCATGTCGCCGATGCCGGTGCCGGTGCCGGTGCCGGTGCCGGTGCCGGCGTGCCGGTGGCGGGCGAGACCGGCACCGGCAAGGAAGTGGTCTCCAACCTGCTGCACCGCTGGAGCCGCCGTGCCACCCGCCCCTTCGTCGCGCTGAATTGCGGCGCGCTGCCGGAGACGGTGATCGAGAGCAAGTTGTTCGGCCACGAGCCCGGCGCCTTCACCGGGGCGCTGGAAGCCCAGGGCGGCGATGTGTGCGCGACGCTCCAGGCCCTCGGCATTCCGCGCCAGACCTTCTATGACAAGTTGCAGCAGCGCCACGGCATCGACCGCGCGCGCTATGTGCGTCAGGAGTAGCCGCCATGGATCTCGCCGCCCTCGAAACCCCCGTCCCGGTGGTCGACCTCGACATCGCCGAAGCCAATATGGCGCGGATGCAGGCCTATGCCGATGCGCATGGGCTGGCGCTGCGCCCGCATATCAAGACCCACAAGCTGCCCGCGCTCGCGAAGCGGCAGGTGGAACTCGGTGCGCGCGGCATCACCTGCCAAAAGCTGGGCGAGGCCGAGGTGATGGCCGATGCCGGCCTCGACGACATCTTCATCAGCTACCCCCTGATCGGCGAGGCCAAGGCCGAACGCCTGGCCGCGCTGGCCGCCCGGGTGCGGATGCGCGTGGCCGCCGACAGCCGCGCGGGCCTCGCCACCCTGGCCCGCGCCGCGCGGCACGGGCACGAGATCGGCGTCGTGGTGGAATTCGACAGCGGCAACCGGCGCAGTGGCGTGATGACGGTGGACGAGGCCGTGGCGCTGGCGCGCGAGGCCGCCGCGACCCCCGGCCTGCGCTTCGACGGGCTGATGACCTATCCCACCAGCGCCGCCAGTGCCGCCTTTCTGGCCGAGGCCCTGCCCCGGCTGCGCGCCGAGGGGCTGGAGCCCGCCGTGCTCTCCGGCGGCGGCAGCCCGAAGGCGCTGCGCACGCATGAACTCGCCCCGGTCAACGAGTTGCGCGTCGGCACCTACATCTACAACGACCGCATGATGGTGGCCGCCGGCGCCGCCACCTGGGCCGATTGCGCCCTGACGCTGCATGTCACGGTCATCAGCCGGCCGGAAGCCGACCGTGGCATCATCGATGCCGGCAGCAAGAGCTTCGCCGGCGACATCATGCCGGCAGGCCAGGCCGAAGGCTACGGCTACGTCCTGGAATACCCGGAGGCGAAGCTGGACCGGATCAGCGAGGAGCACGGGATGCTCGACCTCAGCGCCTGCGCCCGCAAGCCCGAGGTGGGCGAGCGCCTGCGCATCGTGCCCAACCATGTCTGCCCCGTCAGCAACCTGCATGACCGCGTCGCCCTCGCGCGCGGCGGCCGGTTCGAGGGGTTTGTGGACGTCGCCGCCCGTGGCCGTACCGTTTAAAGGATAGAATGATGGATTCCGAAAGCCGCCTCGCCGCGCTGGGCCATACGCTGCCCGTCCTGGGCAAGCCGCTCTTCGCCTATGTGCCGTTCCGCCGCGCGGGCGACGTCGCCTATATCTCCGGCCAGGTGCCGCGCCATGCCGATGGCTCGCTGACCGTGGGCAAGGTGGGCGGCGCGCTGAGCATCGAGGAAGCGCAGAAGGCCGCCGAGCTTTGCGCGCTGCATATCCTCTCCGTCGCCAAGGCCGCCGCCGGCAGCCTGGAGAAGGTGGAGTTCCTGAAGATCTTCGGCATGGTCAACGCGGCGCCCGATTTCGGCCAGCAGCCGCAGGTGATCGACGCCTGCTCGAAGCTGCTGGTCGAGGTGCTGGGCGAACGCGGGCGCCACGCGCGCTCGGCCGTCGGCATGGGCTCGCTGCCCAGCAACGTGCCGGTCGAAATCGAGGCCGTCATCCGCATCCTGGACTGACGCTTCAGCGGTCCGGCCGGAAGGCGTAGAGCATCAGCCACTGGTCCAGGTGGCGGCGGATGACGGGTTCGATCACCGCCTCCAGCGCCGCCTGGTCCGCCGCCAGATCCCCGGTCAGCGGCAGGGCCGGCAGGAAATGCGCGCGGAACCGGGGCCCAGGCAGGCGCAGCATATAGGCCGGCACCAGCGGCACGCCGGCCTTCATGGCCAGCCGCAACGCCATGGCCATGTTGCCGCCCTTCGCCGGCGGCCGCCCGAAGGCGGGGCCGTTGACGCGGCCGTTCTTGTACTCGTCCATGAAGATGCCGATGGTGGTGTCGCCCCGCTCCAGCAGCCGCAGGGCCTGCCGGGGCGCCATGGTCGAGGCCGGGATGGCGTCATTGCCCAGCGACCGCCGCACGCGGGTGGCGATGGCCAGTTGCGCGGCGCTGGCGGGGGGCTGATAGATGCTGTGCACCCGCATCCCGATGCCGAGGATGGCGGGCATCATCGACTCCCAGTTGCCGAGATGCAGCAGCGCCAGGATGGCATTGGGCGCGGTGACGTTCTCCCGCCCCTCCACCTCGATGCGCCCTTCCGCCCCCAGCCGGTGCAGGCAGGAGAATTCCGCCAGCGAGCGCCCCGCATGTCGCAGGTTGGCCATGGCGAAGCGCCGCCGCCCTGCCTCGTCCAACTCCGGCCGCAGCCATTCCAGCGCGCGCATCGAGCGTTCGATCTTGGCCTTCTGCCGGGCATGGGAGCCGAGCCATGCCAGCCCCGCCCCCATCGCCGACACCGCCGGGGTCGGCAGCAACCGCATCCCCGCGTGCAGCGCCATGTCCTTGCGCGTGTCCAGCCAGCGCAGCAGGGCGCGCGGGGCGGCCTGCTCAGGCATGGCGGCGGTCCAGCAGCATGGGCAGCGAATCCCCCGGGCGCAGCGTCAGGCGGCAGACCGGGCGGACCTCCGTGCCCGGCACCAGCCGGGGCGCGAAACCGGCCGAGAGGGTCGCGAGGCACAGCACCGCCTCGGTCAGCCCGAAGGCCGCGCCGGTGCAGACGCGCGGCCCGATGGCGAAGGGAATCCAGGTATAGCGCGGCTTGCTCGCGGCCTCGCCCCCCGGCAGGAAGCGCTCGGGGATGAAGGCGTCGGGCTGCGACCACAGCTTGCGGTGGCGGTGCAGCAGCCAGGGCACGGCCATCACCAGCGAGCCCTTGCGCACCTTGCGACCGGCAAGCTCGCCATCGCGCAGCGCCTCCCGCGCCAGCAGGGGCACGGGCGGGTAGAGGCGCAGCGTCTCCTCCACCACGGCGCGGGTATAGGGCAGCCGGGGCAGGTCCGCGAAGCCGGCCGGGCGGCCTTGCAGCGCATCGGCCTCCGCCCGCAGCCGGGCGGCGGTGGCGGGCGACTGGCTCAGCAGGTACCAGGCCCAGGCCAGGGTATTGGCGGTGGTCTCATGGCCCGCCATGAACAGCACGGCGGCCTCGTGGCGGATGGCGGCGCGGTCCATGGTCCGGCCGTTCAGGGGGTTCACGCCCTCCGCCATGTCCCGGATGAGGCTGGCCTCCTGCCGCCCCTCGGCGGACAGCACGTTGTCGACCAGCCCCTCCAGGATGACGTCGATCCGCCGGGCCGCCAGGCGGGCGCGGCGCGGCTGGCGGCGCGGCATCCAGTCCGGCAGGCCCAGCAGGGAGAACAGGTCGGTCTGCCGCACCACGCGCTGGTATTCCGCGAAGGCCTGCACGATCCCGGCGGCGGAAGCGGAGCCCAGGCGCCGGCCGAAGATGGTGCGGCCGATGATCTGCGCCGTCAGGTGGCCCATCTCGGCCAGCATATCCAGCGGCTCGGCCGGGTCGCGCGCGGCCCACTCCACCGCGCGTTCCGCCGCGGCCTCGGTGATCGGCGGCGTTAGCGAGGCGAGGCGCGAGACATGCGTGACGGGCGCGACCATCCGCCGCCGCTCCTGCCAGACCGGCCCGTCGCTGATGAACAGCCCGTCGCCCAGCAGGGGCTTCAGCGCGTGCCGCATCTGGGGCGATTTCCGCTGGTAGGTGGCGGCCTCGTCGACGAAGGCTTCCTGCACCGTCGCCGGGCTGTTGCAAATGAAGATGTCGCGGAACAGCACGCGGCTCTGGAGGAACTCCAGCTCGAAGCTCGACTGGGGCCAGACATCAAGGAACGACGTGCGCAGCAGCCGCAGGAGTTCCAGGAGCGGCGGCACCTTGGCGTGGCGGTGCGGATAGGGCGGAACGAAGGGCTCGTCAGCGCGGACGGCCTCGGCAACGGCTAACAATTTACGTTCTCCGTAACGAAGCGGGCACCAGGAGGTGAATTCGGCCCCAAGTCAAGCACGCGGCACCCCACCCTGGGGCGCCGGGCGCCAGGGTATCAGTGCGGGGGCGGCAGGGGCGTGGCGCGGTGGGCGGCCAGGGCCTTGCGGATCTGCTCCTCCGCCAGGGCCAGGTCCTTGGTGGCGGCCAGCCGCGCGGCGCGGCCCTCGGCCGCGATGCGGACCGTGTCCTCCAGCGTGGCGACCAGCGCGGCATTGGCCTGCTTCACCGCCGCCATGTCGAACACGCCGCGTTCCAGTTCCACCCGCGCCTCGGCATTGCCGGCGCGCAGCGTCTCGGCATTGGCGGTGAGCAGCTTGTTGGTCAGGTCGGTGGCGTCGCGCACGGCGGCGCCGGCCTCGCGCATCCGGTGGATGGCCAGCGCCTGCGCCAACTGGGTGCGCCAGAGCGGCACCGTATTGGCCAGCACCGAATGGATCTTGGAAGCCAGT
The DNA here is from genome assembly GCA_028288745.1 of Roseomonas sp. Taxonomy (GTDB): domain Bacteria; phylum Pseudomonadota; class Alphaproteobacteria; order Acetobacterales; family Acetobacteraceae; genus Pseudoroseomonas. The sequence goes on along the minus strand of JAQGHX010000178.1, from coordinate 963 downwards.
GCCTTGTCGTTCTCCTGGATCAGCCGCATGCCGGGCAGCGACTGCATCGCCACCTGCCGCGTCAGGCGCAGGTCGTGCACGCGGCGGTCCAGCTCGTCCCGCGCGGCGCGCAGGTCGTTCACGCGCTGCGCGGCCAGGGTGCCGGGCGAGGTCTCGGCCTCCCGCGCCGCCACCGGAATGACCTCGGCATCGGTGCGGGCCAGCACCGTCTCGCCGGCCGCGATATGCTCGGCCAGGGCGTGGAACCAGTCGAGCGTGGCGGCGTAGAGGCGGTCCAGCCGCTCCACATCCTCCAGCAGCTTGGTGCGGTGGCCGTCCAGCTTGTCGCCGATCGCCTCGATCTGCCCGCGCACCGTCTCGTAGCGGTGCATGATGGCGCCCACCTCGGCGCGGCCACGGCCCAGCAGCCGGTTCAGCAGCCCGGGCTTGTCCGCCAGCTTGGTGACGTCGAAGCCGCGCAGCGTGTCCAGCAGGCCCGAAAGCGCCTCGCCCGCCTCGCCGGTGGACTGGTTGCGGGCGGCGCCCAGCATGGCATCGGCGGCACTGGCGGCCCGGTTCTGCGCCTCCGCTCCGAAGCGCAGGATGGTGCCGGGGTCGGACAGGTCGATGGAGGCCGCCAGTTCCCGCACACGGGCGGGCGGCGGCGCGGCGGGGGTCGTCAGTTCGTCGCTCATGCAAAGCCTTCCTGGCGCAGCCGTTCGGACAGCACCTTCACCTGAATGTCGAGCGCCTCGCTCTCGGCGGCGCGCAGGCGGTCGCGCAGTTGCGCGCTGCCACGGGTCATGTCGTCCAGCAGCGCGCCCAGCGTGGCGGGCGGCTCCGCCCCCGCGCCCAGCCGCGCCGCGATACGCTCCAGCCCGTCGATCTGGATGTTCAGGAAGCGGCGGCTGTCCAGCAGCGCTTCCGGCCGCCGCGCCAGCTCGGCCAGCAGTTCCTGCAGGGAGAGCACCGCCGGGCGCAGCC
>JAQGHX010000213.1 GCA_028288745.1 Roseomonas sp. | reverse complement strand
GCTGGTGCCGTCCACCCTAGTCAGCCGCAACGCGTCGTGGCGCGCGACGACGGCGTCGAGCGCGCGTTGCAGGGCGCTGGCGTCGATCTCGCCGTTCAGGTCCAGCACCAGTGGCTCTGCGAACCCGGCGGAGGCGGCGGCCCCCTGTGCCGCGCGGAAGGCGAGGTCGCCCTGGCCGGGCGTCAAGGCGATGCGGCGTGGCGCGCCCGGTGGCGTGGCGGCGGGTTCCGGCAATGACGGCTGGCCGCGCGGCGAGGGCGGATCGCCGAAGAAGCCCGCCTCGCGCATCTCGGCGACGCTTTCCCGCGCCGCCTCGACCACGCGGTCGAGGTCGGCATCGTCATGTGCGATGGACAGGAAGCAGACGCGCCGCTCCCAGGTGTAGATGCCCCGGCCCATCAGCAGGAAGAAGAACACCGATAGTTCCAGCGACTGGAAGGTCTCGCCAGTGGGCAGCGCGTGGCGGACCTGGAACTGCGAGGCGAACCAGGCGACGCGGAAAGGCGCGCCACCGTCGCGGAAGACCGCGTTCAGGCGTCCCGCGAGATCGGCCGTGCGCCGGTTCATGCCCTCCTGCAAGGCCGGCCCCTGGTCGCGCATGTAGCGCATGCAGGCATGCATCGCAGCGATCGCGAGCGGGTGCCGGCAGAAGGTGCCGCCAAAGAAGGTCATTGTCGCCGAGGGACGAGAGGCATCGCCGAACTGCCATGGCCCGCCGTCGATCGCGTCGATGAAGCGCGCCTTGCCCGCGACGATGCTGACCGGCATGCCGCCGCCGGCCATCTTGCCGTAGGTCACGATATCCGCCGTGATCCCAAAATGCGCCTGCGCGCCGCCGGGATGGATGCGGAAGCCGGTGACCATTTCATCGAAGATCAGCGCGATGCCGTGGCGCTCGGTGATGCGCCGCAGTTCCTGCAAAAAGGCGAGCGGTTGCAGTTCTGGATTGCGACTCTGCACCGGCTCGACCAGTACGCCCGCCAGGCTGCCGGCGGCGGCCTCGATCGCCAGCAGCGCCTCGGGGCTGCCGTAGTCCAGCACCATCACGTCCTCGACCTGCGCCGGGACAATGCCGGGCACCATCGGCACGGCGCCGCCCTGGCCACCCACGGCCATGACGCCATCGTAAAAGCCGTGGAACGCGCTCTTGAAATGCGCGATGCGGCGGCGGCCGGTGACGGTGCGGGCGAGGCGGAACGCCGTCATCACCGCCTCGGAGCCGGTATTGCTGAAGACGACGCGTTCGCAGCCTGTCAGTTCGCTCACCAGCCGCGCCGTCTCTGCGGCGAGGTCGGATTGCGTCGCCAGCTCGAAGCCCCGGTCGAGGCGCTCGCGCAGCGCCGCCACGACGAAGGGCGGGCTGTGGCCGAAGAAGCCGACGCCGAAGCCCATGGCGAGATCGACGTAGTCATTGCCGTCGAGGTCGCGGATATGGCTGCCCTGGGAGGCGACGGAGACGATCGGATAGATCATCTCCTTCAGTTCCGGCCGGAAGCCGATCGTGGCAATCCAGTCGCCGAGGACAGGGCGGGCCTCGGCGGCATAGGCTTTGGAACGAGCGGTGCGCGCGGTGTGGCGCCGCACCAGATCCTCGATGAAGGCGCGCTGCCGGGGGCCGAGCGGCAGGGCCGGGGCGGTAATGCGGGCCGGCGCGGCACGCGCGACGGAGGGCGCGATATATGGGGCCGGGGCGGAAGGCGGTATGGCTACCGCGCCAGCGACGGGTGCGGCGGCGAGCAGGTCCAGGTGGCGCCGCATCAGCTCCATCTGCTGCTCGATCACGCGTTGCAACCCGTTGGCCGCCAGCGGCGCGGGCGGGAGCGCAACGCCCATTGCCGGGATTGGCGCGGAGAGAACGAGCGCGCGCGCGGTAGGCGCCCTCGCAACAGGTACCGTCGCAACGGCCACCGGCGCGGCCGTCCCGTTGCGCGTCATGAAAGCGGCGAGCCGCGCGGGCGTGGCCAGTTCCGCGTAGAACTGCCCCATCTCCACTTCGACACCGAATTCCTGCGCGATGCCCTGCTTAACCTGCATCAGCAGCAGGGAGTCGAGGCCCAGTTCAAACAGATTGGTGCCGGCATCCTCCGGGCCAATGACGATGCCTGTGATCCGCTCGATCAACCCGGCGAGACCGTCCCCCGTCGCGAGGCCATCCCGCATCGCCGGGGCGCCGAGCAACCGGGAGACCATCACCGCCTGGATTGGAATGTCCATGTCGTCTCCTGCCAATCCGAAGCGGTCGATACCGGAGAAGCCGGCTTGGTCGAGAGCATGCCGCCAGCCGTCGAGGCCGAGGACCGGCGCGTGCGGCAGGCGGATCGCCGCGTCCTCGTAAAGCCACCAGCCCGGGGTGAGGCCGAAGGTGAGCCCGACGCATTCATGGGCACGCGTGACCTCGTTCAGGATCAGCCGGCCGCCGGGGCGCAGCAGCCGCGCCGCCTGGGCCAGCGTGCCCGCCATGTTGCGTGTGGCGTGCAGGACGTTCGCCGCCACCACCACATCGTAGCCGCCCGGCGCGAAGCCCTGCGCTACGACGTCGCGCTCGATGTCCAGCGTGGCGAAGTCGGTGAAGGGATGCGTCGTGGCGAAGCGCGTTTCCAGGCGCCGCGCGAAGGCGGGCGAGACGTCGGTGCAGGCGTAGCGCAGGCCACCGCCGGCCAGGTGCGCCAGGGCGGCCAACACCGCTTGGGTGGTGCCGCCGGTGCCGGCACCGATCTCGATCAGCCGCGCGGATGGTCCGGCGGCGATGGCGGCGGCCGCGACCTCGCGCGCCACCAGGGCGTTGAAGTGCCGGCAGACGGCGCCGGTCTGATAGACGCTTTCCACCAGATCCATGCTGCCGCCGGGGAACAAGATCTCGATGGGGTTCCGCAGCCCGCGCAGGACATCGGGATAGGCGTCCAGGCAGACCGAGAGCAGCCGCACCATCGCCGCCATGTCGGGATGTCGGGCGATCACATTTGCCGGTGTTTCGCCCGTGTCCGGCGCGGTGCCGCCCAGGCGGACCCGGCCAGCGTCGACGGCCAGGGCGCCGTCCTTCGCCAAGATATCGACGACCCAGGCGAACAGCCGGTCATAGGCCGGAACCACGCCGAGCCGCGCGCTGAGGGCGCTGACGGTCGGGCTATCCTCCAGCGCGCCGAACAGGCCCAGGCGCGCCGCGGCGACGCGGAGCGCGGCCCGGCCGAGGCGGGTCACGGCGTCGAAGGACAGGGCGACCTCGGCGAAATTGGGCGCGGATTGGTCGGCGGGCCGGGGCGGCGGCGTCGGGACCGGCGCGGGTGGTGCCTCGTGACGGCGCTGGAAGCGATAGGTCGGCAGGGACACGCGGCGACGCGGCTGGCCTTCCTCAAGGCCGCTCCAGTCGATAACGGCGCCGCCAAGATGCAGCCGCGCCAGGGTGCCGAGCAGCGCGGGCCATTCCTCGCCCGCTCCGGTCAGCGAGGGCAGCCACGCCGGTCCGCCCTCGGCGGATGCCGGGCATTGCCGGGCCAGTCCCGTCAGCACCGGCGCCGGGCCGATCTCGATGACGAAGTCGATCCCGGCTTCGGCCACCGTGGCGACGGCATCGGCGAAGCGCACGGGTTCCAGCAGGTGGCGGGACCAGTAGTCGGGGGCCTCGATTTCCCCTGGCGCGGCGATGCGCCCGGTCATGCCGGAGACGACCGGCACGCGCGGCGCCTGCAGGCACGCCGCCGCGACGGCAGTGCGGAACGGCGCCACGACGGGGCGCAGCAGCGGGGCATGGAAGGCGTGCGACACACCCAGCGGGCGGCAGCCGATCCCGGCCGCCAGCAGCGCCGCCGAGGCGCGGGCGATGGCACCGGGGGCACCGGCGATGGTGATGCGGGCGGGAGCGTTATGGGCGGCGGCAACCACCTCCTCCACCGTGTCGAGGCCGGCGTCGCGCAGCACGGCCGCCGCGCGGTCCCAGGGCGCCAGGACCACCGCCATGGCACCGGCCGGCGCATGCGCCCGCACCAGCCGGCCGCGCGCGGCGACCAGGGCCAGGGCGTCATCGAGGGAGAGGACGCCCGCCAGATGCGCCGCCGCGAACTCGCCGACGCTGTGACCCAGCAGCAGCGCCGGGCGGATGCCCCAGGAGCGCCAAAGCTCCGCCAGCGCCACGCCGAAGGCGAAGATGGCGGGCTGCGCGCAGGCGGTGTCGTCCAGCGCGTCGGGACCGGAAGACGTGCCGAAAAGAACTTCCTGCAAAGGCTGGTCGAGATGCTGGCGCAGCCCCTCGGCGCAGCGGTCGATCGCCGCGCGGAAAACCGGTGCGGTATCGTAGAGGCCGCGCCCCATGCCGCTGTACTGCGCGCCCTGGCCGGTGAAGGCGAAGGCAATGCGCGGCGCGGTGCCGCCCGCCGGGACGTGGCCGCGAAGGATGCGCGGACCGGCGAAGGCGGCGGCGAGGTCGTCGCCGGTCCGCGCCACCACGGCGGCGCGGTACTCGAAGGGCGTCCTTCCGCTATTGGCGGACCAAGCGAGGTCGGCCAGAGGGACCTTTGTGTCAGTGGCGGCGAGGGCGGCCATATTCGCGGCCAGCGCCGCCTCGCCACGGCCGGAGACGGTGACGACGTGCCAATCGCGCCCGGTCGTGACGCCCTGCTCCGGCGCCACCGGAGCTTCTGCCAGGATCAGGTGCGCGACGGTCCCGGTGAAGCCGAAGGCGCTGACCCCGGCCAGACGCCGCCGCCCGGGCCGGGCCGGCCAGGGCTCGGCGGCGGTCGGGAGGGCGACGGGGAGCGACGACCAGGGGATATGCGGGCTCGGTTCGCCCAGGTGCAGGTGGGGGGCGATGCTGCCATGGCGCAGGCACAGCAGTACCTTCACCACTCCCGCCATGCCCGCCGCCGTTTCCAGGTGCCCCAGGTTGGTCTTGACGGAACCGACCCGCAGCGGCGCGGCGCGGCCTCTGCCGAAAACCGCCTCGACCGCCTCCATCTCGATGGGATCGCCCAGCGGCGTGCCGGTGCCGTGCGCCTCCAGGTAGTCGATGTCGTCCGGGGTCACCCCGGCCTCGTCGAGGGCGGCGCGGATCACCGCTTGCTGGGCCGGCTGGCTGGGTGCGGTCAGGCCGTTGCCGCGTCCGCCATGCCGCACCGCGCTGCCGAGCAGGACACCATGCACCCGGTCCCCGGCGGCGAGGGCGGCGGCGAGCGGCTTCAGCACCAGCACGGCGCCACCCTCGCCGCGCGCGTAGCCGTCGGCGGCGGCGGAGAAGGTCTTGCAGCGGCCATCGGCCGAGAGGGCACCGAGGCGGTCGAGCGCCGTGAAAGGCTCCGGTGCCAGCATCAGGCTGACGGCGCCGGCGAGCGCGACATCGCAGGCGCCCCGCCGCAGGCTGGCGCAGGCCTGGTCGATCGCCACGAGCGAGGAGGCGCAGGCGGCATCGAGCGCGGTGCAGGGGCCGCGCAGATCGAACATATAGGCGAGACGGCCGGCGGCGGCGCTGAGCGCGACCCCGGTCGCGGTATAGGGACCGATCCGGCCGGGATCGCCGGAATAGAGGCCGGACCGCATGAAATCGGCCTTCTCCGCGCCGATGAAGACCCCGGTGCGGGAGCCGCCGAAAACGGCTTGCGGGATGCCGGCATCCTCGAAGCCTTCCCAGGCCAGTTCCAGCAGCAGCCGCTGTTGTGGGTCGAGGCTGCGGATTTCCTCGGGCGAGAGGCGAAACAGGCGGTCGTCCAGTCCATACGGCACACGGTCGAGAAAATAGCCGCGTGGCCGGGGGCCGCCCTGGTCAGGCCAGCGTTCAGCCGGTGCCGGGCCGCTGGCATCGGTGGCGGCACAGAGCAGTCGCCAGAAGGATTCCGGGTCGTTGGCACCGCCGGGGAAGCGGCAGGCCATGCCGATAATCGCCACCGGCGCCGACAACTGCCCATCCTGCGGAGCGGCCACGCGGTCCTCCAGGTGGTTGATTACCCGCAGGGACTTCGCCAGCGCCGCTTCGAGCATCGCGATCCGCGCGGTGTCGCCGGATGCGTCTTCGCCGTCGAGCGGAGGTGGGTTCACAGGTATTTCGCCCATTTATCGGCCAGTGCTGCGACGACATCCTGAGGTCCGGCCTCGGCTTCAGGCGAAACGACGGGCGCCGCGAGGCCCAGCGTTTCCGCGAGATGCACGGCGAAGGCCGCGATGGTCGGGTGCGCCCAGAAAGCGGTGATCCGCACCTCGCAGCCCAACCACTGGACGATCCGGTCGCGAATTTGCAGGGTCATGACGGAATCGACGCCCAGTTCGCGCAGCGGCCGGTCGGCGGCCAGGGTTTCCGCCGCCGCGCCTGTGACCGCCGCGACGATGGCAGTCAATTCGCGGCGCAACGCGGTCTCCGCAGCCGCCCCGTGCCCCAGGTCCAGCGACGGGAAGGCCGCCTTCGTTTCAGCGATGGCCGTCGCGGGCAGCAGCGCCGCGCACCAGTTGCGTGCCATGCCGGATGGCATGTGATCGAGCCAGCGGGTGGCATCGATGCCCATGAGCGTGGCGGTCGGTGTTCCCGCCCCCCAAAGCTCCGGCAGGGCCGCGCTAATTTGCGCCTCGGAGAGCGGCGTTATCCCCCGCGCGGCGAGGTCCAGGCCGGCTTTGGCCATGCGTTCCGCCATAGCCGAGCCCGCAACCAGACCCAGCCGCAGCGAAAGGGTCGGCAGGCCCTGTTGGCCGCGCCATTCCGCCAGGGCGTCGTGGAAGCCGTTGGCCGCCGCATAGACACCCTGGCCCGCCGGCCCCAGCAGGACGCTGGCGGAGGACACCAGGATGGTGAAGTCGAGCGGCAGGCCGGCCGTCGCCTCGTGCAGGTTCCAGGCGCCGTCGAGCTTCGGGGCCAGCACCCGCGCCGCCGCGCCGGCCAGCGGGTCCGCCGGGTCGAGGCCGGCCAGGGTGGCGTCTTCCAGCACCCCCGCCGCATGCACGATGCCCGCGAGCGGCAGCGTGCCGTGGATGGCCTCGATCGCCGCGCGCAGGGCCGTGGGGTCGGTGACGTCGGCGGCGTGGATGGTGACGCGGAGCCCCTGGGCGCGCAGCGCGGCGATAGCGGGCGCGGCGGCCGGCGTCTCGCCGCCACGGCCAAGCAGGACGAGGTCGCGCGCCCCCAGCGCGGCCAGCATCCGGGCGAAGCCCAGGCCGAGCGTGCCGCAGCCACCGGTAATCAGGTAGCGCGCATCGGGGCGCAGCGTGAGGCCGCGCGACGCCTTGGCCGGTGGGCTACGCCGCAGGCGGGCGACGCGCAGGGCGCCACCCTCCACCGACAGTTCCGCGTCGTCGCCGTCACTACCAAGCAGGCGCGGGAGCAGGTCGGCTTCCGCCTCGCCGGGCTGTGAGCCAAGGGCGATCCGGCGAAGGGCAAGTTCGGGATGCTCGGTCGCGGCGCAGCGGGCGAAGGCCCAGAGCGCATCGGGACCGAAGGCGTCCGTCCGGCCGGGCGCGCCGCTGGTCAACAGCGACAGCGGCGGCACTGTGGCGTCGCTGCGGGCCGCCGTGGTGACGGCGGCGGCAAGGAAGCGTAGGGCAGCACGCGCGCTGGCGGGTGAGGGTGCTTCCACACCGCTTTCCGGGGCCAGCAGGATCTGCCGGTACACATTGCACGAAAGCTGCGCGGCGAGGGCCGGGCCTGCTTCCTCCGGCGTGCAGAGGCACAGCGTCGCCCCGATCCGGTTTGCCAGGGGTGCCGCCCAGGGATGACCTGCGCGCGCCAGCAGCAGCATCGGCCGGGCCACGGATGCCGGCGCGGGCGTCGGGGCGTCCTGCCAGACGCGAGCATGGCACAGGGTCTGGTCTAGCCCTGCCCCCAGTGGCGACCACGGCTGGAACCCCGCCGGCCAGTGCCGGCTGCGCTGCCAGGGGTAGAGCGGCAGGTCGTCCGGCATCGGCGGCACCACGGGGTGCAGGTGATCCCAGCGCAGATCGTAGCCCTGGGTATGGAGCGCACCGCAGGCGTCCAGCACGGCCTCGAGGCCCGTATTGCGCCGCAGGGTGGCGATGACCGGCGCGCCACGGCCGGCGGCCTCGGCACCTTCGGCGATGGCGCGGGACAAGGTGGGGTGCGGCCCGATCTCGGCGAAATGCGTGGTCTCGTCGGCCAGCATGGCGGCGATGGCGGCGGCGAAATCGACCGGCGCGCGCAGGTTGGCGCGCCACCAATCCGCATCCACTTCCCCGGCAAGCAGGCGCCGCCCGAGGGCCGCCGAGTAAACCGGCATCTCGGGGGGCGCCGGCGAAAGATCGGCGAGTTCCATGGCAAGCGCCTCGGCGGCCCTGTCCATACGCCGGCTGTGGAAGGCGTGGCCGACCTCCAGCCGGCGCCAGGGCAGTGCCCGGGCATCGAGCGCGCGGGTCAGCGCCGCGACATCGGCGTCATCCATGGCCAGCACCGTGGCGTGCGCGCTGTTGCGGGCGGCGACCTCGATGGCATCGGACAACAGGGGGGCGAGTTTGGCGGCGCTGGCCTCCACGGCGATCATCGCGCCCCCGCCGGGTGCCGCCTGCATCAGCCGCCCGCGCGCCGCGACCACGCGGCAGGCCTGCGGGAAGCTCAGCACGCCCGCCGCGAGCAGTGCCGCGACCTCGCCGCAGCTATGGCCGGAGACGCAATCCGGAACGATGCCGCAGGCTGCCAGCGTCTCGGTCAATGCGTACTGCACGGCGAAGATGGCGGCCTGCGCGCGGTCGGTCCGTCGCAGCAGGGCGTCATCGGTGGTCTGCGTCAGGTCCTGCGCGACGGACCAGCCGGTCAGTGGCGACAACTCGGCGTCGCAGCGCCACACGGCGGCGTTGAAGACCGGGTGGGCCCGCATCAGCGCGGCGCCCATTCCCAGCCATTGCGTGCCCTGGCCGGAATAGACGAAGCCGAGCCGGGCGGGCCGGTCCGCGCGGTAATGACCGGTCGAGAGGCCGACTGTGGCATTGCCCTCGGCCAGTCCGGCGAGGCGCCGCAGCAGGTCATCGCGGCCGGCAAAGCGCAGTGCCGCCCGGTGCGGCAACTGCCCGCGCCGGCGAGCCGCGAGGGCGGCCCAGGTGGATGCCGGGACGCTTTTGTTTGTGGCGACAGCGTCATGCCATGCGGTGGCGAGGGCGCGCAGGGCTTCCGGCGACGCGGCGGAAAGCGGCATCAGGATTTCGACGGCGGGTGCGTCCGGCACATCGGCGGTTGCCGCGCCCTGCACAGCGGTGGTCTGTGGGTCCCGCACCAGGACGGGCGGCAAGACCAAGTTTGCCGTGACCGCCTGCGGGGCCTCCTGCAAAACGACATGCGCGTTGGTACCCGCGAGGCCGAAGGCGCTCACGCCCGCGCGGCGGGGTGTTTCGCCATCCGGCCAAGGGGCCTCGGCGGCGGCAGGCAGGACCCCAAGTTCCGCCCAGGCGACGTGGCGGTTGGGTGTCTCGAAATGCAGGCTGCGCGGGATCTGGCGATGGCGCAGCGCCAGCACCGCCTTGATCAACCCGGCGATGCCCGCCGCGCTTTCAAGATGCCCCATATTGCCCTTGAGCGAGCCGATCGGCAGCGGCGAGGCGCGTTGCTGGCCGAACACGCTGTCCAGCGCACGCAACTCCACGGGGTCGCCCAGCGGCGTGCCAGTGCCATGCGCCTCGACATAGCCGATACCGGCGGGCGACACGCCGGCCCGGGCCAGGGCGCGGCGGATGACGCGTGCCTGCGCCGGACCGTTCGGCGCGGTGAAGCCGCTGCCACGGCCGTCATGGTTGACGGCGCTGCCGAGCACCAGCGCATGGATGCGGTCGCCATCCGCCAGCGCGGCGTCGAGCGGCTTGAGCACGACGACGCCGCAGCCCTCCGCGCGGACATAACCATCGGCGCCATCGTCGAAGGGACGGCAGGCGCCGCGCGGCGAAAGCGCGCCGAGGCGTTGCAGGCTGAGATGCCCGGCCGGCGCCAGGATCAGGTTCACGCCGCCGGCCAGGGCCAGGGTGCATTCCCCCGCCCGCAGGCTCTCGACCGCGAGATGGACAGCGACGAGCGACGAGGCGCAGGCGCTGTCGATTGCCAGTACAGGGCCGCTGAAGCCGAAGGCATGGGCGATGCGACCCACCGCCATCGAAGGCGCGGTACCGGTATAGGCGTAGGGGCCGATCGCCGCCGGGTCGCTGCCGTGGAACTGCGCCAGCGCGTAGTCGATATTGCCGATGCCGGCGAAGACACCGATCTCGCCGCCGGCGAGGCGAGGGATATCCTGCCCGGCATCCTCCAGCGATTCCCAGGCGACTTCGAGCAGCAGCCGCGCCTGCGGGTCGAGCGCCTCGACCTCCCGAGGGGAGAGCGAGAAGAAGCCGTGGTCGAAGCCGGCGACATCCGGCAGGAAGGCGCCGTGCACGGGGGCGGGGGGAATGCCACGGGACGGCGGCAGGGTGCCGATGGCGTCGCCGCCGCGCTGGAGCAATTCCCAAAAGCGTTCAGGCCGGTCGGCGCCGCCGGGCAGACGGCAGCCCATGCCGATGATCGCTATGGGCGCGGCGCTAGTGGCACGCGCCAAAGCCGGAGTGCCGGGCACCGGGCCGTCATCGCTGCGGATTCCATTGAAAGCCTGGGCTTCGACGAAGGCGGCGATGTCGGCGATGGCCGGGTGCTCGAAGGGCAGCGACACCGGTAGGTCCATGCCCAGGGCGTCCTGTGCCCAGGCGTGGAAAGCGACCACGCGGCGAGAGTCGAGGCCCTGCTCGAACAGCGACCGGTCGAGCGTTACGTCATCGGTGTCGAGCACCAAGCGCGCGCCGTCGCGCAGGGTGGCCAGCAGCAGGTGGCGACGCTCGGCCGGCGGGGCGTCGCGCCAGCCGGCCCGGGGGCGCGCGGCCAGCCCGGCAGCGGCGAGCGTGGCCAGGGCGCCGTCGAATTCTCCGGCCGTGAAGCGTTGCGCCAGCTTGTAGCGCTCGATCTTGCCGCTAGTGGTCTTCGGCACCGCCGGGATGGGGACGACATGGTCCACCAGAAGGCCGGCCTTGCGCAGCAACGTCTCGCGCAGGGCGCGCGCCAGCCCGGCCATCTCGGCCGGTTCCTGCCGGGACTGCACGAACATGACCAGTAGTTCCCGATTGGCGCGGGGGTCCTGCACACCGCAGGCGACGACTTTTCCGAGTTCGATGCCTGCTACGTCCTCTGCCAGACGTTCCAAATCCTGGGGCCAGTAGTTCTGGCCGGCCTGGATCAGCATCTCCTTGGTGCGGCCAGTCAGCACGAGGCGGTCGGAATCCAGGAACCCGGCATCGCCGGTCCGCAGCCAGCCATCCGCCGAGAATAGCGCCGCCGTGGCGGTGGGGTCGCGGTGGTAGCCATGGGTCATGCTGCGGCTGTCGATCTCGACGGTGCCGATCACGCGGTCGGGCACCACGGTGCCGTCCACCCCGGCCACCCTGAGACGGACACCCTCCATCGGGCGGCCCAACTCGACCAGGGTGATTTCGTCGCGCGGATCGGCGGCGGCGCGGACCTCGCTGCCGAGGGTCAGGCGGTGCCGGTCCAGGCGGTGCAGCCGCAGCGGTTCGCCCGGGATCGGGAAGGTGACGCCGAGGGTCGCCTCGGCCAGTCCATAGCCGGGGAACAGCGCGACGCGGGCGAGGCCGTGCGGTGCGAGCCGGTCCTGGAACTCCTCGCACAGCGCGGCGGAGATCGGCTCGGCGGCGTTGAACAGCAAGCGCACGGGCGCGAGGTTCCACTCCGCGCCGGTCTCCGGCCGCATCAGCTTCAGGAAGTGCTTGATGCCGAAATTATTCGTGCAAAGGACAGTCGCCCGATGCGCCGAGGCCTTCGCCAGCCAGAGCGAGGGGCGCTGCACGAACAGCTTGGTCGGCATCAGGCATTGCCACGCGCCGAGGGCGAGCGGGATCAGGTGCCAGCCGATCAGGCCCATGTCGTGGGTCAGCGGGAACCAACTGAGGAAGGTATCGTCCCGCGACATCCGCGCGCTGGTCGCGAAGTCGTTCAAATGCAACAGCACGCGCGCATGGGTCAGCGCCACGCCCTTGGGCGCCCCGGTGGACCCCGAGGAAAACTGCACGAAGGCGATGTCGTTCGGCTGCGCCGCATTGTCGCGTGGCGCGGGAGGCAGGCCCTCCGCGAGCAGGCTGGCGATGGAGGCGCTCTCGACGCCGTCGGCGGGTGCGTCCGCGATCAGGAACGGGCGGTGCAAGAGGCCGATGATGCGGGCCAGCTTGGCGCGATGCTCGTCATTGACCGGGGGCTGCACCGGCACTGCCACGAAGCGGCCGAGCATGCAGGCCCAGAAGGCCAGAATAAAAGGCTCTGGGTCGGCGAGGGCGATGACCACCTCGTCGCCGGGCCGCAGGCCGCGTGCCTGGAGGGCGGCGAGGGCCCGGCTGGCGAGATCAGCGAGGCCCAAATAGGGCAGCACGCGCTCGCGGTCGGAACCGAGGATGAAGCGGAGGCCGGTGCCGGTGTCGATACCGGCGCCATCGGCCGGCAGCAGGTCGGCCAGGGTTCGCGCGGGTACCCCGCCCCGGACAAAGGTCATGCCAGCCGTGCCCAGACGAGTTTCGGTGCCAGATGGCACGGATCGCTTGTCGAGCGTTGCACTGGCGATGGTTCGCGCATCAGGCAGCCGCGCGAAGACTGGCCAGGTTGTTGTTGATGCGAGCCACCAGTTCCGCCCGGGCCGATGCAAGATAGAAGTGATCGCCGGGCAGCATCGCGTGGTCGAATGGTCCGGTGGTGACATCGCCCCAAGCCGCCAGACCGTTGCAATCCACCCAGGGATCGTCGATGCCGCCCAGCGCAGTGACGGCGCAGGTCAGGCGCGGGCCGGGCTGCTCGTGATACTGCTCTGCCAGGGTGAAGTCGGCCCGCAACATGGGCAGCAGCAGCGCGAGAAGCTCGGGCGCCTCGAACACCTCGGCCGGTGTGCCGCCGAGGTCGCGGAGGCTGCGCAGGAAGGCGGCATCCGGCAGATGGGCAATGGGCAGGCGCCGGAGGCCGGCGGAAGGCGCGAGATGCCCTGACACGATCAGGCTTTCAGGCGCCTTGCCCATGGCTGAAAGGCGACGCGCCACTTCATAGGCCACCAGGGCACCTAGGCTGTGCCCGAATAGCGTGAACGGGCCATCGATCCAAGGCGCTATCGCCGCGGTCGAGCGGGAGATTACCTGGGCTATGTCATGCAGCGGCGCTTCCGAGAAGCGTGTCTCCCGGCCCGGGGGTAGCATCGCCATGACTTGGATACCGGGCGCCAGCAGCGAGGGCCAGCCACGATAGACAGAGGTTCCGCTTCCCGCCGGAGGGAAGCAGAAGACGCGGCCGACGACGTCGGAAGAAGTCCTGAGAGGGACTACCCATTGCCTGCCGGGATCATCATTTATGACCACAATTGACCCTCGCCCAGACAGCGACATACACGAACTGACAGAGCCGTCCCGCAAAGGCGAGACGGCTTAAAAAGTCAGTATCTTGCCAAGCCGGACGGCGCCCCGCGCTTCAAACGGGCCGCACCGGTTCAGGCCGCCAGCGGGGTCTCGACGTCAGCCGGCGCCTGGTTACGCTTGTATTCGTCGTAGAAATGCTGGCGCAATGCTTCCGGCTCCATGTCCAACATGGTGCCACCGGCTTCGAAATGCTGGATGAAAACCTTGCCCAGGGCGAAGGTCGTGGCCGCAGCTGCCGCCGGGGTGACGAAAGTGCTGACGAAGGTTCCGATGATCGGGACCGCCTTGAGCATGCTTGCGAGCGGCATGGCGACCATGAACGCGGAGCTGCCGCCGATAGCGGCGCCAATCAGCGACTTCGCTAGGTCTTTCGTGAAGGGAACCTGATAATGATCCGCAAGCTTCTTGAGCATGCGGACCTGCACCGCGCTGATCGCCGCGAGATCCAGAAGCGGGATCGGTGCCAGACCGGCAGCGGCAGACCAGCCCATGTTGTTCCTGACGATACGAAGAGCCTCAGTCTGGCGATCTATCATTTCGGACAATCTATCCCCCACCCCAAACCCGCAGACGACGACCCGCTGCGACTTACTTATAACGCAAGGTTATTCCGCTTTTGTTATAAATACAAGGATCAAATTTTCGTAGCACTACCTGGGCAATACACGAAGATTTCTATCTCTTGCTTAACCCCGGCACCGATCAAAATGATGCGGTCCGGGCCTGTGGCGACATCATGACAGGCGTCGCAACTGGCGGCGACGATGGCATCAAAGGCTGCCGCAGCCACAAGGTCTTCATTTTCGTCTTCGGCAGCCGCACCGATTCGATTGCGGGTCGGAGACTTTGATGCGTCCGCGCGTTTGACAGGCCATTCAGCCCAACCGCGGCTGGGTAAAGGTGGTAGGCGCGCTGCTGAAGCGATGCTTGATCATGCTGCGGCAGGCGGGATGATTACGACCGGATTGGCGATATGTCCGCGAGCTTCCACTGTCTCAGGCGATGATCCGATCAGGTTCCAGAAATCGCTGTCCATGCCGAACAGCGTGTTATTGGCGAAGCCGGGCAGTTCGCGGCCAAAGGCGCTTGGTTCGCGGACGGTGCTGTGGGTGTGTCGGGGAGGATGCTGTCTCGCACGCTCATCGCGCCGGGCGGATGCCTGGTGCTCAAAGTATACAGGTCGCCGCGCGGTTCCATGACCGGAACGTTATGGACCTGCGGGCGGATAACGATCAGCCCGGGGGCATGAGTGTCCTCAAGCCCGACCCCTTTGACGTTTCCGCTGCCGGATGAGCGTTGGCCGCGCCCGATCTGACGCTGATGCCCCGGCATGCCGGGCAGCGTGAGCAAGCGCCGCGCGAGGGTTCAGCGGCCAGATCCGGCTGGGCCTGCTACAACGCCTTCCATGCCGAGGGCGGCGTGCGAATGGGCCTTCAATGTGGTGGTGACGCGCCACCGAAGGCCCAGGCGTGTCAGGGCCATGCAAGCACCTGACCGGGATCGCCGGGCGGACCGGCACAGGCGGCGAATCCTCAGGACGGGAAGTTGGCCCTGGCCCGCCGGAGCAGGGCACGGAACATCCGTGCCTCGTCCTCGGAGAGGTTCGCGACGGCCGCGAGGTTGACGCCATATGCCTCGGGCACCAGCCGCTCCCGCAGGTCGCGGCCGGACTTGGTGAGAAACAGGAAGACCTTGCGCTTGTCCGTCTCGGACCGCACCCGGCGGATCCAGCCCTGCGTCTCCATGCCGCGCAGGGCGGCGACGGCGGTGGGCTCCATCATGCCGACCCGCCGCGCGAGGTCGCGCTGGGTCAGGCCATCCTCTTCCCACAGCACGCGCAGGAAGTACCAGGCGCCGAGCGCCACATCATACTCCTGCAGCCGGGACTGCAGGTGCCGCTGGATGGCGCGGTTCAGGTCCCGCACCAGGAAGCCGACGCTCTGGTCGAAGGGGAGGGGATCGGTCAGTGCTGTACCATGCGTGGTCGACATGGCGCAGGTTACACCGAAAGGAGCCCGGCCGGTATCCGGCCGGGCGGTGGAGGGCGCCACTGGCTCCGTGCTCAGGAGGCGGCCTGGGCCATGGCCTTCTCGTCCTCTTCCTCCTCCATGCCGCCGAGATAGGCCGCTTCTTCCTCCGAGGCGCCGAGGGTGCGCCAGTTCGCGGTCTTCGGCACCACGCCCTGGTAGGAGCGCAGCTTCGCCTGCGGCAGGTGCGGCGCCTCCAGCCCGATCGGCGCGGCGCCGGCGCCGTAGCGGGCCACGGCATCCAGCATGATGCGGCGGAACTGGATCACCGCGATGTCGCTGGCCCCCAATCGCTCGGAGGTCCGGTCCGCGATGGCGCCCATCGACTCCCACATGGCGATGTCCTGGTTGGGAATGCCGGGGAGGCCCGTGAAGGAGTCCCCCGTCTTCATCAGGGCTCGGTCCTGCAGGTAGTCGTTCCAGGCATGGCGCTTCATCGGGCGGAATTCCTCGTCGACATCGACGCCCACCTCCGCCACGCAGAACTTGCGCCAGGCGGCGGTGGTGATGGCCTCCTTGCTCTCGTGCCAGGCGATGAAGTGGAAGTAGCTGCTGGTGTCATCGCGCGGCACGATGACGCTGGCGACATTGTAGGTGGAATTGGGCGGGATCAGCGCGGTGAAGGGCGCGACGAAGGTGGTGATCCGCACATAGTCCTGCGTCGCCGCGTTCATGATGGGGCGGCGGACGGCGGCATAGCGCATGCCGTAATTCGTCACCTGCACCTGGATGCGCGGGTTCTTGTCCGTGGAAGGGCGGACCCAGTGCGTATCCAGCGCCGTCGCCTCCCCGCGGGCGGGCCGCATGTCGGTGGAATGCAGGGAGGAGGAATGGGCGCTGTCGATCTGCCCTTCCATGATCTGCGCCCAGTTGCAGGGCAATTGGATCCGCACGATCGCGGCATGCGCCTCCGGCGCCGGCGCCCAGGGCGGCGGCTCGAATTCCGGCATCGCCTCGGCGGGGCCCATATAGACCCAGACGAAGCCGCCGGCCTCCCGCGCCGGATAGGATTTGTGCTTCACCCGCTCGGCGAAGCCGCTTCCCCTGGGCTCGGAAGGCATGTCCACGACATTGCCCTCCACGTCGAACTTCCAGCCGTGATACAGGCAGCGCAGGCCGCAATTCTCGTTGCGCCCGAAGGCAAGGGAGGCCTTGCGGTGCGGGCACATCTCGCCCAGCACGCCGAGCCGCCCGTCGCTGTCGCGGAAGGCGACCAGCTTCTCACCGAACAAGGTCAGGCGCACAGGCTTGCCGTCCGGCTCCGCCAGTTGCTCGGAGAGCAGGGCGGGCACCCAATGGCGGCGCATGAGCTGGCCCATGGGGGCGTCGCCCTCCACGCGGCACAGGGTTTCGTTCTCCTCGGCGGTCAGCATGTGGCGTGTCCTTCCGGTGGACCGGGTGCTGAGTGGTGGCAGCACTGGAAAAAACTTAGGTCTCTAATGTTCTAAGAGAGGGCGTGCGCGTCAAGGAATTTGTGATCACCAATAATGGAGGTATTCATGTTGCGAACGATTCTCATTGTGGCCTCGAATGCCCTGAAATTTCGCAGTCTTCTACAAAACACTTGCGCTTATAAGCTTAGATATCTAACCATAACCACGGGCGGCAATCGAAAGACCGCCTGAGG
Organism: Roseomonas sp.; assembly: GCA_028288745.1. Taxonomy (GTDB): domain Bacteria; phylum Pseudomonadota; class Alphaproteobacteria; order Acetobacterales; family Acetobacteraceae; genus Pseudoroseomonas. Next base: position 4,587 of record JAQGHX010000213.1, on the reverse strand, counting down.
AAACCTGTCCCATGCTCCATGTGCCGGAAGCGGATGCGGAGCTGATGACCCTTCGCGTGGCGCGGACCGAGCCCGCCGCCGATGGCATCCAGCTCTTCGAACTGCGCCACCCCGATGGGGCGGACCTGCCGCCCTTCACGCCGGGCGCCCACCTGTCGGTCCGCGTGCCATCCGGGGCGATGCGCAACTATTCCCTCTGCAACGACCCGCATGAGCGGGACCGCTACGTCATCGCCGTGAAGCGGGAGGAAGCGGGCAGGGGCGGCTCCGTCGGGTTGATCGACGGCACGCGGGCGGGCGCCAGCCTCGAGGTTTCGGCACCGCGCAACCTGTTCGAACTGGATTTGCGCGCGCCGGAATACATCTTCGTCGCGGGCGGCATCGGCATCACGCCCATCCTGGCCATGATCCGCTACCTGCAAGCCGAGGGCGGCAAGCCGTTCCGCCTGTTCTACCTGACCCGTGCCGCCGGCGGCACCGCCTTCCGGACCGAGATCGCGGCCCCCGATTTTGCCGGCGCGAACGGCGTGGTCGTCCATCATGACGAAGGCGACTCCGGGAAGGTCTACGACCTCTGGCCGGTCTTCGAGGAGCCGACCAAGGCCCACATCTACTGCTGCGGTCCGCGCCCCCTGATGGATGCCGTGCGCGACATGACCGGGCACTGGCCGGAGCAGGCCGTGCATTTCGAGGATTTCGGCTCCGACCTCGTCCGCCCACGGGCCGACGACGCGCCCTTCGTGGTGAAGCTCGGCCCCGATGGCGACCCGCTGGAAGTGCCGGTGGGCAGCACAATCCTGGAGGTGCTGCGCGCCCATGGCCGCAAGCTGCCTTCCTCCTGCGAGAGTGGCACCTGCGGCACCTGCCGCACCCGCTACCTGTCCGGCGAGGTGGACCACCGCGACATGGTGCTGACCCCGGCGGAACGGAAATCCGCGCTGATGATCTGCGTCTCCCGCGCCAAATCTGACACGCTCGTGCTGGATCTCTGAGGGTGGCGGAGGCGCTGATCCGGCTAGGCGTGGTGGGCCTCGGGCGGGCCTTCATGCTGATGCTGCCCACCCTGGCGCGGGACCCGCGCATCCGCATGGTGGCGGCCGCCGACCCGAGGCCGGAAGCGCGAGCGCGTTTCGAGGCGGATTTCGACGCCCGCGGCTATGAGACGATGGAGGCGCTCTGCACCCATCCTGGCCTGGACGCGGTCTATATCGCCTCGCCGCACCAGTTCCATGTCGAGCAGGTACGCATCGCCGCCGCCGCCGGGAAGCATGTGCTGGTGGAAAAGCCGATGGCGCTCGCGGTCGAGGATTGCCTGACCATGGTCGCCGCCGCGCGGCAGGGCGGCGTGCACCTGCTCGTCGGCCACAGCCATTCCTTCGACGCGCCTTATCTCCGCACGCGGGCGATGATCCGCTCCGGCCAGTTCGGCGCGGTGCGGATGGTGACGGCGCTGAACTTCACGGACTACCTCTACCGCCCCCGGCGGCCAGAGGAACTGGACACGACGCAGGGCGGCGGGGCGATCTTCTCCCAGGCGCCGCACCAGGTGGAGGTGGTGCGCCTGCTGGCCGGGCGCCCGGCCCGCGCCATCCGTGCTGCGGCCTCCGTATGGGACCCCGCGCGGGGCACGGAAGGCGCCTACAACGCGCTGCTCGACTTTGGAGAAGGCCTCTCCGCCACGCTGACCTACAACGGACACGGCCATTTCGACACCGACGAGTTCCAGGACTGGACAGGGGAGATGGGCACGCCCCGCGATCCCGCCGCCTATGGCGCCGCGCGCGCCGCCTTGCGCCGCATCGCCTCGCCGGCGGAAGAATCGGCGCTGAAGGAACAGCGGGCCTATGGCCGGGGCAGCGGCGCCGCCGAGGCCCGCAGGGGGCCGCCGCCGCCGGCCTTCAACCATTTCGGCCTGGTCATCGCTTCCTGCGAAAAGGCCGACCTGAGGCCCACCGCGCGGGGCGTGCTGGTCTATGGCGACGACGAGCGCCGCTTCGAGCCGCTGCCCCCGCCTGACATTCCGCGCACGGAGGTCATCGACGAACTCCACGCCGCCGTGGCGCATGGCGTGCCCCCGCTGCACAGTGGCGACTGGGGCCTCGCCACGGCTGAGATCTGCCTTGCCCTGCTCGAATCCGCGCGGAGCGGGCGGGACGTGACGCTGAAGCACCAAGGGCCGGCGCAAACGGCCATGACACACTGGGAGGAAACCTATGGCCACCGGATCCTGGGGGCGCCGTGACGCGCTCCACCTCGCCGCCGCCGCCGCAATCGGGCTGCCCGGCGCGGCCCATGCCCAGGGCGGGCGGAACGCGGCGCGGCTGATCGTGCCTTACGCGCCTGGGGGTACCACGGATGTCACCGCGCGCCTCCTCTCCAACCGCATCGCGGAAGGGCTTGGCCAGACCTGGGTGATCGAGAACCGCTCCGGCGCCAACGGCGCGATCGGCGCGCAGGAAGTCGCGCGGGCGGCGCCGGACGGGCTGAGCCTGCTCTACTCGAACGAGGTTCATCTCGTCCTGAAATTCGTGCAGCGCGGGGTGCCTTTCGATGCTGTTGCGGATTTTACCCCTGTCGTGCGCACGGTCCGCATCCCCTACGTGCTTGTGAGCGGGGCAAGCCACAACCGGCAGCCGGATGCCAAGGCGCTGCTGGCGGCGGTCAGGCTGAATCCCAACCGCTTCACCTTTGCCGGCTCCACCCTTGGCTCCGTCGGCCAGCTCGGGGCCGCCGCCCTGGGCCAGAAGCTGGGCACGGAATTCACCATCGTCGCCTATCGCGGCTCCGGCCCCGCGGTGAACGACCTGGTCTCGGGTGCCGTGGGCCTGATGTTCGCGCCGCTTGGCGCCGTGCAGCCGCTGATCGAGGGCGGCCAGCTCAAGGCCTTCGCGGTCACCGCCAAGGAGCGGGTGCTGCTGCTGCCCGAGACGCCGACGATGGTGGAGCTGGGCTATCCAGAAATGATCTTCGACGGCTGGACCGGCATCTGGGGGCCGCGCGGGCTGCCGGCGGACAAGGTGGCGGCCATTCACGATGTCACGGCCCATGCCCTGCGCGACGCCGAGATCGTGAAGCGCCTCGCCGCACTCGGCTGCGCGCCGATCCTGGAAAGCAGCGAGGATTTCAGGCGCCTGACGGAACTGGAGCAGGCGCGCAATGGCGAGATCATCCGCGCCGCCGGCATTCGCCCCGAGTAAGGAAGTTCAACCATGCCCCTAATCCGCATCGAACCCGTGCGGGATGAGCGCTCCGGCCGGTATTTCCTGGAGATCTACAACCCGCATGACGCGCCGGCGCCCTATGTGACGACGGAGCCGCGCTACCAGTCCGCCGCGGCGGCCGAGAACGACGTGGTGGCGATCCTCGCAGCCGCTGCCAGCACCGCTCGCAACAGCTAGGAGCCGCAAGCCTTGTCCCTTCTCCGCCTGTCCCTCGCCATCGGCGATTACGACCGCATCCGCCCCCTGGTGGACGGCACCGTCCGCATCGATGGCGTCGATCCGGTTTTCTCGATCCTGGACCCGGAGGAAATCTTCTTCCGCGCCTTCAAATACGCCGATTTCGATATCTGCGAACTGTCGCTGTCCTCCTTCACCGTCAAGACGGCCAATGGGGATTGTCCTTACGTCGGCATCCCCGTCTTTCCCTCCCGCGCCTTCCGTCACACCTCCGTCTATATCCGCACCGATCGCGGCATCGCGCGGCCGGAGGATCTGAAAGGGCGACGGATCGGCCTGCCGGAATACCAGCTCACCGCCAATGTCTGGGTTCGCATGATCCTGGAGGAATACGGTGTCCGCCCCTCGGACGTGACCTGGGTGCGGGGTGGCTACGAAGATCCCGCGCGGGCCGAGAAGATCACGCTGAAGCTGCCGCCCGACGTGCGGCTGGAGAGCCTGCCGGCCGGGGCCACGCTGTCCTCCGCCCTTGCCGACGGAACGATCGATGCCGTGGTCGGCCCGCGCGCGCCCTCCTGCTTCGACCGGGGGCATCCGCAGATCGCGCGGCTCTGGCCCGATCCGGTGGCCGCCGCGTCCGAATGGTACGGGCAGCACCGCATGTTTCCGATCATGCACCTGCTCGGTGTTCGCAAGGACGTGGTGGAGAAGCACCGCTACCTGCCCGGTGCGCTCGTGAAGGCTTTCGGGGAAGCCAAGGATGTCGCGATGGGGCGGCTGTCCAACACCGCCGCCACCAAGGTGACGCTGCCCTTCGTCGAGGAGCGTCTGCAGCAGGCGCGGCAACTCATGGGCCATGATTTTTGGTCCTATGGGCTGGAGGCGAACCGGCATGTGCTGGAAGCCTTCCTGGCGGCGCATCACGAGCAGGGCCTGTCCTCGCGTCGGCTCGCGCCGGAGGAACTGTTCCACCCGGCCTCTCTGGAAACCTTCAAGCTTTAAAGCCAAGAAAAGGTGACGATCACGACAGGATTCCTCAATTAGGTTTTGGAGATCATGGCGTCTTCCACGCGCCGTGTCCTGCCACGGAAGGTGAGCACAAGCCAGCGAGCACCGCCGACTGCATGAAGGGCGTAGATAATTTCTGCCGCGTCATGGCGATCCGCCCCGGCGACCATGTGGTGATGCT
>JAQGHX010000170.1 GCA_028288745.1 Roseomonas sp. | reverse complement strand
CGACCCCGCACTGCTGGAACAGGGGCCCGCCGGCCGCCGGCCGCGCATCGCCGCCGACGGGCGCCAGGCGCGGCACGTCTATGCCCGGCCGTTCGACCGCGCCGATACCCGCCCCCGCATAGGGCTGGTGATGCTGGGCGCATCGGACCCGGCGCTGCGCCGCCTGCCGGCCGCCACGGCCCTGGCCCTGCCGGCCGCGCCCGCCTCGCTACTGGAACAGGCCCGGCTGCGCGGCATGGAAACCCTGCTGCTGCTGCCGCCCGAGCCCACGCCCGGCACGCTGGATGCCGCCCTGGCGCGCTTCACCGGCTATGTCGGCGTCCTGGCCACGCCGGACGAAGGCCGTGCCCCCGCCGCCGAGACGCCCATCGCGGTGCAGGAAGCACTGCGCGCGCGTGGGTTGCTGTTCCTGGACCCGCGTGAAGGCGCGGCGGCGCCGAGCCATGCCTGGGGCCGCTCCGCCGACCTGATCCTGGAGGATGCCCCCACCCGTGGCGAGATCGACCGCCAGTTGACCGAGCTGGAACGCCTGGCCCATGCGCGTGGCTCAGCCCTGGGCATCCTGCCCGGGCCGCGCCCCATGCTGGTGGAGCGCGTGGCCGCCTGGGCGGCCGGCCTGCCGCAACGGGGCTTCGTGCTCGTCCCCGTCACCGCCATGATCCGCCGCCCCGCCAATGCCCAAAGGTAGCCCGATGCCTGACCTGCCCTATCGCCGCAATGTCGGCGCGGCCCTGTTCAATGCCGAGGGCCGCGTGCTGGTCGCCCGCCGCGCCGACCTGGGCGCGGGCGCGCCTGGCGCATGGCAATTGCCGCAGGGTGGGCTGGATGCGGGCGAGGAGCCCCGCGCCGCCGTGCTGCGCGAACTGGCCGAGGAAATCGGCACTGACCGCGCCGAGATTGTCGGCGAGGTCACGGAATGGCTGCATTACGACCTGCCGCCGGACCTGCTGGGCAAGGCGCTGCGCGGCAAGTATCGCGGCCAGACCCAAAAGTGGTTCGCCTTGCGCTTCACCGGCGCCGATTCCGACATCCGCCTGGACCAGGACCCGCACCCGGAATTCGATGCCTGGCGCTGGGCGGAACTGGCGGAATTGCCGGACCTCGCCGTCGCGTTCCGCAAGCCCATCTATACGCGGCTGGTGGCGGAGTTTTCCGGCTTCGCCCGGAAGGCGTAACCGCCGCCGCTGCACGACCGGCGGCGTGGACCGTGGGCGGGGGCCTAACGCCCGCTGCGTGCCAGCTTGCGCAAGGCCGTGGTCGCCGCGCGGCTGCCCTCGCCGACATAGGCTTCGTGGTAATCCTCGATCTTCGCCGGGTCGTAAAGATAGTTCACCATGAAGCCCAGCCCCTCCTTCACGCCCTTCTCGGACGTATCGCCGCGCCAGTTCACGCGCTCGATCCGCGCGCCGTTGGACAGGTGGAAATGCCCCACCGGGTCGCGGGCCCGCCGCCCGCCGCGCCCGGTCTCCAGCACCAGATAACGGGCGCAGAGCCGGTGCAGCACCGGTTCCGCCTTGCCGGCCCAGGGCAGCGACAGCGGGCGCCGCGCCGCCAGCACCGCGTCGAGCGCCGCTGCGCCGTCGGGCAGGCCCGCGGCCTCGGCCAGGATGCGGCTTTCCTCCTCGGTCAGCAGGCCGGGCTCGGCTTTTTTCTCCTCCAGCCAGCGGCGGAAGCCGGGGACGGGGGAAAGGGTGGAAAAGGCCTTGAGGCCACGCAATTCGCCGGACAGCAGGGTGACCACGCGCTTGATCAGCGAATTGCCGAAGGAAATACCGTCCAGCCCGCGCTGGCAGTTGTTGATGGAATAGAAGATAGCGGTATCGGCGGTGCGGGGGTCCACCACCGGCGCCTTCTCGTCCAGCAGCTTCTGCACGGAGCCCGACAGGCCCTGCACCAGCGCGACCTCCACGAAGATCAGCGGCTCTTCCGGCATGCGTGGGTGGAAGAAGGCGTAGCAGCGGCGGTCGGAATCCAGGCGGTTCTTCAGGTCCCGCCAGGTGCGGATGCGGTGCACAGCCTCATAGCCCACCAGCTTCTCCAGCAGCGCCGCCGGGGATTGCCAGTCGATCCGCCGCAATTCCAGGAAGCCGAGGTCGAACCAACTGGCCAGCAGGCCGCGCAGATCGCCCTCCATCGCGCGCATCATGGGGTCGCCGCCCATCAGCCGCAGCAGGTCGGCGCGCATGTCCACCAGGAACTTCATGCCGTCCGGGATGGTGGTGAACTGCGTCAGCAGCTTGATGCGCGGCGGCTCCAGCGCGAGGCGCAGCCGTGCCTTGGCGGCGCCGCGGGTGGCGACGTCCTGGGCGGCACTGACCTGCGCCATCGCCGCCTCCACCGCCGCCACGTCCGAGTCGAAGCTGGCCAGGGCCTGGAAGAAGGCCAGCCGCTCCGTCTCCGGCGCCACCTGGTAGGATTGCGCGAGGCCGGCGGCGCGGTTGCGGGTCGAGATCTCGCCGCCGCGCGCTTCCAGGCAGGCCCGCATACGCCCTTCCCAGGATGCATCGGCGGCGGGGCCGGAAACCGAAGAGGCCATGTCGCGCCACAGCAGCGTGACGCGTTTCAGCGCACGGTCGAACAAGCCGCTTTCCGGGGCCCCTGTCTTGGTGGCAACGACGACATCGGACATACGGAACCCCCATCTGGTGCCCGGAGGGCGACCCGCCCAGGCTGAAACCTGGTGAAACATATGGTGAGGATAGTGCCTCACCTCCAGCCGGCTTTCCAGTCTTCCCACCGGCTTCGCTCCCCTGCCCAGGGCAACATCGCAGAGGAGTGTTGGTTTATGATGACGGCCGCGAAGATTCCGCCGCGGCCCAGGCCGCGCGAATCCGTGGCAGCAGGTCCTCGGCCACCAGCGGCGTGCCGGCGGAGGCGGTGCCGAGCGCCAGCGTAGCGGCCTGGCCATGCAGCCAGGCGGCGGCGCAGGCGGCCTCGAAGGGCGGCATGTGCTGCGCCAGCAACCCGCCGGCCAGCCCTGCCAGCACGTCCCCGCTGCCGGCGGTGGCCAGGGCGGGCGGGGCATTGGCGTTGATCGCCACCCGGCCATCGGGCGCGGCGATGATGGTGTCCGAGCCTTTCAGCACCACAACCGCGCCGGTCACGGCGGCGGCGTCGCGGGCGGCGGCCATGCGGTCCTCGCCCGGCGCGCCGAAGACCCGGGCGAATTCTCCGGCATGGGGGGTCAGGATGGCGGTACCGCGCAGCGCCAGGGGCTGGCCGGCGGCAGCGGTCAGCGCGCCGCCATCGGCCACGACCAGCCGCCCGGCCTCCACCACACGGCGCAGCAGCGCCAGGGTTTCCGGCCGGGCCGGCAGGCCGGGGCCCAACACCCAGGCGTTGCGGCGCTCATCCGCCAGCAATGCCTCCGGCGGGGGGCCGGATACCAGCAGGCCCGGCTCGCCCTGGCGGAACAGGGTGGCGGTGGCATCGTCCTCGGCGGCCAGGGTCACCAGCCCGGCGCCGGCCCGCCGCGCCGCCATGGCCGCCAGCCGCGCCGCACCCGGCATGGAAGCGCCACCGGGAATGGTGAGGTGCCCATGGCTGAACTTGTGGTCCCGCGCGCCCCGCGCTGGCAGCCGCCACAGGTCCGGCCCATTGCGGGCGGCACGGGGCGCGACGGCGGTCAGCACCCTGGCCGGCAGGCCGATATCGGCCAGCACGACCTCGCCGCAGAGGTCGCGGGCCGGCAGCAGCAGGTGCCCCGGCTTCAGGCGGAAGAAGGTGACGGTCAGCGCCGCCTGGGGTGCGAAGCCGCGCACCGCCCCGGTGCCGCCATCGGTGCCCGAGGGCACATCCACCGCCACCAGCGGCACCCGCACCGCGCGCAGCAGGGCCTCCGCCAAGCCATCCAGGTCGCGGGCCAGGCCGGCGCCGAACAGCGCGTCGATCACCAGCCCGGCGCGCTCCAGTTCCTCCCTGGCGAAAGGCACCAGCGGGCCGCGCCATTGCGCGGCGGCCAGGGCCGCGTCGCCACCGGGGCGGGGCGGGGCGAGAGGTGCCACCGCCACCGGCCAGCCCGCCCGTTCCAGCAGCCGCGCCGCGACATAGCCATCGCCGCCATTATTGCCCGGACCGGCCAGCACCAGCACCCGGCAGGGGCGGAACCGCCGCCGCACCGCCGCCGCCACGGCGGCCCCGGCCGCCTGCATCAGGGTGAAGCCCGGCAGGCCGGCGGCGATGGCGGCGCTGTCGGCGGCCGCCATCTCAATTGGGGTCAGCAATTCGGGCGGGGTCGGCAGTTTGGGCGACAGGGGGCGCGGCGTCATGCCCGGCAGGCTAGCGCATCGGGCCGGCCCTGCCACAGGCGAAGGCGTCTTGCCCAGGAGTTGTGCAGCCAGCGGTTCACACAGTGCAACACCGCCAATCCCATCGTCGCACGCCCTGGCGCGGTCCTTGCTTCGGAGGGGCCTGAGCCGCCACTTTGCGGCAGGTAGACGGGATTTCAGCATGGCGGCGACAGAGCGGCCTTTCGTCGAGATCGACGGGGTTTCGATGCGGTATGGCGGAACGGAAGGAACGCTGGCGTTGCAGGATGCCACGCTCTCCGTCGCCAGGGGCGAGTTCATCGCGGTGGTGGGCCCTTCCGGCTGCGGCAAATCGACGCTGATGCGGCTGGTGACGGGGCTTTGGCCTTCCTCCGCCGGCAGCGTCATCGTGGCCGGGCATGAGGTGGACCGGCCGCTGGCGATCGCCGGCATGGCCTTCCAGAACCCCACCCTGCTGCCGTGGCGCACCATCCTGGGCAATGTCATGCTGCCGCTGGAAGTGGTGGAGCCGCACCGCCGCCGCCTGCGCGCCGAACGCGCCATGTACGAGGACAAGGCCCGCAAGCTGCTGGCCATGGTCGGGCTGGCCGGATTCGAGAAGAAATTCGCTTACGAGCTTTCGGGTGGGATGCAGCAGCGCGCCAGCCTGTGCCGCGCGCTGATCCATGACCCGCAATTGCTGATGCTGGACGAGCCCTTCGGCGCGCTCGACATCTTCACGCGCGAGGACCTGTGGGAGCAGTTGCAGGAGGTTTGCCTGACGCTGAAGCCCACCACCATCCTGGTGACGCACGACCTGAAGGAAGCCGTCTATCTGGCCGACCGGGTGCTGGTCATGTCCGCCCGCCCGGGCCGCATCCTGGCGGAGCGGCGGGTGCCCCTGCCCCGGCCCAGAAGGCTGGAGGACACCTACAAGCCCGAGTTCCAGGCCCTGGTGCATGAGTTGCGCGACCATATCAGCGCCGCGCGCCGGGGCGAGAGCCTGCCGGCCGGCGAGGAGACGCCCGATGCCGCCTGACGCCACCCTCACGCCCACGCGCAAGGGCGAGGCGAATGCCCGCCGGGTGGACGCCATGATCGCCGCCGCCCGGCGCCGCCGCCGGCTGCAGCGGCTGCTGCCCTGGCTGATCATCCTGGGCAGCTTCCTGGTGTGGGAACTGGGCGTGCACGCCTTCCAGGTGCCCGCCTTCGTGCTGCCCGCCCCCAGCAACATCGCCGCCAGCATGGTCAAGTGGTGGTGGCCGCTGCTGGACAATGCCTGGCAAACACTGATGACCACGCTGATCGGCTTCGCGCTCGCCATCGTCTTCGGGCTGGCGCTCGGCATCGCGATCGGCAGCTCGACCCTGCTGTACCACGGGCTCTACCCGCTGCTGATCGGCTTCAACTCGGTGCCCAAGGTGGCGGTGGTGCCGATCCTGGTCATCTGGTTCGGCATCGGCACGGTGCCGGCGGTCATCACCGCCTTCCTGATCAGCTTCTTCCCCATCGTGGTCAATGTCGCCACCGGCATCGCCACCGTCGAGCCTGAACTGCGCGACGTGCTGCGCGCCCTGGGCGCCCGGCCCACCGACATCATCCGCAAGGTCGGCCTGCCGCGGGCGATGCCGTATTTCTTCGCCTCGCTGAAGATCGCCATCACCGTCGCCTTCGTCGGCTCCATCATGGCGGAGACGGTGGCGGCCAATAAGGGCATCGGGCACCTGATGATCCTGGCCTCGTCGCGCTTCGACGTGCCGCTGGTCTTCGCCGGGCTGATCGTCACCGCCATCATGGGCATGGCGATGTACGCCCTGGCCGCGATCATCGAGGAACGCACCACCGGCTGGGCCATGCGCGGGCAGGCGGACCAGCAGGTGACGCCGCTCACGGCAGGGTAAACGGCGGGGTAAAGCGACAAGGGCGGGTGGCGGCGGCCCCGCCACCCGCATTTGAGCGGCATGTCTATCCCCCACCGGGCCAGTGGCTTGCGCCAACCGGCCATGGCCGCCACCCTTCCGCCCAAGAAAAACCTGCGAGGGAGAGGCGGCATGATCGGCGTGGATTGGGGCACCAGCAGCTTCCGGGCGTGGCGGATCGCGGCGGATGGCGCCATCGCCGCACGTGTGGCGGCGCCGCGTGGCATCCTGACCGTCGGCCCGGGTGAATTCGAGGCGGTGCTGCGCGAGGCGATCGGCCCCTGGCTGGCGGATGGCGAGGACACCGTGCTGATCTGCGGCATGGCCGGCAGCCGCCAGGGCTGGAAGGAAGCACCCTACCTGCCCTGCCCCGCCGACGCGGCCGGCCTGGCCGGCGCGCTCACCCCGGTGGAATTCGCCGGCGCCCGCTGCTTCCTGGTGCCCGGCCTCTCCGCCCGCGACGCGCAGGGCGTGCCCGAAGTGATGCGCGGGGAGGAGACCAAGATCCTCGGCCTGCTGGACCGGCTGCCGCCCGGCCCCAACGTGGTGCTGAGCCCCGGCAGCCACAGTAAATGGGCCATTGTGCAGGACGGCACCGTGCTGTCCTTCCTGACGCAGTTCACCGGCGAGGCCTTCGCCGTGCTCTCCACCCACACCATCCTGGCCCGCACGATGGACAAGGACGCCCCCGCCGACTGGGGAGCCTTCGACGACGGGCTGGCTCGGGCGCGGCAGCCGGGCGGGCTGCTGCACCACCTGTTCGGCATGCGCGCGCGCGGATTGTTCGGCGAGCTGACGGAAGCCGCCGCCGCCTCCTGCCTCTCCGGCCTGCTGCTGGGGCACGAGGTGGCGGCGACGCTGCCGGAGGGCACCACGCGGGTCTTCCTGGTGGGCGATGGCGGGCTGATGGAACGTTATGCGCGGGCGCTGGCCAGCTTCGGCGTCACCACCACCGACGTGCCGGAGGAAGCCGCCGCCGCTGGTCTCTGGCGCATCGGGCAAAGCCTGGAGAATGCCTGAGATGAACGCCCTGCGCCCCTGGCTGGACCGCTGCCCGCTGGTCGCCATCCTGCGTGGCCTGAAGCCGGAGGAGGCCATCGCCATGGGCGAGGCCATCGTCGGCAACGGCATCCCCGTGCTGGAAGTTCCGCTGAACAGCCCTGAGCCGCTGGAGAGCATCCGCCTGCTGGCGGCGCATTTCGGCGATGCCGCGCTGGTCGGCGCCGGCACCGTGATCGACCCGGCCGACGTGGCCCGCATCGCCGCCGTGGGTGGCCGGCTGATCGTCACCCCTCATGCCGACCCGGCGGTGACGCGCGCCGCCAAGCAGGCCGGGCTGCTGGCCGTGCCGGGCTTCTTCACCCCCACCGAGGCCTTCGCGCTGCTCGCCGCCGGGGCCGACGGGCTGAAACTGTTCCCGGCCGAGGCAGCTTCCCCTGCCGTGCTGAAGGCGATGCTGGCGGTGCTGCCCAAGGGCACGCCGGTCCTGCCGGTGGGCGGCATCGGCGCCACCAACATGGAGCCATGGAAAGCGGCGGGGGCGGCGGGCTTCGGCATCGCCTCCGCGCTGTTCAAGCCGGGCGACCTGCCGGCGGCGGTGGCGGAACGCGCCAGGGCGCTGCGCGCCGCCTGCGGATGATGCCGTGCCGGGAATTCGGAGGAACCGCCTTCCGGAGGGCCGGAACGGCGATGTTCATCCCACCCGGCGATACGCTGGTGCATTGCGCGGTGGAGGGGTCCGCCGGCCGATGCCCGCTGCTGCCGCATTCCACCGGCGCCACCTGAAACGCAAAACGGCGGCCCCGAAAGGCCGCCGTTTCACGAACTTCGCAGGCGTTTGCCTTCAGGCGGCGCGGAGCGCCCTGGGCAGGTCGGCCACGGCCTTGTCGATCAGGCCGGCATCGGCGGCGGCGTTCAGCTTTTCCGCGATCACGCTGCGGGCGGCGGCGGCGGCGATGTCGGCGGCGGCGTGGCGCACCTCGGCCACGGCACCGGCCTCGGCGGCGCTGATGCGGTCCATTGCCATCCGCTCACGGCGCTTGGCGGTGGCCCCGGCCTCGGCGGCGGTGGCATCGGCCACGCGCTGGGCTTCGGTCCGGGCGCGGGCCAGGGTCTGCTCGGCTTCGGCCAGGGCCGACGCGCGGTCGGTCTCGGCCTGGCGCAGCATGGCTTCAGCTTCGGCGCGCAGGCGGGCGGCCTCGTCCAGATCGGCACGGATCTTCTCGGCGCGGGCATCGAGCGCCTGCACCGCCTTGTTCCAGATCGTGCGGCCCAACAGGGCCACGAAGATCACGAAGGAAATGGCGACCCAGAATTGTGGGTTCAGCCAGAAGTGTTCGTAATGGTGCATCAGGCCCTCCCTTGCGCCGTCAGTTCGCGCTGGACGGCGGCGTCGATGGCGGCCGGCTCGTTCAGGCCGGTCAGGCGCTGCACCAGGGCGGCGGCGGTATCGGTCGCGACCTCGCGCAGCGCGCCCATGGCGGTGTCGCGGGCAGTGGCGATCCGCGCCTCGGCGGCGGCGATCTGGTCGTTCAGCTTCGCGTTCAGCACGGCGGCCTGGGCGGTGGCGTCGGCCTGGGCCGTTGCGAGCGCCTCGGTAATGGCGGCCTGTGCGTCGGCGCGTGACCTGGCGGTGGCGCGGCGGTGGGCATCAAGGGCGTTATCGGCCTCGGCCTTGGCGCTGCGCGCGGCTTCCAGGTCGCCCTGGATGCGATTGCGGCGGTTCTCCAGCACGCTGTCGAAGCGTGGCAGAACCACATGGGCCAGCACGTAATACAGGACGCCGAAGATGATCAGGAGCCAGATCACCTGCGCCAGCATCAGCGGATTGCCGAAATCCAACTGCGGCATGCCGCCCGAGGCTTCGGTGGACTGCGCTTCCAGGCTGTTTTCCACCGTCTCTACCGCGCGGGCGGCGGAGGTGGCCAGCAGGGCCATCAGCCCGGCGAGGGTAACCGGCTTCATCGTCTGCATCCCCGGATAACGAAAACCGAACCAGGAGGCGTGGCACCGGACCCGGCGCCACGCCGGCCCAATCAGGTGAACAGGATGAGGAAGGCGATCAGCAGGGCGAAGAGCGCGACCGCTTCCGTCAGGGCGAAGCCCAGGATGCCGATGGGGAACACGACGTCGCGCGAGGCCGGGTTGCGGGCGACCGAGGCGATCAGCGTGGAGAAGATGTTGCCGAGCGCGAGGCCGACGCCGAACAGGGCCAGCACGGCGATGCCGGCGCCGATCGCCTTGGCGGCAAGAACGATTTCCATCAGAGATATTCCTTTGTTTGACCTGATGTCAGTTTCCGCGACGTGCGGACCCGTAAAGGCGTGGCCCCCTTGTGGGGACTGGCCCCGCTCAGTGCAGGTGAACCGCGTCGTGCAGGTAGATGCTGGTCAGGATGGCGAACACATAGGCCTGCAGGAAGGCCACCAGCAGTTCGAACCCGATCAGAAGGACGTTCACGCTCAGGGGCAGCACGGCCATGACAGGACCGACGACACCCAGGCCACCGAGGAGCACCACGAAAGTCGCAAAAACCTTCAGCAGGACGTGACCGGCGACCATGTTGGCGAAAAGACGAACGGAGAGGCTGATCGGGCGCGAGAGGTAGGAAACCACCTCGACCGGCACGATGATCGGCGCCAGCCAGAGCGGCGCGCCTTCCGGGAAGAAGTAGCCGAAGAACTTGCGGCCATGCAGCGCCAGCGCGACGCCGGTGGTCACGATGAAGACCAATGCCGCCAGCGCGAAGGTGACGGCGATATGGCTGGTATAGGTGAAGGCGTAGGGCAGCAGGCCGATCACGTTGCCGAACAGCACGAACATGAACAGCGTGAAGACGAAGGGGAAGTAGCGCTTCCCCTCATGGCCCACCTGGCCGGTCACGAGGTTCTCGAGGAACTCGTAGAACATCTCGGACATCGCCTGGAGGCGGCCCGGCACCACGGCGCGGGGCGCGATGCCCATGGCCATGACCGCCACAATCACGACGGCCGCGGCCAGCATGTGGGCATTGGACTGGGTGAAGTTCACCGCCGCGCCGACAGGCCCGAAGGCGTGCGTCAGCTCGAACTGGCTCAGCGCGTCGATCGTCTTGCCTTCGGCGGCCACGGTGGCTCTCCCGTATATGTCGGTAACTGCGGGCGCGGGTTAGCGGGCACCGGAACGGGGATTGACCAGACGATAGACGTTCAGCACCCCGGCGGCGCCGCCCACCACGAAGAAAACCAGGAAGAGCCAGGGAAAACTGCCGAGCCACCAGTCGAGCAACCAGCCCAGACCGCCACCCGCAATCAGGGCCGAGACGACCTCGGTCCCAGCACGCAACCCGATCCGCCATGCGCCGCCCGGAAGGGCCCCGCCAGCTGTCGTCTGCGGTGTCTTTTCCAAGCCTTGCTTCTGCCGGGCCTGGCTTAACCGCCGCTCGAAATCGTTCTGCTCGCTCACCCTTGCTCCTGCGGTAAACCCCGCTGGCAGGCAGGGCGGGCTCTAAGGGCGGGTTAAATTCATGTCAAGTCCGCGAGGCTGCCTTGCGCCCGATTGCACCGTCCTGAACCCAGGATACAGCCGCCCGGCCGCTGGCGAAACGGTGCAGCGGCAGGCCCGGCGGCAGCGTGGCGGCGAACAGCGCCGCCATCTCCTCCGGCGGCATCGGGCGGCCGAGCAGGAAGCCCTGCACCGCGTCGCAGCCCAGTTGCCGCAGCAGTTCCAGTTGCTCCGGCCGCTCGACCCCCTCCGCCACCACCTCGGCTCCCAGGCCATGCGCCAGCCGCACGATGGCATCCACGATGCGGGCGCTGCTGCCGTCATCCTGGCGCAGCCCCCGCACGAAGGCGCGGTCCACCTTCACCACGTCGAAAGGCAGGTGCTGCAGGTAGCTGAGCGAGGAATAGCCGGTGCCGAAATCATCCAGCGCCACCCGCACCCCCTGGGCCCGCAGCGCCGAGAGGGCGGCCCGGGCGGCGGCGGCATTGCGGATGAAAACGCCCTCCGTCACCTCTACCTCCAGCAGCCGCGCGGGCACGCCGGCGGTGGCCAGGGCTTCCTCCACCAGCGTCACCGCCTGGTTACTGGCGAAATGCAGCGCCGAGAGATTAACCGCGACCGGGATGGCGAGCCCCTGCCGCTGCCAGGCGCCGATCTGCGCGCAGGCCTGGCGCAGCACCAGGCGGGACAGGGCGGAGGCCAGCCCCGCCTCCTCCGCCACCGGCACGAAAATGGCGGGCGAGATCAGGCCGCGTTCCGGGTGGCGCCAGCGCAGCAGGGCCTCGCAGCCATTCGGCCGGGTGCTGCCCGTAGGGAATTTAGGCTGGTAGACGAGGGTGAGTTCCTCCCGCTCCAGCGCCAGCCGCAGGTCGATCTCCAGCACCCGGCGCTCGACCAGAGCGGCTTCCATCTCGGGCGAGAACAGCACCGCCCGCCCGCGCCCCTCCAATTTGGCGCGGTAGAGGGCGATGTCGCCGCGCTGCTGCAGCCCCGCCGCCACATGGCCGTGCCACGGCGCCATCACGCTGCCGATGCTGGCGCCCGAATGCAACGTGCAGCCATCGATGACGAAGGGCAGCGCCAGCACCGCCACCAACCGGGCGGAGAGCCGGGCGACATCCTCCTCCCCCGCCACGTCGGCCTGGATGATGGCGAATTCATCGCCGCCCAGCCGCGCCAGCGTGTCGTCCCGGCGCAGGCAGGCGCGCATCCGCTCAGTGGCGGCCTGCAACAGGCGGTCGCCGCCGGGGTGGCCCAGGCTGTCATTGACCTGCTTGAACCGGTCCAGGTCGATGCAATGCAGCGCGAAGCCGCCGCCATCCTGCCGCGCGCCCACCGCCACCAGCGCCTGCTGCAGGCGCCGGGCGAAGAGCAGCCGGTTGGGCAGGTCGGTCAGCGCGTCATGCTCCGCCAGGTGGCGCACGCGGTCCTCGGCCACCTTGCGGTCGGTGATGTCGAGCGCGACATGCACCACCAGCCCCGGCAGGCCATGCTCGTCATGCACCGGCGTGGCGGTGGCCAGCAGGGTGTACTGCCGGCCATCCGGGTCGATGGCCATATGCTCGGCCAGAGACTGGCCGGACTGGCCGCGCAGGGCCTGCTCCAGCCCCTCGTCCACCATCACACCCAGTTCGGCCGGGCGGCGCCCGATCACCGCGATCTCCTCGCCCAGCGCGTGGAAGCGGCCATGCGCCTCGTTGAAGAACAGGTAGCGGCCCTGGTCGTCATAGGCGCTTACCATGGCGGGCAACCCGTCGATCAGTACCCGCAGCGTCCGCTCCGCCTGCCTCTGCCGGCCGGATGCGTCCTTCACGCCCCGCAGCAGTTCGCGCGCCAGGCGCGATTCGGCCGCCAGCAGCGCGATCAGCAACCCGGCGGATACGACCAGCCCGACCATGCAGGCCAGCAGGGTCCAGTGCAGGCTGTGCATTCCCCTCAGGCTGTCCCGGCCTGCCGCCTGCCGCTCCAGGTGCAGTTGGAGGTTCGCCCTCAGCAGCGTCTCCTCCACCTGCTCCAGCGTTGCGAGAACCGGCGCGGACAAGGTGGCCTCCCCGGCCAGCAGGCGGGGCAGCAAAGCCTGGGCCGTCTCCAGCGATTGCCGGATCTCCGGCAGGCGCTGCCGCAGCCGCAGCATCTCGGCGTACCGGCTGGGTTCCTGGCCGTTTTCGAGCAGGTCCACATGGCCGCGCAACGCCCTGAACCTCGCTTCCACCGCGCCGGCCTGGACGGCGGGGTCGCCGGCGGCGCGGCGCTGCAACAACGCGATCAGCCGGGTGATTTCGATCTGGGCGCGGCTCGCCGTCCAGAGGCCGCCCCGTTCCATCTGCGCTTCCGTCTGGTACTGCGCCGCCACGCGCAGCATCGAGACCCCGAGCGACAGCACGAAGAGCGCCGTGGCTGTGCCGAGCCCCAGCCGGAAGGCCCGCCGCCGGGCAACATGGCCGGTGGCCCAGCCGGCCAGCCGCGACGCGGGCGACCCGGGGGAGGGTTGCCGCGGCCCAACCGCAGTGCTGCGGCGCATGACGCTATCCCGCCCGGAACCATGGAAGCGGAACCGCCCCGGCATTGCCGCCCGCCGGAAAGCACGGGCGCGGGGCCGCCGCCCCGGGGCCGGGCCAGGATGGCATGCCGCACCGGGCCGACACGCACCGGGCCGCCGCGTACTGGGCCGCCGCCGCTATGGACGACTCCAGTTCAGCACGGGCCGGCGGGGCACTGGCGGAAAAACCAAGGCGGCAGCGCATTCTCAGGCATCCCGATCAGACCCGCATGAAACAGGCGCGGCTGCTTCAGTTTGCCGCCGGACTGATGACCGGCAGGTTAAGATGTCCCAGGCAAACCGCCCTTTATCCCGCCTCCACCATTTCCACCGCGGCACTCAGGTCCACCGAGAGCAGCCGGCTCACGCCGCGTTCCTGCATCGTCACGCCATAGAGGCGATGCATACGCGCCATGGTCAGCGGGTGGTGGGTGACCACCAGGAAGCGGGTGCCGGCCTCGGCCGCCATGATTTCCAGCAGCCCGCAGAGGCGCTCGACATTGGCGTCGTCCAGCGGCGCATCCACTTCATCCAGCACGCAGACGGGCGCCGGCTGGCAGCGGAACACCGCGAAGATCAGCGAGAGTGCCGTCAGCGCCTGCTCGCCGCCCGAGAGCAGCGACAGGGCGGACAGCTTCTTGCCCGGCGGCTCGGCATAGATTTCCAGCCCGGCTTCCAGTGGGTCGTCGCTGCCGACCAGCGCCAGATGCGCCCGCCCGCCACCGAACAACTTGGTGAACAAGGCGCGGAACCCGGCATCCACCCGGTCGAACACCGCGCGCAGCCGGTCCCGCCCCTCGCGGTTCAGGTGGCCGACCGAGCCGCGCAGCTTGGCGATGGCATGGCCGATCTCGTCCCGCTCGCGGTCGATGCCGCCGATGCGTTCCTCGATCTCCGCCACTTCCTGCTCCGCGCGCAGGTTGACCGGGCCCATCTCCTCCCGCTCCCGCGCCAGGCGCTCGGCCTTGCGGCGGGCGCGCTCCTCGGCGGCTTCGGAAAGGTCCTCCGGCGGGGGCGGCAATTCAGTGGCCTCGCCCAGCCGCTCGGCCATGCGGGCGGCCAGGGCCTCGGCCCCGGCCTCGGCCTGCTTCACGGCGGCCTCGGCCCGCAACTGCGCCTCGCGCGCGGCAGCGAAGCCGGCATCGGCGGCGCGGCGGGCCTCGGCGGCGGAACGGTCCT
>JAQGHX010000155.1 GCA_028288745.1 Roseomonas sp. | reverse complement strand
ATGTGGTGACGGGCAGCTACTCGCTGGCGGGCGCGGTGGGCCGGCTGACGGCGCGTGATCTGGCGCTGCCGGTGCCGCTCTATGACATGGAACGCTACTACCGCGCCGTCCGCGGCAAATGGTTCGGCACAGGGGATGTCAGCGCGGCCAGCACGACCGCGCCCTGAGGATTGTTTCACGCCATGAACCCGCGCGCGCCCACAGGGCGCACGCGGGTTTTTTCATGACTGATGCGGGGCTGGGCTGTCTGCCCAAGCTATAGGCGTCCCATAGGCCCGCGAGCGGCCGAACCGCACTTTTCCACGGCCGGGCGGGGTTGCGGCCGGGCCCCGCGCATGGCGACATGCCGCCCACGCTGAACATACCGCGAGAGGGCCGCCCGATGGACCGTATCCAGAGTTTCGCCGAGGACAATGCCGAGATCCTGAAGCAGGAATTCGGTGCTGGCCGCCTCTCCCGCCGCGATCTGCTGGCCGGTCTCGGCGCCCTGGGCCTGGCAGCGGTGGCACCCGGCGCCGCCCGTGCGCAGGCGCGGCCCGAGGTCGTCGTGGTGAATTTCGGCGGCGAGGCCGTGCCCGCTTTCCGCGAGGCCTTCCAGGCGCCCTATGTCGCATCCGGCGGCCGCATGGTCATCGATGGCAGCGGGCCGTCCAACGGCAAGATCAAGACCATGGTGCAGGCCCGCAACGTCACCTGGGACATCGCGGATTCCGGCGTGGCCGGCACCGGCGAGCTTGGCCCGGCAGGGTTGCTGGAAGAAATCGATTACAGCATCGTCGACAAGTCGAAGGTCGATAACGAGTTCGCCTACAAGTATGGCGTGGCGAACTACATGTTCTCCACCGTCATGGCGTGGGATTCGAAGAAGATTTCCGGCAAGCCGACGCTGGCCGATTTCTTCGACGTGAAGAAATACCCCGGCCGCCGCATGCTACGCCGCAGCAACCAGGGCATGCTGGAAATCGCGCTGCTGGCCGATGGCGTGGCCCCCGACAAGCTCTACCCGCTGGACATGAACCGCGCCTTCAAGAAGCTGGATACCATCAAGCAGCATTGCCTGTACTGGAACAGCGGCGCCGAGAGCCAGAGCCTGCTGCGTGACGGCGAATGCGTCATGGGCCTGCTGTGGAACACCCGCGCCAACTTACTGAAGCGCGACAGCAACAGTCGCATCGACTTCACTTACAACCAGGGCCTGCTGCAGCCCGGCCTCTGGGTGGTGCCGAAGGGCAACCCGGCGGGCAAGGAAGCCTTCCGCGCCATCGCCGCGATGCAGGCGCCGGAAGGGCAGGTGAAGCTGCTGGCCTCCATGGGCAACGGCCCGGCCAATCCGGCCGCCTCCGCCCTGGTGCCGGCGGAGTTGAAGGCGGTGAACCCGTCCGACCCCGCCAATGTCGCGGTGCAGGCCAAGATCGACGCCGACTGGTACGAGAAGTTCGGCGCCGCGGGCCTGCAACGCTTCCTCGACAACATCAGCGCCTGATCCGATGCCCGCCATGCCGAGACCTGCCCGGTCCATCTGGGGCGAAACCGGTATCTACTGGATGCTGGTGATGCCGGCCCTGTTCATGCTGCTGGGCTTCTACATCTTCCCGCTGGTCCGTGTGCTCTGGATCAGCGTGATGGAGCCGACCCCGGGTCTCGGCAACTACGCGCTGCTGTTCACCAGCGCCTCGATCCATCAGGTGGTGCTGACGACGCTGCGCATCTGCCTGCTGACCACCGGCATCACGCTGCTGCTGGGCTACGCCGTCGCCTATGTCATGGCGCAGGCCGGGCCCCGCACGCAGCGGTGGATGATGCTGGGCATCCTGCTGCCGCTCTGGATCTCCGTGCTCGTGCGGGCCTTCGCCTGGGTGGCGCTGCTGCGGCGCCAGGGCGTCATCAACAATGCGCTTGTTGGCATGGGCGTGATCGAGGACCCTCTGCCGCTGATCTGGAACGAGCTCGGCATCGTCATCGGCATGGTGCACTACATGCTGCCTTTCGCGGTGCTGCCGCTGCTGACCGGCATGCGCGGCATCGACCGCCGCTGCCTGGCGGCGGCACGCGGCCTGGGCGCCTCCCGCACCCAGAGCTTTCTCGGCGTCTTCCTGCCGCTCAGCCTGCCGGGCGTCGTCGGCGCCGGCATCCTGGTCTTTATTTTCTCGCTGGGCTTCCTGGTCACGCCGGCCATCCTCGGCGGCGGGCGCACCCTGATGATCGCGGAATACATCAGCGTGCAGATCCTGGATGTCGTGCAATGGGGGGTGGGCACCATGCTGGCGACCACGCTGATCGTCTTCATCTTCGCGCTGCTGGCGCTGCTCTCCCGCGTCGTGGACCTGCGCCGCCTGTTCGGGGCCGTCTGAGATGGACGAGACCAGCAACGTCTCCCGCCCCGTCCGCGGGCTGGCCTGGGCGATCATCTGTTTCCTGCTGCTGCCGATCGCCATCGTTTTCCCCGTGGCGCTTACCGACAAACGCTATCTCTCGCTGCCGGAGGAGCATCTCTCCCTGCAGCATTTCGCGAACCTGTTCAGCAGCGCGGAATGGCTCTCCTCCATCGGGCAGAGCTTCGTCATCGCCTGCGCGGCCACGGCGCTGACGGTGACGGTGGGCACGTTCTGCGCCATCGGCTGCTGGCGCATCGGCAGCAAGCTGGCGGATTTCGTGCGTGTGCTGATGCTGGTGCCGATCATCGTGCCCACCATCGTCTACGCGCTCGGCATTTACCGGCTCTGGGTCGACCTGCGGCTGCTGGACAGCTATGCCGGGCTGATCATCGCCCATGCCGTGACGGGCATCCCCTACGTCGTCATCATCGTCTCCACCGCGCTCGCGCATTTCGACGCGCGGCTGGAACAGGCGGCGCGCAACCTGGGCGCCAACCTGTGGCAGCGGCTGTGGCTGGTGATCCTGCCGGGCATCCTGCCGGCCGTGGTGTCCAGCGCCATCTTCGCCTTCATCCATTCGTGGGACGAACTGGTGCTGGCACTGTTCCTGGCCAGCCGCACGGTCTTCACCCTGCCGCGCCGCATCTGGGACGGCATCAACGAGCACCTGGACCCCACCATGGCGGCGGTCGCGGTACTGTTGATTTTCGTCACGGCGGGGCTGCTGGTCTTTGACCTCTGGCTGCGGAGCCGCCGCGCGGCCTAGTTGCGGGAATTTCAAAACAGGGCAGGGGCGGCCGAACGCCGAACGCCGAACGCGGACCATGGGCCGCGCCCTGCAATCGCCTCAGCCCGCGGGAACTGCTTTGCCCTGCGGCACGGCCCGGCGGCCAAGCAGAACCACCGCCGCCGCCGCGAGTTGAATGGCCGCCGCCGCCGCGAAGAGCAGGGGTGCATGGCCCGGCGAGGACGCCGTGCCCGGGACGATGCCGGGTTCGCGCAGCAGGCCGAAAGCGGCCGGTGCGAAGGCATAACCGGCCTGACTGACCGCCGTGACGAGCGCCACCACCCGCGACACGTCCGGCGCGTTGAATTCGCTTTGCGCGATGAGCGGCGGCAGGGACGTCACGTTCCCAAGGCCCAGCCCGAACAACCCGCAGCCGAGCAGCACCAAGGGCACCGACGGCCCGGCCCACAGCAACACGCCTGAACCCACGGCCTGCAAGGCGACATTGGCGGCGGCGACCAGCCTGCGGTCGGCGGCCGGTGGCATCAGCCTCGCCAGAAGGCTGCGGCCCGCGATGGCGCAGGCCGTGGCCGCGCCTATCGTCAATCCCGAGCCGGCCTCCCCCAGCACCGGCACCAGAAGCGAGAACAGATGCGCCACAAGGCCGACCTGCGCGAAGAGGCCAAGCATCGAGGCGATGGCCAGGGTCACGAAGCGCCGGTCCCGCCAGGGGCGCGGGAGCGGGGCGGCATGGGCGGCGGCGCGGTGGGGTACCGGTGGGTGGCGCCCGGATTGCGGCCCGCCATCCGGCGCCAGCCCCATCGCGGCGGGTGAGCGGCCAAGATACCGGCCCGCAAGGAACCAGACCACCAGGACCAATGCCGCCGCCACCAGCACGGCCGCCCATGCGAATCCGGCCCGGCCGATCAGGGCGGCCCAGAGCGGCGAGAACAGCACGCCCCCCATGCTCGCCCCGTTGAAGGCCATGCTGAGCGCGGCGGCCCGGCGGCGGATGAACCAGGGAGACACCATGGCGTTCAGCGCCGCGCCGCTGGTCAATGCCCAGCCGGCGCCGCTGACCGGCGTTGCCAGGAACAACTGCCAGGGCTCGTGCGCGAAGGCCCAGCCCAGCAGGCCGAGAGCCGTCAGCAACGCGCCGGCCCGCGTCGTGGTGGCGACCCCGAAGCGGCGATGGAGCGCCGCGAGATTCGCGACCGCCACGGCGCCCAGCAGGAAATGCGCGGTGATGGCGGCGGATACCAGGGGGACCGGCCAGCCGCGCGTGTCATGCAGCACCGTGAGGAAAATGGGCGGCCCATAGAAGCCGATTCCCCAGGCGAATACCGCGATGACGAAGGCGGCTCCGACGACATGCCAGCCAAAGAAGGCGCCCCGGACGGCCCTCACGCGCAATCCGCCGCGCGACGGGCGGATGGGCGCGATTGCCCGGCATCCGGCACCAGGCCGGGGCTCTCCGCTGCCGGCGCATGGTGCTTCCACCGCCACGCCCATGCGCCCGGTATGCCGATGCAGCGCGGGCCGGCCTGGACGGGCGCCCGCATGTCATGCGGCGGAACCATGGCGGACGGGGCCGCTTTTCCCGCGCGCCGGAACGGAACGCCCAGCGCGACATCCGTGCGTGTCAGCCCGAGGTCGCGCAGCCGGTGGTCGTCCAGTTCCGCCAGATTGGCATGGTCTTCGGCCCGGCGCAGCAGCCGGGCCAGCGGGCCTTCCCGGCTTGGCCCGGCGGCCGGGTGGCGCGCAGCCATGCGAGGGTTCACGGAACAGGTGACGAAGGAGATAGCATTCATGGAAGCGGCCCTGGTAGTGCGCCGCCAGGGTCCCGCCTTTCAGTCCCGTGATGGTACGGTCATGGCCGAAGCGTCCCGGCCCCGCCGACCATGGAAGCACCGGCCGGTGGCGGCGCTTCCAGCCTGGAGCAGGTTCCGTTCGCAGGGGGCTTGCTACACCCGTTCCAGCCTGTTGTTTCATTGCGTGATTCACGCTTTGCGGTGATTCCGCCTGAAACGATCACCCTCTAGGCGTGCGCCGGGGTTCCGGCCCATGTATGGAACCGGTCACCAGCAGGAAGGGTCACGGCGATGAACGACAGCTACATGAACGACCAGGCGGAGGCGCTGGCCCAGCACCTCAAGCTGACCGATGGCAAGTCGGGCTATGTCGAAGCCACCGCCGATGGCTTTGTCGTGCATATCCGCAAGAAGTTCGCCGGCAAGCAGTTCCCGACCTGGGACGGGCTGCCGGTCGAATGGCACGAGAACGTAGGCTCCAACAAGGCCGCCAACCGCTAGGGAAGCGGCCCGGTCAGGCCGCCGCCACCACGTAATCCGCCAGCGCGAGCGAGGCCGTCAGCCCCGGACTCTCGATGCCGAACAGGTTCACCAGCCCCGGCATCCCGTGCTCGCGCGGGCCCTGCACGACAAAATCCTGCGCCCCCTGGCCCGGCCCCACGATCTTGGGCCGGATGCCGGAATAGCCGGGCAGCAGCGAGGCATCCGGCAGCCCCGGCCAGTAGCGGCGGATGGCGGCATAGAAGCTTTCGCCACGGGCGGGATTCACCTTGTAGTCGATATGGTCCACCCACTCGACATCCGGCCCGAACTTCGCCTGCCCGCCCAGATCCAGCGTCAGATGCGTGCCCAGGCCACCCGGCACCGGCACCGGGTAGATCAGGTGGGTGAAGGGCGAGCGGCCTGACAGCGTGAAGTAGTTACCCTTGGCATAGTAGGTCGGCGGCACCAGGGCCGCCGGCATGTTCTCCAGCGATGCCGCCAGGGCAGGGGCGTGCAGCCCGGCGGCATTGACCAGCAGGGCGCAGCGCAGCTCCATCGGCTCCGCCCCGCCCACCGAAAGCTCGGCGCCGCCCTCGGGCAGCAGCCGGCCGGACAGGACGGGCGCGTGGAAGGCGAAGACCGCGCCGGCATTCTCGGCGTCGCCCTGCAGGGACAGCATATAGGCGTGGCTGTCGATGATGCCGGTGGAGGGCGAAGCGAGCGCCGCCGTGCAGGCCAGCGCCGGTTCCATCGCCCGTGCCTCGGCCGCGCTCACCAGCCGCAGGTCGCCCACGCCATTGGCGGCGGCGCGGGCCTGGATGGCGGCCAGTTGCCCGGCCTCGGCTTCATTGGTGGCGACGATCAACTTGCCGCAATTGCGGTGCGGCACGCCGCGCTCGGCGCAATAGGCGTAAAGCTCCCGTTTCCCCGCCACGCAGAAACGCGCCATCAGGCTGCCCTTCGGGTAGTAGATCCCGGCATGGATGACCTCGCTGTTGCGCGACGAGGTCTCGGTGCCGATCCCCTCGGCCGCTTCCAGCACCAGCACGTCCCGCCCGGCCAGCGCGAAGGCACGCGCCACCGCCAGCCCCACCACACCGGCACCTACGACGACGCAATCGACTTCATCCATCCCCATGGCCTTCTTGTGGCTTCGCGATCTCCGTCATGCCCTCGGCCCAGGCGCGCATCAACCCTTGACGAGGCGCCCGGCGGGCTTCACCCACCCGCCATGGCACCGCCCCCCCTTCTGCTGCTCCAGGATACCCGGCTGAACTTCGGCACCACGCCCCTGCTGAAGGGTGCGACGCTGTCCGTTTCCCCCGGCGAGCGGCTGGCGCTGATCGGCCGCAACGGCTCCGGCAAGTCCACCCTTCTCAAGATCGCGGCCGGCGAGGCGCAGGCCGATGGCGGCACCCGCTTCGTGCAGCCCGGCGCCACCGTGCGCTACCTGCCGCAGGAGCCCGACCTCACCGGCTATGCCAGCACGCTGGCCTATGTCGAGGATGGGCTGACGGCGGGCGACGACCCCTACCGCGCGCATTACCTGCTGGCCGAGCTGGGCCTGACCGGCGAGGAAGACCCGCGCACCCTGTCGGGCGGCGAGGCGCGCCGCTGCGCCCTGGCGCGCGCGCTGGCGCCGTCCCCCGATATCCTGCTGCTGGACGAGCCGACCAACCACCTGGACCTGCCGGCGATCGAATGGTTGGAAAAGGAGATCGGCGGCCTTCGCTCGGCGCTGGTGCTGATCAGCCATGACCGGCGCTTCCTGGAGAACCTGACGCGCGAGATGGTCTGGCTGGACCGTGGCGTGACCCGGCGCCTGGCCCGCGGCTTCGCCCACTTCGAAACCTGGCGCGACGAGGTCCTGGAGCAGGAGGAACGCGACGCCCACAAGCTCGACCGGCAGATCGGGCGGGAAGAGGACTGGATGCGCTACGGCGTCACGGCGCGCCGCAAGCGCAACGTGCGCCGCGTGGGCGAGCTGGCGCAACTGCGCCAGACCCGGCGCGACCGCCGCGCGGCCCAGGGCGGGGTGAAGATGGCGGTGTCCGAGGGCGAGGCCTCCGGCACGCTGGTCATCGCCGCCGAGGGTATCCGCAAGGCCTATGGCGACCGCGTGGTGGTGGAGAGCTTCTCCACCCGCATCATCCGTGGCGACCGCGTCGGCATCGTCGGGCCGAACGGTGCCGGCAAGACCACGCTGCTGTCGATGCTGACCGGCACGCTGGCGCCGGACGAGGGCACCGTGCGGCTCGGCACCAACCTGGACATGGTGACGCTGGACCAGAAGCGGCAGGCGCTGGACCCCAACACGACCCTGTCCGAAGCGCTGACGGGCAAGCGCGGCGATCAGGTCTGGGTCAATGGCCAGCCGCGCCACGTCATCGGCTACATGAAGGACTTCCTGTTCCTGCCCGAGCAGGCGCGCACCCCGGTCTCGGCCCTGTCGGGTGGCGAGCGGGGGCGGCTGCTGCTGGCACGCGCCTTCGCCACGCCGTCCAACCTGATGGTGCTGGACGAGCC
This sequence comes from Roseomonas sp., assembly GCA_028288745.1. GTDB lineage: Bacteria > Pseudomonadota > Alphaproteobacteria > Acetobacterales > Acetobacteraceae > Pseudoroseomonas. The sequence continues at coordinate 11,018 of JAQGHX010000155.1, read as the reverse complement.
GACCAACGACCTGGACCTGGAGACGCTGGACCTGTTGCAGGAACAGATCGCGGAATATGCGGGCACGGTGATCGTGGTCAGCCATGACCGCGACTTCCTGGACCGGGTGGCGACCAACACCATCGCCTGGGAGGGCGAGGGGCGCTGGCAGGACTACGCCGGCGGCTATACCGACATGGTGACCCAGCGCGGCCATGGCGTGCGGGCGCGGGAGGAAGCAGGCGCCAAGCCCGCCGGCACCGCCACCGCCACCGCGAAGCCCGCCGCCGCCGCCGCGCCGGCCGCCCGGAAGAAAATGACCTTCAAGGACCAGCACGAGCTGGAGGCGCTGCCCGCCAGGATCCGCAAGCTGGAGGCCGAGGTGGCGAAGCTGAAGGAGATCATCGCCGATCCCGGCCTCTATACCCGTGACCGCGCCCGTTTCGATAAAGCCATGGAGATGCTGGCCCGCGCCGAGGCCGGCATCGCCCAGGCCGAGGAACGCTGGCTGGAACTGGAGATGCTGAAGGAGGACGTCGCCGGCTAGCCACCGAACTTCGCGAAGACCATGCGGTCGCGGTTGTCCTGCATCAGCATGGAGATGCTGGGCACCTGCGCGAAGTTCAGGCCGTGCGGCGGGCCGTCCTCGGTGTCGGGGGTGATCTTGGCGTAGCTCTCGCCACCCACCTTCTCCCACTTCCCGGCGGGCTTCTTCACTTCCAGGTTGGCGACGGTGGCCAGCAGCACCAGCCGCACGATGGCTTCCTTGGGCGCGCGCGGCTTGGTCAGGCTCGGGTGGCCGCCGATCATCTGCCAGCCATTCGCCAGGGCCCAGGCGGTGATCTCTTCCTTGGTCATGTGGCATCTCCTGCGTGTCGGTGTGCTGTTCCCTATGGCGCGGTGGCGGCGGCGTCCAGCGATGGATACGGGCTTGCCGGCGGCGGCGCGCTGGCCTCACTTGCCGGCATGAACATGATACCGCGTGCCCCGCTGAGGGTTGCCATCGCCGGGCTCGGCGCCGTGGGGCTGACGATCGCCCGGGCGCTCGATGCCGGCATTCCCGGCTGCGAACTCGTGGCCGTCTCCGCCCGCGACCGCGCGGCGGCGGCGGGGCGGCTCGCTGACCTGCGCCGCCCCGTGCCGGTGCTGGAGATCGCGGCGCTGGAGCCGCTGGCCGATCTGGTGGTCGAATGCGCGCCGGCTGGGCTGCTGCCTGACATCGCCGGGCCATTTCTGGCGGCGGGCAAGCTCGCGGTGGTGCTCAGCGCCGGCGCCATCCTGCAGCATGAACATCTGGTGGAACTGGCCCGCGCCCATGGTGGGCAGATCGTGGTGCCGACCGGCGCGCTGATCGGGCTGGATGCCGTCGTGGCCGCCGCCGAGGGCACCATCCACAGCGTCCGTATGGTCACCCGCAAGCCGGTGCGCGGGCTGGTGGGGGCGCCCTACCTCGTCGAGCATGGCATCGCCATCGAGGATATCCGCGCGCCGCTGCGCATCTTCAAGGGATCGCCGCGCGAGGCCGCCATCGGCTTCCCCGCCAACCTGAACGTGGCGGTGGCGCTGTCCCTGGCCGGCATCGGGCCGGACCGGACGGAGCTGGAGATCTGGGCGGACCCGGCGCTGACCCGCAACACCCACCGCATCGAGGTCGAGGCCGATTCGGCCAGCTTCGCCATGAGCATCGAGAATATCCCGAGCGAGAACCCCAAGACCGGCCGCATCACCGCGCTGTCCGTCATCGCCTGCCTGCGCAAGCTGGGCGCCCCCCTGCGCGTCGGCACCTGACCTGGCCAGCCCGGCTTGACCGGGGCGGCGGAGCAGGGGGAAAAACAACGTTTCCCGATGAGGTCGCCCGAGATGCCTGATACCGCCGCCCCCACGCTCCGCGCCGCGCTCGCCGCCCTCGACAATGGCGGCGCCGCGGATGAGGCGGCGGCGCTGCTCGCCAGCCCTGGCTTCGCCGCCGCCGCAGCCTTCGTGGCGCGGGACCACGAGCGCACCGTCGCCGATATCATCCGGCTGACCGAGATCGCCTCGCCCCCCTTCGGCGAGGCCACCCGCGCGAAGGCCTTCGCGGAGGCGCTGCGCGAGCACGGCCTGCGCGACGTTTCCATCGATACCGAGGGCAATGTCACCGGCCTGCGTCCGGGCTCCGACCCCGAGGCCGGGCTGGTCGTGATCTGCTCGCATCTCGATACCGTCTTTCCCGCCGGCACCGACGTGACGGTGAAGCGGGAGGGCACCATCCTGCGCGCCCCGGGCGTGGGCGACGACACGCGCGGCCTCGCCGTGCTGCTGGCCATGCTGCGCGCGCTGGACGCCGCTAAGGTCCAGACCCGCGCCAGCATCCTGGTCATGGGCTCGGTGGGCGAGGAAGGGGCAGGCGACCTGCGCGGCGTGAAGGCCTTCTTCCGGGACGACCCGCGCCACGGGCAGGTCGCGGCCTTCATGGCGCTGGACGGGCTGGACCCCTCGCGGCTGGTAACGGCGGCGGTGGGCAGCAAGCGCTACCGCGTCACCTTCCGTGGCCCCGGCGGGCATTCCTTCGGCGCCTTCGGGCTGGTCAACCCGGCCTTCGCGCTGGCCCGCGCGGCCGATGCGCTTTCCCGCATCCGGGTGCCGGCGCAGCCCAAGACCACCTTCTCCATCGGGCGCATGGGCGGCGGCAGTTCGATCAATGCCATCCCCGAGGAAGTCTGGATGGAGGTGGACCTCCGCTCCGCCTCGCCCGACGCGCTGGCGGTGCTGGTGGCGCGCTTCCTGGCCATCCTGCCCCAGGCGGTGGAGGACGAGAACGCGGCCCGCGACACCGCCAGCGGCCGCATCCGCGTCGAGGTGAAGGCGATCGGCGACCGGCCGGCGGGTGCCACCGACCTGGGCAGCCGCATCGTCCGGCTGGCGCAGGCGGTGATGGGCGGGCAGGGCTATGAATTCCATGCCGAGGCTTCCTCGACCGACAGCAACATCGCCATGAGCCTCGGCCTGCCGGCCATCACGGTGGGCTCGGGCTGCGCCGGTGGCCGCGCGCATTCGCTGGAGGAATGGATCGACGTGGAGCCGAAGGCGAGCGCGCAGGGCATCGCGACCGCCCTCGGCACCCTGCTGGCGCTGGCCGGGACGGAGGCTTCAGCCCCCGCCGTATGAGATCGTGAGGATCTCGATCTCCTCGGGGCCGGTGGGCAGGCGCAGCCTGACCAGGTCGCCCACCCGGCCCCGCAGCAGGGCGCGGGCCACCGGCGAAACCCAGGAGACCCGGCCACGCTCCATGTCCGCCTCGTCGACGCCCACAATGGTGACGGTCACCTCGCTGTCATCGGCGCGGACATAGGTGACGGTGGCGCCGAAGAACACCTGGTCGCGCCGGGTCTGCGCGGCCGGGTCCACCACGGCGCAATTGTCCAGCCGCTTGCGGATGTAGCGCACGCGGCGGTCGATCTCGCGCAGCCGGCGCTTGCCATACTGGTAGTCGGCATTCTCGCTGCGGTCGCCGAGGCCCGCCGCCCAGGACACGATCTCCACCACTTTGGGCCGTTCCACCTGCCAGAGCTGGCGCAATTCCTCCTGCAGGGCCGCATGGCCGGAGGGGGTCATGTAGAACGGCGTGCCGGGGGACATGCCCGGCGGCGCGGAATCGTCGTCGTCATCGTCAAGGTCGGTCTTCGTCATACGCTCTCCATTCCGGCGCTCTCCATCCCGGGCGCAGGCCGGAGTCGTTGCAAAATCCGTTGCGCTAAGCATAAGTTTTACTCGCGCGTCGTCAGCCATCGGCGTTAGGCTTCTCGCATGGGGAAAAGCTCCGTGACAGCGTTCGCACCATGTGCCGTACTCAGAATGGGGCGGCTATGGCTCAATAGCCCGCCCGGAGCCACGGCCATGCCGGCATGGCATGTGGCGGCATCGCGCCGCTATGCCATCTTTCGGATTCAATGTGGCGGGATGACGTGGTGCCCCGGCACAGGCTTGTCGTAGACCTTTCGATGGTCCGCGCCCTTCCCCTCCGGTCCGTAGGACAGATACTCGGGCTGGTCTTGCCAACGGCGCTGTTGTTGCTGTCCCTGCTGCTGATCCTGTACCGGCTGATCGAGGTTGAACTCGACGAGAAGCGGCTGTTGCGGCTGGAAGCCGGTCTGCAGACGCAACAGGAACTGGCGGACCTGCTGCGGCAGGGCGCCATCCCGCCCGTTGGCGCCGCGGCCCGCGAGCAGAGCTGGAACGCCCTGCTGCGCGACAGCATGGAGGACATGCGGCGCCTGGCGGACAAGGAACCTTCCCTCCAGCCGCAGCAGCGTATTCTCCTGGCTACCGTCGATGCCGGCCTGCTCCCGTCCCTGCCGCCAAGCGCCGCCGCGATGCGCTGGATGCACGAGATGGCCGACCTGACGCTGCAGGATATAGGCCGCACCCTGAGGCGCGAGGCGTCCGGCCTGCGGGACCACACCCGTGGCCGCTGGCGCCTGAGCGTCGCGGCCGCGCTGGGCCTGGCCGTGGCCGGAATAGGGCTGCTGGCCCTGCGCCTGCGCAGCATACGGCGGGAAGCCGGCCACCACGCCGTGGAGGCGGATCTGGCCAAGGCGCAGATGTATGCCGTCTACAATGCGGCGCCGTTCGGCTTGGCCCTGCTGGATGAAAACCTGCATATCCTGAAGGTCAACCCCAGCTTCGCTTCCATCGCCGCGACACCCGCCGCCGTCCTGGCCGCGCAGCCCTTCGGGGATGCCGTGCCAGCCCTGGCCCAGCCACTCCTGCCGCTGCTGCGCCACGCGCAGCAGGCGGGCACTGCCATGCCGGGCCAGGAAATCCTTATCCATGGCGCCCTGGACGAACCGCCGCGCCACTTTTTCGTCTCGGCCGAGCCGGTGCCGGTGACGGGCGGCCCGCCGTTGCTGTCGCTGGTGGTGGTGGACGTGACCGACCGCGTGGCCGCCGAGATATGGCGCGGCGAAGCGGTCGCGGAACTGAACCACCGGGTCAAGAACACGCTGGCCACCGTGCAGTCCCTGGCGGCGCAGACTCTGCGTGGCGCCGGCCACGACCCCATGCGCTTCGCCGCCGATTTCAGCGCACGCCTGAGCGCGCTTTCCCGGTCCCACGAACTGATCGCGGCCGAGGGCTGGAGCGCCACCACGGTGGAGCAGACGGTGAATGCCGCGCTGCTGCCCTGGCTTTCCTCGGGACGGCTGACCGTGGTGGGGCCGGCCGGGCTGCCCTTGCGGGCGGGGCAGGCACAGGCCCTGGTCATCGCCCTGGCGGAATTGGCCGGCAACGCCACCCAGCACGGTGCGCTGGCCGGCGGCGGGCGCGTCACCCTGAGTTGGGATGTCCTGCCGGATAATATGGTGCGGCTGCTCTGGCAGGAGCGCGGCGGGCCACGCCCGCCGGCTAGGCCACCGCATAACGGCTTCGGGCTGCGCTTCCTGGAGCGTGGCCTGCCGCACGACCTGGGCCAGGGCTCCTGGTCTGCGCTGCGCTTCGATGTGACGGGCGTGGCCTACGAGGTGTGCTTTCTGCCACATGGGATGAAGCAACGGGCTGCGCTGTCAGCCGGCGCGGCTGCCTGAGACGCCCCAGCAAAAAACGCGGGCCACCAAAAACGCGGGCGAAAACGAAAACGGGGAGCGGTTGCCCGCCCCCCGTCCCTCCGTTCAGCGCCTGAGGCTGCCAGATAGGGTCAGTCGACCGTTTCCGGCTCCCTCTCGCTTTCGCCGTCGCTATCCGGCTTGGGCAGGGCGGCGACCGCGATCTCCTGGAAGTCGAAGGTCAGCTCGCCATCCATCATCCCGACCTTCACGGAGCCACCCTTCACCAGCCTGCCGAAGAGGAGTTCCTCGGCCAGCGGCTTCTTGACGTATTCCTGGATCACGCGGGCCAGCGGGCGGGCACCGTAGAGCGGGTCGTAACCCTTCTCCGCCAGCCACTCCTTGGCGCTGGAGGACAGCTCGATCGTGACGTTGCGATCCGCGAGCTGGGCTTCCAGTTGCATCACGAACTTCTCGACCACGCTGCCGACAATCTCCTGCGACAGGGCGGAGAAGGGCACCACGGCATCCAGGCGGTTGCGGAATTCCGGCGTGAACAGCCGCTTCACCGCATCCTCGTCCTCGCCCTTGCGGACCTCACGGCCGAAGCCGATGCCGGCCTTGGCCATGTCGGCCGCCCCCGCATTCGTGGTCATGATCAGGATGACGTTGCGGAAATCGACCGTCTTGCCGTTGTGGTCGGTCAGCTTCCCGTGGTCCATGACCTGCAGCAAGATGTTGTAGAGGTCCTGGTGGGCCTTCTCGATCTCATCCAGCAGCAGCACGGCATGGGGGTGCTGGTCGATCCCGTCGGTCAGCAGGCCGCCCTGGTCGAAGCCCACATAGCCCGGCGGCGCGCCGATCAGCCGGCTGATGCTGTGCCGCTCCATGTACTCGGACATGTCGAAGCGGATCAGCTCGATGCCCAGCGTTTTCGCGAGCTGCTTGGCCACCTCGGTTTTGCCGACGCCGGTGGGGCCGCTGAACAGGTAGTTGCCGATCGGCTTCTCCGGGTCGCGCAGCCCGGCCCGGGCCAGCTTGATCGCGGCGGAGAGCGCCTCGATCGCCTGGTTCTGGCCGAACACCATGGACTTCAGGTCACGCTCCAGTGTCCGCAGCGTCTCCTTGTCGTCCGAACTGACAGATTTGGGCGGGATGCGGGCGATCTTCGCCACGATCTCCTCCACGTCCTTCAGCGTCACGGTCTTGCGGCGCTTGTTCTCCGGCAGCAGCATCCGGCTCGCGCCCACCTCGTCGATCACGTCGATCGCCTTATCGGGCAGCTTGCGGTCATGGATGTACTTGGCGGACAGCTCCACCGCAGCCCGGATGGCCTCGGGCGTGTACTTGACCTTGTGGTGCTTCTCGTAGTTGGTCTTGAGGCCGGTCAGAATCTTCACCGTATCCTCGACCGACGGCTCGTTGACGTCGATCTTCTGGAAGCGGCGGACCAGGGCGCGGTCCTTCTCGAAGTGCTGGCGGTATTCCTTATAGGTGGTCGAGCCGACGCAGCGCAGCGTGCCCTGGGCCAGCGCGGGCTTCAACAGGTTCGACGCATCCATCGCGCCACCGCTGGTCGCGCCGGCCCCGATGACGGTATGGATCTCGTCGATGAACAGGATGGAGCCCGGTTGCTGCTCCAGCTCGTTCACCACGGCCTTCAGCCGTTCCTCGAAATCGCCGCGGTAGCGGGTGCCGGCCAGCAGCGCGCCCATGTCGAGCGCGAAGATGGTGGATTTCAGCAGCACCTCGGGCACGTCGCCCTCGATGATCCGCTTGGCCAGCCCCTCGGCGATGGCGGTCTTGCCGACGCCGGGGTCGCCCACATAAAGCGGGTTGTTCTTGGTGCGGCGGCAGAGGATCTGGATCGTCCGCTCGATCTCGTTGTCACGACCGATCAGCGGGTCGATCTTGCCGGCCTGCGCCTTTTTGTTCAGGTTCACGCAGTAGTTGGACAGCGCGTCCTGGCCACGGCGGGCCTGAGGCTTCTCTTCCTTTTCCACGCCCGGCTCCTCCGGCGGAGTATTGGGCGCCGAGCCCTGCACCGGACGATTGGTGCTGCGCCCCGGCGCCTTGGCGATGCCGTGGCTGATGAAATTGACCGCATCCAGCCGGGTCATGTCCTGCAATTGCAGGAAATAGACGGCATGGCTCTCACGCTCGCTGAACAGGGCGACCAGGACATTGGCCCCCGAGACCTCATCACGGCCCGAGGACTGCACATGTATGGCGGCCCGCTGCACGACGCGCTGAAAGCCGGCGGTCGGCTTCGGGTCGCCCGTGCGTTCGGTGACCAGCCCGGCGAGGTCCTTGTCAAGGAACTCCGCCAGGTCGCGTTTCAGCTTCTCCTGGTCCACGCCACAGGCGCGCAGCACAGTGGCCGCGTCCGTGTCGTCCACCAGGGCGAGCAGGAGATGTTCGAGCGTGGCGTATTCGTGGCGGCGGTCATTGGCGAACGCGAGCGCACGGTGGAGCGTCTGCTCAAGGTTGCGGGACAGCATGGTGACGCTCCCCTTCTTAGGATACGGTGCCGACGACCTCGCCGTCAGGACCGTGAAGTCAGGATCAGGATAGCCCGAAGATAGACGTGATGTGGTTCCGTTCTCTTACTTTCACGAGCCCCACCGCGGATTTCCAGGTAAAAAGTTGCGATCGGTTACAAGAAGTCAATAATAAGTCCGGATAACCGGCCTCATTCCTTCTCAATGGTACATTGTAGGGGGTGCTGATTCTGCCGCGCCAGGTCCATGACCTGCGTCACCTTGGTCTCGGCGATCTCGTAGGTGAAGACGCCGCAGACGCCCACCCCCCGCCGGTGCACGTGCAGCATGATCTGCGTGGCCTCTTCCCGGGTCTTCTGGAAGAAGCGCTCCAGCACATGCACCACGAACTCCATGGGCGTATAATCGTCATTCAGCATGAGCACCTTGTACATGGCGGGCTTGCGCGTGCGGGCGCGCGCCTTGACCACGACGCCGGTATTGCTGCCGTCATTGTCGCCGCCACCGGGCGGGGGCGCATCCACGCCATCGCCTTCGCCTGGCGGCTTCTGCCCGGCTATGCTCCACCAGGGCCCGTACAGGCCGGGCCCGCTCAACTCCGGTCCGTTTCCATCCCGGACCTGGCGTTCGTCCTGACCGCTCATCTCGCCATCGCCAGCCTGCGGGTTACGCGCTTCGCCAAAATAAGCCGCTCTTTCAGTGCATCGTAAGGTTAAACGCCTGCCGAGGCGACGCCCCTCCGAAACACGATATCGGAGCCTGCCCGGCGAGGTGAAGGGCAGAGCGCCCTGATGATCCAAGAAAAGCACATTTCCTGCGCTTTCACCGGCCCGCAACAGATAGGATCGCGCCGCACAAAGAAAAGCCCGGCCGCGCAGGAGCGCGGCCGGGCTTTCAGCAGGGCGTCACGGCGGCTGGCGCCGCCGGCAACCCGGCGATCAGATGCGGGCGATCGGCTTCGCCATCTTCTCCATCGCCAGCGTCCAGCGCGCGGCGAGGGGGGCGGCGGCCTGCTCGGCCAGCTTGAAGGCGGCTTCGTTCAGCTTCGTCGCCTCGGCGACGGACTTCTCCAGCGTGGAGCGGGCGAAGCCGGTCTGCAGCTCGGCGGCTTCCTTGAGGCTCTTCATGGTCGAGAGGGCCTTGGTGTTCTCCACCGCCTGCTCGCCGAAGCCCTGCATCATCGCGAAGGCCTGGCGGCTGAGGTCCTGCAGGCCCGCCATGTAGGTCTGGGCGGCCTTCGTGAAGGCCTCGATATTGCCGCGGTTGAACTCCACCGCGTCCTCGGTGGTCTTCTGCAGGCCATCGGTCATCTTGGTCATCTGGTCCATCGAAGTATTCTCCAAAGCCGCTGGGGTTTTTGCCGCGCCGGTATCGGCGGCCTTCTTGACCTGTGCCGCATTGTGCGCGGCTACCTTGCGGACCGCTTCCGCTGTGAGAGCAGTGGCTTCGCCCGCCAGCTTGGTCACATTGGTCGTGCCTGCCATAAGGATCGTCCTCACCTGAATGTTCGGTCCGCCGCCGGCGGGAAGGCAGCCCTGCCGGTAGCCTTATCATCCGCCGCAATATGCTATGGTGCACTGCAGCGTGGGGCGGCTTATGGCAGCGTCCGTTGCGAAAGTCCAGCGAATTTTTGCAGTGCAACATGATGGACCGGAGCGGTACTATTTGCATGGCCAAGCCTCTGTCACGCGATGCTTGAAGGCTGCCCCTTAAGTTATTGCATAAATTGCATGTTCCCTATCAGTTCAGGGTGACAGAACACGGCGCCCATCAGTAAGGTTGTTCTGTTACCCGCTGGGGGGCGGGGCAAGTCTGCATGGGGATTGGCGCGATGAGAGTGGTTCTGGCCTTGGGGAAGGCCGTGCGCGGTCTGGTGCGGCAGCGGCTGGGGATATTGGCCGGTTCCGCGCTGATGATGGGGCTGCTGCCCGCGGCAGCCTCCGCGCAAATCGGCAGCGCGCGTTATTCGGCGGTGGTGATGGAGCCCCGCACCGGCAACCTGCTCTATGCCAGCAATCCCGACGAGCTGCGCCACCCGGCCTCGCTCACCAAGATGATGACTCTCTATATGCTGTTCGACGCCATCCGCGCCGGGCATATCAGCCTCGAGTCGCCAATGGTCATGACCCCGACCGCCGCGAGCCGCCCGCCCTCCAAGCTGGGCATCCCGGTCGGGCGCAGCATCACGATCGAGCAGGGCATCTACGCGCTGGTCACCAAATCCGCCAACGACATCGCCTCCCTGATGGGCGAGACCCTGGCGGATGGCGACGAGTACCGCTTCGCGCAGATGATGACGCTGCGGGCGCGGGCCATCGGCATGACGAACACCACCTTCCGCAACGCCTCCGGCCTGCCGGATATCGAGCAGGTGACGACGGCGCGCGATATGGCCACCCTCGGCCGGCGGCTGCAGCAGGACTTCCCCGAGCGTTACCACTATTTCGGCACGCGGCAGGTGCAGGTCGGCTCAATCAGCCTGCGCAGCCACAACCGGATGCTGGACAGCTATGAGGGCGTGGACGGCATCAAGACCGGCTATATCGACGCCTCAGGCTTCAATATCGTTACCAGCGCCAAGCGCGATAACGTTCGTTTGATCGCGGCCGTCTTCGGCGGCAATTCCTGGACCGAGCGCGACCGGCAGGCCGCCGCGCTGCTGGACCAGAGCTTCGCGCAGATGGGCGTGGGTGGCAGTGGCCGCGCGCTGGTGGCCAGCGTGCCTCGCGCGGCCACCGTCGCGCTCGCCGCCGCCAGCCGTCGTGGCCGCCGCGTGCCTTCGCTGATGGCACGGGCCGAGGCCGCACCGTTGCCGCGTGGCGGCCAGGCGCGGCTGGTTTCCACCACGACCCGGGTAGCGCCGGCCCGCGTGGCGGCACAGGTTCCCGCCCGGTCCAGGGCCGGCCGCCCGGTGCCGAGCCAGGCATCGGCCCGCCTCCAGCGCGTCGCCGTCACCATCCCCGCCCGTCGCGGCCGCCCGGTGGTGGAGCAGGGCGATGGCGGCCCGGCGCGCGCCGCA
>JAQGHX010000136.1 GCA_028288745.1 Roseomonas sp. | reverse complement strand
GGTAGGCCGGCGGCTCCTCCTCTTGCGAGGAAGGGCCGGCGCCATCGCGGGTTGACGCCGGGGCCCATGGGGGCCAAAGCCACGCCGCATTTGTGAAAAGGGATCGGCTTTGGCCAACGTCACCGTTGTCGGCGCCCAGTGGGGCGACGAAGGCAAGGGCAAGATCGTCGACTGGCTGTCGAACCGCGCCGACGTGGTCGTGCGGTTCCAGGGCGGCCACAACGCCGGTCATACGCTCGTGGTCGGCGACAAGACCTACAAGCTGTCGCTGCTGCCCTCGGGCGTGGTGCGCGGCAAGCTGGGCATCATCGGCAATGGCGTGGTGCTGGACCCCAACGCGCTGCTGGAGGAAATCGCGCGCGTGAAGGCGCAGGGCCTGGATGTCGGCCCGCATAACCTGCGCATCGCCGAGAACGTGCCGCTGATCCTGCCGCTGCACTCCGCCATCGACAAGGCGCGCGAAGTGGCGCGCGGCGAGAACAAGATCGGCACCACTGGGCGCGGCATCGGCCCCGCTTATGAGGACAAGGTGGCCCGCCGCGCCATCCGCCTCTGCGACCTGGCCGAGCCGGAGACGCTCTCGGCCAAGCTGGACGAGCTGCTGCTGCACCACAACACGCTGCTGGCGGGGCTGGGCGCGCCCACCTTCCAGAAGCAGGACCTGCTGGACCAGCTCCTGGCGCTCGCGCCCAGGCTGCTGCCCTTCTCCGAGGCGATCTGGGAACGGCTGGACGAGGCCCGCCACAACAACAGCCGCGTGCTGTTCGAGGGCGCGCAGGCCGTGATGCTGGACGTGGACCACGGCACCTATCCCTTCGTCACCTCCTCCAACACCGTCGCCGGCAATGCGGCGGCGGGGGCGGGGGTCGGGCCGCACCAGATCGGCACCGTGCTGGGCATCGCCAAGGCCTATACCACCCGCGTCGGCTCCGGCCCTTTCCCGACCGAGTTGTTCGACGATGTCGGCAAGCGCCTGGGCGAGCGGGGCCGCGAGTTCGGCACCGTCACCGGCCGCCCGCGCCGCTGCGGCTGGTTCGACGCCTGCATGGTGCGGCAGGCCGTGAAGGTCGGCGGCATCCAGGGGCTGGCGCTGACCAAGCTGGACGTGCTGGACGGACTGACCGAGCTGAAGATCTGCACCGGCTACATGATCGACGGCCAGGTGATGAAGCGCTTGCCGGCCGCCGCCGCCGCGCAGATGAAGGCCCAGCCGATCTACGAGACCATGGAAGGCTGGACCACCAGCACCATGGGCGCGCGGTCCTGGGCCGAGCTGCCCGCCACCGCCATCAAGTACGTGAAGCGTATCGAGGAACTGGTGGAGGCACCGGTGACGCTGCTCTCCACCAGCCCGGAGCGCGATGACACCATCCTGGTCAGTGACCCCTTCGCCGGGTGAGAAGTCGCGGCAAAACGCAGCGACAGGGCCCGGGGGCATCGTCCCCCGGGCTTTTTTTTATGGCGACGGACCCGGTCCGCACGGAAATTTTATTCTGACCTTGCAACAAAAAAGTGCCTGATCCACGGCAGTTTTATGGTTCCCTGGTCGAGTCTGAGACTCCAGGAAGCATCGAGCGCGAAGCAGGGAACTTGCATGGCACTTTATTTGGGCGGCACAGAAAACGATAATTTTCTACTAGGCAGCCATAATAGTGGCGACATTGTTTACGCGGATGGCGCGACAACGCCCAACGAGCCTTACGGCAACAACCTGATCATCGCCGGCCGCGGAGCCGACACGCTCTATGGCGGCTATGGCCATGACACCATTGTCGGCGGCCGTGGTGACGACATGATCATAGGCTATGGCCTGGCCCGGGCATCGCCGGCCGGCGCTGACCGCTATGCGGGCCAGGACAAGTCCGGCCACCTGGATGGCGGGGCCGGCAATGACACGGTGCTGGGCGGCGGTGGCGATGACGTGATCTTCGGCGGCACGGGCCATGACCGGCTGTTCGGCGGCAGCGGCGTGGACCGCATCCAGGGCGGGACCGGGGACGACCTGATCTCCAGCGGTGCCGGCGCAGACCTGCTCTGGGGCGGTGCGGGACACGATGTGTTCCAGTACCGCTACAATTCCAACATCATCCAGACGAGCTACGACGCCAATGACGGCACAGACACCATCTTTGACTTCAAGCCCGGCACCGACAGGATCGACCTGACCGGCTACTCGGTCAGCGAGAACGAGGTGCAACTGGTCGATACCGCACGGGGCCTGGAGGTGCATTTCACCGCTGTGTACCAGGAAGCGCGGATCGACCTGCTGGGCGTCCATGCCCTTCAACCGGGCGATATCGCCTTCGCCTGAACGGGCATCAGAACCGGGCATGAAAAAAGGGCGTGACCCGAAGACCACGCCCTTTTCATCAGGCCGGAAGCCGCGGTGAATTACTCCACCAGCAGCCGCCGCTCGGTGATCTGCGTCTTCATGCTCTTCTGGAGCTTCTCGAAGGCGCGGACCTCGATCTGCCGCACACGCTCGCGGCTGATGTTGTACTGCTGGGACAGTTCCTCCAGCGTGGTGGGCTCGTCCTTCAGGCGACGCTCGATCAGGATGTGACGCTCACGCTCGTTGAGCGTCTTCAGCGCCTCGCCGAGAAGCTCGCGGCGGTTGGACATGTCCTGCCGCTCGGCGATTTCGGTTTCCTGGCTCTCACTGTCATCGACCAGCCAGTCCTGCCACTCGCCCTCGCTGTCGGCGCGCACCGGCGCGTTCAGCGAATTGTCGGGCGAGGCCAGGCGGCGGTTCATCGACACCACGTCCTGCTCCGGCACCTGGAGCACATGGGCGATCTTTGCCACCTGCTCAGGCTGCAGGTCGCCTTCCTCCAGGGCCGCCATCTGGCCCTTCAGGCGGCGCAGGTTGAAGAACAGCTTCTTCTGTGCGGCCGTGGTGCCCATCTTCACGAGCGACCACGAATGCAGAATGTACTCTTGGATCGCGGCGCGGATCCACCACATGGCATATGTAGCCAGGCGGAAACCACGGTCGGGATCGAAGCGGCGCACAGCCTGCATCATACCGACATTACCCTCGCTGATCAGCTCGCCCACCGGCAGGCCGTAGCCACGGTAGCCCATGGCGATCTTGGCAACGAGACGAAGATGCGACGTGACCAGGCGGTGGGCTGATTTCTGGTCGCCCTCCTCCTTCCAGCTCTTGGCCAGCCGGAATTCCTCATCCGGGGTCAGCATCGGAAACTTGCGGATCTCCTGCAGATAGCGGGAGAGGTTGCCCTCGGGGGCCATGGGAATCATTGAAGTGGAAGCCATAATCGTATCTGCCTCCTGCACCTGCCGGGCGCCCCTGTGACGGCGAGCCCCGGACTGGCGAAGTGTCCGGGTCTACCTCTGCTGAGCCCTGGCGTACCGCACTGTCCCGCAGTCACAACGGGACTGGACCGGCGGCCGCGCCATGATGTGGCACCCGGCGTTGGCGACTGGAAGAACGCTATCAAGGGGCGAGAGGTTGCGCAAGCAAATCCCGACTGTAAAAGTCGGGTTACTCGGCGTTACCGTCCAGCAATGCGACCAGATTCAAGAAATCTTGCGGTGGAGCGGCGGTAAAGCGCAGGGCTTCACCAGTGACGGGGTGGCGAAAGCCCAATGACTCCGCGTGCAATGCTTGCCGTGGGAAGGCCAGCAATGCGTCCCGCGCAGGCTGGGGCAGGGTCCTGGCGCTGCCGTGTATGCGCTTCAGGTAGACCGGATCGCCCACCAGCGGGTGCCCGATATGCGCCAGATGCACCCGGATCTGGTGGGTGCGTCCCGTGGCCAGACGGCAGCGGAGCAGGGCACAGGCGCTGCCCCAGGCGCGTTCGGTGACGTAGCTGGTCAGTGCGTCCTTGCCGTTGCGGGTGACCACGGCCATGCGCTTGCGGTCGGTGGGGTGGCGGCCGACCGCGGCCTGGATCTCGCCGGCGGTCGGGCTCGGCACGCCCCAGGCCAGCGCCAGGTACGAGCGTTCCAACTCCTCCCGGCTGGCGAAATTGGCGGAAAGCACCTGGTGCGCCTGTTCCGTCTTGGCCACGACCATGACGCCCGAGGTGTCCTTGTCCAGCCGGTGGACGATGCCGGGCCGCTTTTCCCCGCCGATGCCGGAAAGTTCATCCCCGGCATGGGACAGCAGGGCATTGACCAGGGTGCCGTCCTGGTTGCCCGGCGCCGGGTGCACCACCAGGCCGGCGGGCTTGTCAAGGACAATGAGGTACTTGTCCTCGTACAGGATGGTGAGCGGGATGTCCTGCGCCTGGGGGGTGGCGGGAATGGCGGGCGGCGGCGCCACCCGGTAGACGGCGCCGGCCTTCACCGCCTCCGACGGATTGGCGAGTACCGCGCCATCCCGCGAGACGTGCCCCTCCTCGATCAGCGCCTTGACGCGGGAGCGGGACAACGTGCCTATCCCCGCCGCCAGGAAGCGGTCCACGCGCTGCCCGGCCTCGGCAGGGCCGGCGGCCAGGATGAAAGCTTCGTCTGGCATGGTGTTCTCAGAAGAGGTGTCGATGCGCGCGCTCAAGATTCTTGTGTCCGTGATGGGCGTGCTGATCGTGGTGGCCACGGTGGCGCTGGTGGTGCTGGTCATCCAGCGCGCGAACCGCGCCGCCCAGGGCGTCGGCACCACGGTGCTTAGCACGGATCTGGCCCTGAAGCAGCCTGCCGGCAGCCGCATTGGTGGCATCGCGGCGCTGGAGGGCCATCTGGCCGTATGGGTGGAACGTCCCGATGGCGGCCGCATCCTGCTGCTCGACCCCGGCAGCCTGCGCCAGACCGGCGAGATCCGCCTCGGCGAATAAAGGAGGCGGGAAGGGCTTACGTAGTGCGGGGTGAGCGGGCTTACGGACGCCAGCCGCCCTGCCTGGCCACGGGTACCATCGCGGGGCCGGCGGCCTAAGGGTGCCGTGCCACCCAGGCATTTTCAGCGTCAGCTAGGCGATGTCGGGCAGGAGAAAATTTCTTCTCTTTCTTCCCAGAAGACGCCTTGATCACTGACGTTTGCGCGGTTAGAAGCCGGGCTCGCCCAACGAAGTCCCCTTCGTCTAGAGGCCTAGGACACCGCCCTCTCACGGCGGTAACAGGGGTTCGAATCCCCTAGGGGACGCCAAGCCTTTTCAAGGGCTTAATGCAAGAAGGGCAGCCAATTGGTTGCCTTTCTGCTTTAGCGGGTAAATCAGCGGGTAAGTGAGCTGTTCCAGGCTCTCCTTGACCAACGCTTACCCCCCCCTTCCTGGTGCGGCCCGTATGTGCCGCTCATCACCCGCCTCTCCCTACTCGGAGCCTACCCACCCTTGGGCCTGCGGCGGTGGCGGCCAGGATAGAAGCCTAGTCAGAAAACGCTGCTGACGAGTCCATGGCAGATCTCGCCCAAACGATTACGGTGGTGTTCAAGGCAAGCGATAGGGCAACATGGAAATTGAGATCCACGGCGGCCCCTTCGCCCCGGGCACATGGACCTTGTCGAATGGCAAGCTGACTAGAGGCGGTCAGCATAAGGTCGAGT